>NZ_CANNEZ010000002.1:0-300000 GCF_947503795.1 uncultured Jannaschia sp. | reverse complement strand
TCATCCTCATGACCATCGTGACGGTGCTGACCGACCTCGCCATCGCGGTGGTCGTGGGCGTGATCGTCTCGGCGCTGGCCTATGCCTGGGAAAATGCGCGCCGCATCCGGGCCTCGACCTACGAGACCCCCGAAGGCGCGCGCGTCTACCAGGTCAACGGCCCGCTCTTCTTCGGGTCGGCCACGGGCTTCGTCGAACTCTTCGATCCCGAGGCGGACCCTTCGGTCGTCATCGTGGACTTCGCCGAAAGCCGGGTCGCCGACCAGTCCGCGCTGCAGGCCATCGAGGCGGTCGCCGGGAAATACGAGGCGGCGGGCAAGCGGATCGAGCTGCGCCACCTCAGCCGCGACTGCCACCGCCTGCTGACGAAGGCCGGACACCTGATGGTCGACAGCGATGACGACCCCGATTACGCGATCGCCGCCAATTACGGCGTGCGGACCGGCATCCTCGAGGGCGGTCACTGACGGCGAGGTCCAAGATCTTCGATGAAGGTCTTGGCAAAGAGTTTTCGGTGAAAACTCTTGCGTCGGCGCGGGCGGGCGTCGGCCCTGCCGGGTCGGGGCGCCGGTTCGCGACATGGCAGGTCGCCCACGGGCTTGTGCCGACTGGGCATCGCGGATATCCGGACAGGGACGGGTGGCAGAGATGACCCGTCTCCCGACAGCATTATCCGTCCCGAAAGGAAGCTACGCGAATGCGTGCGCCCATGTCGTCCTCCGACCGCCTGATCCACTGGCTCGCCACCCATGAGCAGCGGGCGAAGTGGTTCGCACTGGCGCTGGGCATCGCGAGCACCATCGCCATCGTCCAGAACTGGCACCCCTGGCCGATGATCCTCGGGCTGCCCTTCTGCACCATCTGGATCTTCTACGCCTGGCTCCACGGCGAGCGGCAGCTCAAGCTGATCAACCTTCTCTTCACGGCGCTCTACGTCTACGGGATCACCCGCTGGCTGGTGCTGGGGGCCTAGTCGTCCGGCCGCTTGAGCGAGAAGAGATCACCGACCCTGGTGTAGTCGCGATACCCGAGCCGGGCCAGCGGCGCGAAGGTCGTCACGTCGAACCGGCCGTCGACGATGCAATCGTCGCGCAGGTGGATGCCGGTGACTTCGCCGAAGACCGCGAAATTCGCCGCGCCGGGCAGGGTCACGATCTGCGTCAGCTTGCATTCCAGCGTCGCGGGCGCGTCGGCCACGCGCGGCGCGTCGATCGTGTCGCATTCCGCCTTGGGCACGCCCGCGACCGCGAATTCGTCCGTGCCGGCGGGATGCGCCCCCGACGAGACGTTCATGCGGTCGCGCGACGCGTATTCCACGATATTGACCGAGAAGACGCCGCTTTCGCGGATCTGCGCCACGCTGTCCTTGGTCCCGTCCCGGTCGTCCTTGGCGCTGGTCGAGGCGAACATCACCTGCGGCGGGACATAGGCCACCGCGTTGAAGAAGCTGTAGGGTGCCAGGTTGTCGCCCATCGCGCCGCGCGTTCCGATCCAGCCGATGGGGCGGGGCGAGACGACGGCGTTGAACGGATTGTGGGGCAGGCCGTGGCCGTCCTCGGGGCGGTAGAACATCGCGGGTCTCCTTGGCGTCGCGCGAAGGACTAGCCGAGCCGCGCGACAGACGCCACAACCGGCGCCATGGAACTCTGCCGCGAGACACCCGAGGACGAATGGGAGGTCGAAGCGCTTCTGGACCTGTGCTTCGCGCCGGGCCGGACGGCGCTCTCGTCCTACCGGCTGCGCGACGGCGTGGCGGCGGCGCGCGATCTCTGTCTCGTGGCGCGGGGCGCGGCAGGCGAGGTCGCGGGCGCGATCCGCTTCTGGCCCGTCCGCGTCGGGGCGCATGACGCGATGCTGCTGGGACCGGTCGCGATCCATCCGACGCGGCAGGGCGAGGGGCTGGGCGCCTATCTGATCCAGTCGGGTCTGGACCGCGCGGCGGTCGCGGGCGTGAACCGGGTCCTGCTGGTCGGGGACGCGCCCTATTACGGGCGGTTCGGCTTCGCACCGCTGGCGGGCGTGACCATGCCGCCCCCGACGAACCCGGCGCGGGTGCTGGGATGCTGGGATTGGGACGGGATCACGGGCGACGTCGTACGGGCCTTGCCCTGAGGCGCGGCGCACCCACATCCTGTGGCATGATGAAGCCGCAGACCGAACAGATCTTTCCGCCGCTCGACCGCGAGGCCGAGCTCGACCGTCTTGCCGCCGCCATGCGGGGCGCCTCGGGGGTCGGCCTGCAACTGCTGTCGCTGATCGGGACGCAGGCCGAGAGCATGATCGACATGCTGCCGCAATCGGTCCGCTCCGGGTTGGAAAAGGCCACCGCCGCCGCGCTGGAGCAATCGTTCACGGCCGCCGCCGCCTCGCGCGGTCGGATCGCGGACGGCTCGGACTGGCTAACCCGCGCGATCACCGTGGGCACGGGTGCTGCGGGCGGCTTCGGTGGCTTGCCCTCGGCGCTGGCCGAGCTTCCCGTGACCACGACGCTGATCCTGCGCGCGATTCAGTCCATCGCGGACGAGCACGGCTTCGATCCCGCGCGTCCCGAGATCCGCGCTGCCTGCCTGCGGGTCTTCGCCGCCGCCGGGCCCCTCGACGACGACGACGGCACGGATCTGAGCTTTCTGACCATGCGCCTGACGGTGACCGGCAGCGCGATTCACGGTCTGATCGCCAAGGTCGCCCCGCGCCTCGCCATTCCGCTGGGCCAGAAGCTGGCCGCACAGGCCGTGCCCGTCATCGGGGCCGCCGCCGGGGCCGCGACGAACTACATCTACACCTCCTACTACCAGGAGGTGGCGCGGGTGCAGTTCGGCCTGATGCGCCTGGCCGAGAGCACGGGCGAGGACATGGATGTCCTGACCGCAGAGCTGCGGGTGCGTCTGAAGACCTGACGGGGATTCCCCCGGCGCGACGTTCGTGGTGGAAGGGTGCGACCCGTTCCCGAGGCGCGCCCATGCCCGACCGAAAGCCCCGCATCCTCCTGATCTCGCCCTTCATGTCGGGCGAGGCCACGGGCGAGGCCTTCGTGGCCTTTCGCTGGGCCGAGGCGCTGGCCCCGCTGGTCGATCTGACCGTCGCGGCCTTCGAGAGCCCCGGCCACACGCCGCTGGCCGCCCAGCTGCCCGGTGCGCGGGCGTTGACCTTGGCCCTGCCGCGCGCGTTGCGGCGGCATACGCGGCTGGGCGCGATGCTGAAGCCCGAATGGCCGATCTTCGCGCGCCATGTCCGGCGGCATCTGGCGGGGGCCGAGTACGACCTGACCCATCAGATCATGCCGCAGGGGATGCGCTATGCCGTGCCGCTGCGCCATGGGCGCGCGCCCTTCGTGGTGGGTCCGCTGGGTGGCTCGCTGCCGACGCCGCCGGCCTTTGCCCACGAGGTCGCGCCTCCCGGTTGGTTCGCCCGTCTCCGCGCGCTCGACGGGCTGCGCCTGCGCCACGATCCGGGCCTGCGCGCGAGCTATCGCGAGGCGGCACTGATCCTCGGGGTCGCGCCTTATGTGCGCGAAGCGCTGGAGGCGGCCGGGATCGCGCCGCGCGCCTATGCGAACGTGCTGGAACTGGGGATCGACGACGTGGCACCGCCCCGGCCCGCGCGGGCTGACGGCGAAATCCGGCTCCTGCATGTCGGACGTGGGGTGCGGACCAAGGGCCTGCGCGATGCCGTTCGGGCGATGGCGCGCGTAGCCGATCCGCGCCTGCGGCTGATCTCGGCCGGGGACGGGCCGGAGCTGCCGGAATGCCGCGCCGAGGCCGAACGGCTGGGGATCGCGGACCGGGTGACGTTCCACGGGCTCATCCCCCGCGCCGAGGTCGAGACCCTCTATGCCGAAGCCGACATCTTCGTCTTCCCGAGCTTTCGCGAGCCTGCGGGAAATGTCGTCTACGAGGCGATGCGCTGGGGCCTGCCGATGATCGTCGCGGATGCCGGGGGGCCGGGCGCGTTTCTCGATGACGACGCGGCAATCAAGGTGCCGGTGACCGACCCCGACCGGTTCGCGGGCGACATCGCGGCGGCGATCGGCAGGCTTGCAGCCGATCCCGAGGCCCGTGCGCGGCTGGGCCACGCGGCGCGGGCGCAGGTGCTGCGCGACGGGCTCTGGCCCGCCAAGGCCGCCGATCTGGCGCGCCGCTACCGCGAGGTTATCGCGGCGGGCTGAGCCTCAGGCTGCCGGAGTGTCCTGGCTGAAGATGTTGATCCATCCGCCGCCCACGCGCCGCCAGATCGAGGAGACCCACATCGCCTCGGAGGCCGCACCCGGTCGCGCGAAAGTCGCGCGGTAGGTCAGGAGTGCGACGTCTCCGCCGAGCGGAACCACCCGCGCTTCGGTCAGCGCGTAGGCGGCGACGGTCGGCCCGTCGGCGAGCTGTCCGACATGGCCGTCCCGGCCCGCGGGGCCATCGGGATAGATCCCGAGGAACGCGGGATCGAGCGCCGCGCGATCCGCCGCCGCGTCCCCGGCGACGAGCGCGTTCCAGACGCCGCGCTCCGCCGCCAACAGGTCGTCCAGCAGGTCCTCCGCATCCGGCGGGTCGAGCCGGTCCAGAAGCGTCTCCAGCGCGTCGAGATCGGGGCCGTCGAACTGCCCGAACCCCTGCATCCAGACGCTGGCGGCGCGCAACGCGTCGGGCTCGAGCTTGCACCAGACGACGCGGCCACGCCGCTCCTGCGCGATGAGCCCGGCGCGGGCCAGCGCGCCCAGGTGCTTCGACACCGCCGCCAGCGAGATATCGAACCCCGCGGCCACGTCCGTCACGGCCATGTCGTCCTCGAGCAGCATCGCGAGGATGCGCCGCCGCGTTGGGTCGGCGAGGGCCGCGAAGACCGGGGAAAGGGTGTCCGTCATGGGGGGCTGGGTGACGGTACGGCTGCGTGGCGTCAAGAACGTTCAACCGCGGCGTTGAATGTCGGGGGATCGCGGCGAGGTCGGAAGTGCCTCCGAGGCCCACTCGCAAGACACTGATACAGAATGATAATCGAGCGTCCGGAGGTCGCGTTGACTCGGGTCGCCCCCCATCCTATCCACCAGCTCGACATCCGTGGGGTTTCCATGTCCGACGACGACGCCGATCGCCTGAAGGCTCTCGAGGCCAAGCTGGCCGCCAAGCGTCCGTCCGAGGAGAAGGACCACATGGAGGAGCACTACTCCCAGGCGCAACTGGCCTGGCGGATGGTGATCGAACTCGTCGCCGGTCTCGGGATCGGCTTCGGCATCGGATACGGCCTCGACGCCCTGCTGGGAACCCAGCCCTGGCTGATGGTCGTGTTCACGCTCCTGGGCTTCGCGGCCGGGGTGAAAACGATGATCTCCTCGGCGCAGGAGATGCAGGGCAAGCTGTCGGTATCGGCGGCGTTGAAGGAACCGGGCGCCGGCGCGCCAAAGGACGAGGGCGATCATGGCTGAACCGACCGAAGGCGGGCTGTCCTTCCACCCGATGGACCAGTTCATCGTCAAGCCGCTCTTCGGCGAGGCGGGCGATCCGGTGGCGTGGTACACGATCACCAACGCGACGTTCTGGATGGCGCTGACGGTGCTCTGCGTGCTGCTCCTGCTGGTGCTGGGCACCCGTGGCCGCGGCATCGTTCCCAGCCGCATCCAGTCGATCGCCGAACTGGCCTACGGCTTCGTCTACAAGATGATCGAGGACGTGACCGGCAAAGACGCGGTGAAGTACTTCCCCTACATCTTCACGCTGTTCCTCTTCATCCTCTTCTCGAACTTCCTCGCTCTGATCCCGATGTCGTTCTCGCCGACCAGCCAGATCGCCGTGACGGCGGTGCTGGGCTTCGGCGTGTTCTTCGCGGTGACGATCCTCGGCTTCGTCAAGAACGGCGCGTCGTTCCTGTCGCTCTTCTGGGTCTCGTCGGCGCCGCTGGTGCTGCGCCCGGTGCTCGCGCTGATCGAGATCATCTCGTATTTCGTGCGTCCGGTCAGCCACTCCATTCGTCTGGCGGGCAACATCATGGCAGGCCACGCGGTTCTGAAGGTCTTCGCGACCTTCGCGGCTCTCGTCGCGGTCGCTCCGCTCTCGCTCTTCGGGATCGTCGCGATCTACGGGCTCGAGGTGCTGGTCTCGGCGATCCAGGCCTACGTCTTCACGATCCTGACCTGCGTGTACCTGAAGGACGCGCTGCATCCCCATCACTGAGGTAACGGTGCCGCCCCGCGGCGCCCTACGAAACGCCTAAACTTCCCATCGTAAGGAGATACCCCCATGGAAGGCGACATCATCGTTCTGGCCGACACCGGCAAATTCATCGGCGCAGGCCTGGCCGCGATCGGCTCCGGCGCCGCCGCCATCGGTGTGGGCAACGTGGCCGGCAACTTCCTCGCCGGCGCCCTGCGCAACCCCTCCGCCGCTGGCGGACAGACCGCCACGCTCTTCATCGGCATCGCGTTCGCCGAAGCCCTCGGCATCTTCGCCTTCCTGGTGTCGCTGCTGCTGATGTTCGCCGTCTAAGACAGGCGACGACACGATCCTTACGAGCAGGCGGGGGGCTCTGACGCCCCTCGCCAGCCCGCGCCACCCCAGACCGGACGGATTCCGATATGGCCACCGAACCCATCGACCTCGAACTCGCGGGCCTCTGCGTCAACAGCGTCGGCAACGCCATCGGCATGCCGCAGCTCTGCACCGAGTGGTTCGGCAACCAGATCTTCTGGCTGATCGTCACGCTCGTGGCCATCTACCTGATCCTGACCAAGATCGCCCTGCCGCGCCTCGGCGCCGTGCTGGCGGAGCGGTCGGGCACCATATCCAACGACCTGGCCGCCGCCGAAGACCTCAACCGGCAAGCCCGCGAAGCCGAGGCCGCCTATGAGCAGGCGCTGGCCGATGCCCGTGCCGAAGCGCAGCGCATCTCGGCCGAGGCCCGCGCCGAGATCAAGGGCGACCTCGACGCCGCCATCGCCAAGGCGGACGAGCAGATCGCCGAGAAGACCGCCGAGAGCGAGGCACAGATCTCCGAGATCCGCGCCGGTTCCGCCGCTTCCGTGACCGAGGTCGCCCGCGACGTGGCCGCCGAGATCGTCGAAGCGCTGGGCGGCAAGGCCGACCGATCCGCGATCGACGCGGCCGTCGACAGCCGCGTGAAGGGGGCCTGATCCGATGCGCATCATCCTGACCACCGCCGCCGCCCTGGCCGCGACGCCCGCGCTGGCCGCCTCCGGCCCCTTCTTCAGCCTCGGGAACACCGATTTCGTCGTCACGATCGGCTTTCTGATCTTCGTGGGCATCGTCCTCTACTTCAAGGTGCCGTCCAAGCTGATGGGGATGCTCGACACCCGCGCGGCCGGCATCCAGAAGGATCTCGACGAGGCCCGCGCGCTGCGCGAGGAGGCACAGACGCTGCTGGCCTCCTACGAGCGCAAGACCCGCGAAGCCCAGACCCAGGCCGACGAGATCGTGGCCACTGCCCGCGCCGAGGCACAGGCCACCGCCGACCAGGCCCGCGTCGACCTCGAAGCGTCCGTCCAGCGTCGCCTTGCCGCCGCGATCGACCAGATCGACAGCGCGCGGAACGCTGCCGTCAAGGAGGTCCGGGACCGGGCCATCGCCGTCGCGACCGCCGCGGCGGGCGAGGTCGTGGCCAAGCAGCTCACCGCCTCCGATGCCGACACGCTGATCGACCAGTCGATCGAAACGGTATCCGCCAAGCTACACTGACCCCGCGTCGCACACGTACCGGGTCGGGGCGTCCTTCGGGGCGCCCCGTCTGCGTTTGGGGCATCGCGTTTCGGGACAGGCTCGGGCACCTTGCGCGACAGGACAGGGAAGGGGACCGGGATGGAGTCTTGGCAAGACATGGACCGCGCGGCGTTGGACGACGCCTACGCCAATGCCGACCACATCGCCGACGCGGCGGCCTATCCGCCCCGCTGGGCCGCCGAAGCCGCCGACTTCCGGGCCCGCAGCGATGTCAGCACCATCGCTTACGGGCCGGGCGAGGCCGAGGCGCTCGACCTCTTCCGGCCGGAGGGTGCGCCGCACGGCCTCGTGGTGTTCGTCCATGGCGGCTACTGGCGGCGGTTCGGCCGCTCGGACTGGTCGCACTTCGCCGAAGGCGCACTGAGCGCAGGATACGCGGTCGCGATGCCGGGCTATCCGCTCGCCCCCGGCGCGCGCATCGCAGAGATCACCGCCTGCATCGCCCGCGCCGTGGATCGCGCGGCCGAGGACGTGTCCGGCCCGATCCGGCTGACCGGGCACAGTGCGGGCGGACATCTCGTGGCGCGGATGATCATGGCCGATGCCGCGCCCGCCTGCATCGCGCGAATTGCGACCTGTGTGCCGATCAGCCCCGTCGCCGATCTGCGCCCGCTTGTGCCGCAAAGCATGAATGACGACCTGCGCCTCGATGCGGCCGAGGCCGTGGCGGAAAGCCCGGCGCTGGGCCACCCGCTCGCGGGGCCAGCCGTCACGGTGCATGTCGGCGCCGAGGAGCGGCCGAGCTTTCTCTGGCAGGCCGACGCCTTGGGGGCGGCGTGGGACGTGCCCGTCCGGCGCGCGCCCGGACGCCACCATTTCGACGTCATCGACGCGCTGCGCGACCCCGCCTCGCCGCTGATGCGCGACATCCTCGCCTAGCCGCGCGGCTTGGCCCGGAGGGTCGGGTCGGCGACGGTCGGGTCTTCGGGCCAGGGGTGGCGCGGATAGCGCCCGCGCATGTCGCGACGCACATCGGCCCAAGCGCCGGCCCAGAAGCCCGGCAGGTCCTGCGTGATCGCGACGGGACGGCGCGCAGGCGACAGAAGCTCGATCCGGAGCGGGGTCCGGCCCACGACCGGATGCCGCGTCTCGCCGAACATCTCCTGCACGCGCACCGAGATGGTCGGGATCTCGGGCGCGTAGTCGATGGGCACGCGGTTTCCGAGCGGCGAGCGGTAGGACGCCGGGGCCAGCCGGTCCAACCGCTGGCCGTCGTTCCATCCGAGCCACGCCATGAGCGCATCCGTCGGGTCGAGCCGCCCGAGCCCGCCCGCGTCTCGGATCCCGTCGAGCCACGGCGCCAGCCATTCGTCCAAGGCCGCGAGCAGCGCCGCATCGCTCACATCCCGCAACTCGGCCGCCGCGATGCGGGCGCGCAGCAGACGCGCGCGCTTCGACCAGCCGAGCGCGTCCACCCCGAGGGATCGCAAGCCGTCCATGAGGGCCGCCGCAATCCCGTCAGGCGGGGCATCGGGCCACGGGCGGTCGTCGAGCGCGATGGCCCCGAACATCTCGCGCCGCCGCGCCTCGACCCGGCGATGCCGCTCGGACCATGCGCAGGTTTCGACCCAGGCGATCGCCGGGCCATGCACCTCGCGGAGCTCGGCCTCGGTGATCGCGAGGGCCTTCCGGACCCGCGCTTCGGTGCGGTCGCCGTCGAGATCGCTGGCCACGATCAGGCGCGCCCCGGCGAGCGTGTCGCCCTTCTCCATCTTCGCGCCCTTGCCGCCGGACAGGAGCCAGCGCGGTGCCTCGCCATCGCGGCGCAGGCCCACCCGATCGGGATAGGCAAGCGCGAGGCGCTGCGCGTCCGAGCGGGGCGGCCCTGCCTCGAACCGACGCAGGCGCTTGGCCTCGGCGCGAGCTTCGGGGGTCGGCGCGCGCAGCACCTCGCCCAGATCGACCGGGCCGGGCCCCGACCGCACCACGAGCACGCCCGCGAGTGCTGCCACGCCGCGCCCGCCGGTCGTCACCATATGGGCCAGTCTCGGGTGGAGCGGCATCCGCGCCAGCGCGCGCCCATGGTCGGTGATGGTCCCACCCTCGAGCGCGCCCAGCGACGCCAGCAGCGCGCGCGCTTCGGCCAACGCGCCCTCGGGGGGCGGCGTCAGGAAGGCCAGCGCGTCCGAGCCCCAGACGGCCAGCTCAAGCGCCAATCCCGTGAGGTCAGCGCGCGCGATCTCGGGGGGCGGGAAGGCGGCGAGCGCGCCCTCTTGTCCCTGCATCCAGTTGGAGAAGGCCACGCCCGGTGCGACCCGGCCCGCGCGGCCGGCCCGCTGCGTGGCCTCGGCGCGCGTGACCCGTTCGGTCACCAGCCGCGACATGCCGGAGCCCGGGTCGAACCGGGCCCGCCGGGCCAGCCCGCCATCGACCACCGCGCGCACGCCCTCGATCGTCAGCGAGGTCTCGGCGATGGACGTGGCCAGCACGACCTTCCGGCGCGGCCCCGGCGCGATGGCGGCGCGCTGCTCGGCAAAGGGCAGGGCGCCGTAGAGCGGGCGCACGTCTGCCGCGACCGCCCCTAGAAGCCCGGCGCAGCGCCGGATCTCGCCCTCGCCGGGCAAAAAGGCCAGCACGTCGCCCTCGACCGTGTCCAGCGCCTCGGTCACGAGGGCCGCGACCTGTGCTTCGATGCGCTGGCCCTCGGGGGGCGGCCGGTCGCGCCAGCGCCGCTCGACCGGGAAGCTCCGTCCTTCGGAGGTGACGACCGGCGCGCCCAGCATCTCGGCCACGGGGCCCGCATCGAGGGTCGCGGACATCACGACAAGCGCCAGATCGGGGCGGAGCACCTGCCGCGCCTCGACCGCCAGCGCGAGCCCCAGATCGGCGTTGAGCGAGCGTTCGTGGAATTCGTCGAAGATGACGCAGCCGATGCCCGGCAGCTCGGGATCGGCCTGGATCATGCGCGTGAAGATGCCTTCGGTCACGACCTCGATCCGGGTCGCGTCCGAGACCTCGGAGGCCCCGCGCATCCG
Organism: uncultured Jannaschia sp.; assembly: GCF_947503795.1. Classification (NCBI taxonomy): domain Bacteria; kingdom Pseudomonadati; phylum Pseudomonadota; class Alphaproteobacteria; order Rhodobacterales; family Roseobacteraceae; genus Jannaschia; species uncultured Jannaschia sp. The sequence continues at coordinate 289,310 of NZ_CANNEZ010000002.1, read as the reverse complement.
GTAGCCGACGGTCCGGCCCGCGGGCTCGCCCAGCGTCTCGGCCATGCGCGCGGCGGCAGCGCGGGTGGCCAGCCGACGCGGCTCCAGCATGACGATACAGCCGTCGATCACCGGCAGGAGGGCCAACGGCACGCGGGTCGTCTTGCCCGCACCGGGCGGGGCCTGCAGGACGGCCAACCCATGCGTGCCCACCGCCGCCACGAGGTCAGGCAACGCGTCGTCGATGGGCAACGGCGTCATCTGAGGCGCATCACCGCGGGGCCGAGCCGCGTGTCGGCCCGCATCTCGATCGCGCGCACCATGCCGTCGCCCACGGGGGCATAGGTGATGGTGAAGCGGGTCCCGTCGCGGCGCGACAACTCGTCCGGGGAATAGCCGGCGATCCGGGTGTAGGTTGCGTCGCAGATGCTGCGCCCGTCCACGACGCGCCATCCCGAGAGCTTGAGCCGCGAGAGCCGTTGGCCGTCGAAGAGATTCCAGCCGCGCGTGCAGACGCCGTCGGCGGGCACGGTGCGCGTCAGGTCCCAGAGCGCGCTGAGCGGGTCGATTCCGCGCTGTCCGACCGGGTCGATATCCCACGGGTCGCGTTCGGGCGTCGGCGCGACGACCGCCGACACCACGCGCCCGCCGGTGAAGGTCGTGGTTGTTTCGAACCGGCCCCTGCGCCCGGTCTCGACCTCGACATATCGCTCGGAGCGGGGCGCCCCGGCGACGAGCTCCCCCGTGGCGCTGCCCTCGTAGCTGTAGCGCACGAGCGTGCCGACCACGCCGGTCCCCTGCGCGCGACCCGTGACGGCGTAGCGCCCGCCTGCGACATCGGCGGCCAGCGCCACCTGCCCGCCGGTCACGCCGCGCAGCACGAGGTCGAAGCGGATCGTCTCGGCCCTCGCGGGCGACGCGATCAGGACGAGAAGGGCGAGCGGTCGGAGCATGTCCCTGATCTAGCGCGAACGCGGCGCGCTTGCACGGGCTCGCCGCCTCGGCCATCAACCGGGCCATGACCGACCCCCTTCTCGACCCGTTGCAGGATGGCGACCGCCGCGCGCTGGCCCGCGCCATCACGCTGGTCGAGAGCACGCGCCCCGACCATCAGGACCGTGCCGCCGCGCTGCTGGATGCGTTGCCCATCGGGCGCGAGGCGCTGCGGATCGGGCTGTCGGGCACGCCGGGCGTCGGCAAATCGACCTTCATCGAGGCCTTCGGGACCATGCTGACGGGGCAGGGACACCGCGTCGCGGTCCTCGCCGTCGATCCCTCGAGCGCACGGACCGGCGGCTCGATCCTCGGGGACAAGACGCGGATGGACCGGCTGGCGCGCGATCCGAACGCGTTTATCCGGCCCTCGCCCTCGGCCACGCATCTGGGGGGCGTTGCGCGCCGCTCGCGCGAGGCGGTCGCGCTCTGCGAAGCTGCGGGCTACGACGTCGTGCTGATCGAGACGGTGGGCGTCGGACAGTCCGAGACGATGGTGGCTCAGATGTGCGACCTCTTCGTGCTGCTGCTGGCTCCGGCGGGGGGCGACGAGCTGCAGGGCGTCAAGCGCGGCATCATGGAGATCGCGGACCTCATTCTGGTCAACAAGGCCGATGGCGACCTGAAGAGCTCGGCGACCCGGACGGTGGCCGATTACGCGGGCGCGCTGCGGCTGCTCCGGAAGCGACCGACCGATCCCGACGGCTTCCCGAAGGCGCTGCCGGTCTCGGCGGTCGAGGGCATGGGTCTGGATCGGGCGTGGGAGGAGATGACGGCGCTGGCCGACTGGCGGCGCGCCGAAGGGCACTGGCAGCGCACCCGCGCCGAACAGGCCGCGCACTGGTTCGCCGACGAGGTGCGGGCCGGTCTGCTGGCACGATTGTCGGAGCCCGAGACACGTGCGCGCATGGCCAGGCTCTCGCGCGAGGTGGCGCGGGGCGACCGCGCCGTGCGCGCGGCGGCCGAGGAAATGCTGGCGGCCCTCCGCGCCTGAGGCCGCCCATCGCGTCCGATCCGGACCCGCGAATGCCGCGCGCCGCTTGACGCCACCGCGCACCTCCCCTAATGGACCCCGACCGCGGGGCCGTTTTCGGCCCTGCACCTGTTTTCAACCCTTCTGACCCCGGAGTGGCCATCATGTCTCGCGTCTGCGAACTCACCGGCAAGGGCCCGATGACTGGCAACAATGTCAGCCACGCCAACAACAAGACCCGCCGCCGTTTTCTGCCCAACCTGAACGACACCACGCTGCAATCCGAAGCGCTGGGCCGTGCGTTCAAGCTGCGCATCTCGGCGGCCGCGCTGCGGACCGTCGATCACCGTGGCGGGCTCGACGCGTTCCTCGCCAAGGCGAAGGACACCGATCTCTCGGCCCGCGCGCTGAAGATCAAGAAGGACATCGCCAAGTCCTCCGACGCCCCGGCGGCGCTCGAAGCCTGATTCGCCTCCGACGGCGACCGACGAAGGCCCCCGTGCGGGGCCTTTTTCACGTCTGACCCTCGACCAGCCGCGCGCCGGGTCCCTCGGCCCCCTTCGCGTCGTCAGGGTTCCAGAGCGGGCAGGCCGACATCGACAGGCATCCGCAGCCGATACAGCCATCGAGATTGTCGCGCAGCCGGGTCATCGTCTCGATCCGCTCGGTCAGCTCGTCCTGCATCCCGGCGGCGATCGCGGCCCAGTCGGCGGGCGTCGGGGCGCGCCCGTCCGGCACGCGGGCCAGCGCCTCGCGGATGCGCCGGAGGCTCAGGCCCAGTCGCTGGGCCACGCGGATGAAGGCCAGCCGTCGCAGCTCCGCACGCGGATAGCGCCGCTGGCCGCCGCGCGTGCGGGGCGGTGCGATCAGTCCCTTGCCCTCGTAGTATCGCAGGGCGCTGACGCTCAGCCCCGAACGGGCGGACACCTCGCCGATGGTGAGTTCGCGTTTCATGCCGATCTCCCTTGACCTCGATCATGGTCGAGCTCCGATACGGGGCGGGTCAACCGTGAAAGGACACGCCATGGCCCGACTGGAACATCTCAACCTCACCGTCTCCGACGCGGATGCCTTCGCCGCACTCCTCGGCGATCTCTTCGACTGGACCGTACGCTGGTCCGGCCCGGTGCTGGGTGGCGCCGGGCGCAGCGTCCATGTCGGCGGCCCCGACGACTACCTCGCGCTCTACACGCCCGGCGCCGGCGTCGGGACGGCACCGGACAGCTACGTCACGCCCGGGGCGCTGAACCATATCGGCGTCGTCGTGGACGATATCGCGCAGGCCGAGTCGCGCGTTCGCGAGGCCGGGTTCACACCGCATAACCACGCCGATTACGAGCCCGGACGACGGTTCTATTTCGACGGCCCCGACGGCGTCGAGATCGAGGTGGTGGCCTACGATTGACCCCCGGCGGTCCCGAAATTGCCCGAACCCGGCCATGGACCCGCCGCCGTGGCCGGTCAGGCTCGGTGCGATTTTTCCGATCGGAGTCCGCCGATGTTCAACCGCACCGAAACCCCGCTCCTGACCTTTCGCGGCCCTTGGGGCGTGCCCATCGAGATCGCGCCCAGCTTCCTTCTGCTGGCGCTCGTCTTCGTCGGCTTCGCCCCCAGTCAGCACGGGCTGATCTTCTTCGGTATCGTCGCCGTCTCGATCCTGCTGCACGAGCTCGGACATGCCTGGGGCGCACTGGTCCAGGGGCAGCCTGTCCGGCGGATCGTGCTTTGGGGCGGCGGAGGTTTCTGCGAGCGGCATCGGGCCGCGACCCCGCGAGAGACCGAACTGATCGTCGCGATGGGGCCCCTGACCAACCTCGCGCTCTGGGCCGTCGGATCGCTGATCGGCGGTGCGATCGTCGATCCCTACTACGCCACCGGCGCCGAGGCCGCGTGGTATATCGGCTGGTATGTCGAGCTCTTCGCGACGACCAACCTCGTGCTCTTCGCGCTGAACCTTCTGCCGGTACAGCCGCTCGATGGCGGCAAGCTCCTGCATCTCGGCTTGGGTCGCGTGATCGATGCGGGGCGCGCCACGCGGATCACCGGGGCGGTCGGCCTCGTCCTCGCGGTGCTCTGGGTGCCCGCGATGATCGGGGCGTGGCTGACCTGGGGCTACGCGCTCCTGTTCATCCCGTCGATCGCCGCGCATTACGCGATGATGCGCGACCGCGCCTGGAGCTACTGAGCCGCCTGCCGCCGGAGCCATGTCCGCAGGGTCGCCACGCGCGGCGGCAACGGGCCCGGCAGGGTCGCGATGTAGTAGCCAAGCGGTTCCTGGCGCAGCTCGCAGACCTTCACGAGAAGCCCCGCCGCAACTTGCCGCTCGACCAGCGAGGCGGGTTGTACCGTGACGCCCAGCCCCGCCTCCGCGGCCGAAAGCGCCAGCGTGTTCGAACTCATCGGCCGGATCGCCACGCCGTCGAGCGACAAGCCCGCGCCCTCGACCATGTCGCGCCGCGCCATGACGTAATGCTCCATCAGCCACGGCAGATCGGCGAGGTCCGCCACGCAATCCGCCGCGCGACCTGCCAGTAGGTCGGGATGGGCGACGACCCAGAACTGGCCGTCGGTCAGAAGCTCCGTCTGCAGGCCCGCCCAGTCCCCGTCGCCGTAGCGGATCGCCATGTCGACACCGTCGCGCTTGAGGTCCACCAGCTCGATCCCCGGCTGGATGGCCAACGGCAGGTCGGGATGGCGCTGCCAGAAGTCGCCGATCCGCGGCATCAGCCAGTTCGACGCGAAGGCGGGCGTGACCGCGAGGGTCAGCGGCCGCGTCGCCTCGGTCTCGCGGAGGGCGCCTATGGCGTCGGCGATGGCGCCGAACCCGTCGGACAGACCGTCGGCCAGAATGCGGCCCTGCGCCGTCACCGCCAGCCCGCGCCCCGCCCGCGTCAGAAGCGTGGTGCCGAGATCAGCCTCGAGCGCGCGGACGTGATGCGCGATGGCGGCCGGCGTGACGTTGAGCTCGCCCGCCGCCGGGGTGAAGCCGCGCAGCCGGGCCGCCGCCTCGAAGGCGCGCAACGCGGCGAGCGAGGGGATCCGGGTCCAATCCATATCTTTAGCTCACCTAAATTCTAGGTCGGCGTATTGCTTTGCCCGATACCCACGATACAGCGCATAAAGGGACATCGCCACCGTAACCAGGAGATGGACCATGGCAAACGGATTTAAAAACATGCTGCGCCGCCTCGGACGTCCCACCCGTCTCGGGCCGGTCGAGCCGCCGATGATGACGCACGAGACGATGCTGATCGAGCACCTCCGTCGTCAGGATGAGGAGCGGCTGCGTCGCGGCAACTGGGAGCGCCGCTTCCCGCATTGAACCTGTCGCCGCGCCCCATCGGGGCGCGGCTCCCTCAGGCGCAGGAGCGTTCGGCGACCGACACGAAGTTCTTGTAGCGCTTCCAGAACGCCTCGTCCGCGCCGCGATCCGATTGCCGGACCTCTTGGGCGTGGTGCGGGTCGCGGAAGAATTTAACGGCACGGGCGCGATCGCGCGACGACAACTCGCGGTTCGCCGCCGCCTGCACGCAGCCGCAGAGCGACCGGCTGGCCGCCTTGCGGTCGGCCCGGAGGCACGCGGTCTGGATCGGACCCGTCGCGTAGCTGCGCTGCACCGAAACGGTGCCGCCGCCGCCCCCGCCGCCGCAGGCCGACAGGCCCGCGAACGCCGTCACGGCGATGATGATCTTGATCGGGGTCATGTCTGCTCTGCCTCCGGTCTTGTTTTGCGGCGAATCATGCCAGACCGGAGGCGTTGGGGCAATGCGGCCCGCAGGCCGCGCCGCCGTTTGTCACGCAGGCTTGCGCGGGCGCCTGCGCCGGTTGCCGCCGCCGGGCTTGGCGCTCTGCGGCTTGGCCCCCTGGGGACGCCCGCCCCCGGCACGCCCGCCGGGCCGGCCACCGCCGCCGCCGCCGCGACGGCCGCCACCGCCTCCGCGCTGCTGCTTGGGCTTGGCCTCCTCCTCGGAGGGCATCCAGCGGCGACCCGATGCGATCGGGATCTGGCCCTTGATGACCTTCTCGATGTCCTTCAGCTCGCCCATCTCGTCGGGCGCGCAGAGCGTGATCGCCGCGCCTTCGCGCCCCGCGCGGGCCGTCCGGCCGATGCGGTGCACATAGGTCTCGGGGACGTTGGGCAGCTCGTAGTTGTAGACGTGCTTCACGACCGGGATGTCGAGGCCGCGCGCCGCCACGTCCGTCGCCACCATCACCTTGGCCGAGCCGTCGGTGAAGGCTTCCAGCGCGCGCATCCGCTGGCCCTGGCTGCGGTTGCCGTGGATCGCCACGGCGTTGACGCCCGCATTTGTCAGCTGCTTGGCCAGCCGGTCGGAGCCGTGCTTGGTGCGCGCGAAGATCAGCGCGGCCTCGCCCTCGTGGGCGCGCAGCAGATCGAGCAACAGGCCCGGCTTCTCGGCCTTGGCGATGAAGTGGATCGACTGCTCGACCTTGTCGGCGGTCTGACCGCTGGTCGAGACCTGCACGCGGACGGGGCGGTCGAGATAGGTCGCCGCCAGCGCCTCCATGTCCTTGGGCATCGTTGCCGAGAACAGCAGCGTCTGGCGCGGCCCGGTCAGCTTGGCCGCGATCTTCCGCAGCGCGTGGATGAAGCCCATGTCCAGCATCTGGTCGGCCTCGTCGAGGACGAGGAACGACGTGCCCGACAGGTCCACGGCGCCCCGGTCCATCAGGTCGATCAGGCGACCCGGCGTGGCGACCAGAAGGTCGACGCCGCGCTCCATCTTGCGGATCTGCGGGTTGATGCCGATGCCGCCCACGACGCGCGCGACCTTGAGATGCGAGCCCTGGATGAAGCCGGTCAGGCTGTCGCCGATCTGGTTCACCAGCTCGCGCGTGGGCGCGAGGATGAGGGCGCGCGCCTGCCGCGGCTTCGGGCGGGCCTCCTCGGCGAGGATGTGCTGCACCAGCGGCAGGCCGAAGGCCGCCGTCTTGCCGGTGCCGGTCTGGGCGAGGCCCATGACGTCGCGCCCGTCCAATGCCGGCGGGATCGCCTGTTTCTGGATGGGCGTCGGGTCCTTGATCCCCATCTCGGCCAGTGCCTCGATGAGTCGGGGCTTCAGCCCCAGCATGTCGAAATCCATAATATGTCCTGCACGCCGCCCTGCGGCGCGAATGGCGCGCCCCGATGGACGCACGGTTGAAAGGCTGCGGACCGACTGGCCCGCGCCTTCCCGGCGTGATCCTTGGGAAAGCGTCCCGCCCGTCGCTTGGAACATGCCTGATGGCAGGTCCGGCTCACGCGGCCCGAGGGGCGGGGTCGAGGGCCATGTGGGGCAGGGCAGGCGTCCTGTCAACCGGTGTGGACAGCGCGGTATGACATGGATCAACGACGGCGGCCGTCCGGCTGGCGGATCGTCGCCGGATCGCACACCCCCGTCCCGAGGTTCCGTGACCCCGTCCGATCCCCTTCCGGCCACGCCGCATCTGACCCCCGCCGATCTCGGGCGCGCCCTCCGTGCGGGGCTCGCGGATTTCGCGGCGGCGCCGGTCTACGGGCTGTTCTTCGGCGGCATCCTGACGGCGGCGGGGCTGGGGCTGGCGGCGCTGGGGGCGGGGCTATTCACCTGGACGCTGACGCTGACGCTGGGTTTTCCGCTGGTCGCACCCTTCCTTGCCGTGGGTCTCTACGAGGTCAGCCGCCGGCGCGAGGCGGGCGCACCGCTCACGCCCGGCGCGATCCTCGGGGTTCTCTGGGCCGAGCGGGGTCGGCAGATGCCGTGGCTTGGCATGTTCCTCCTGATCGCGTTCCTCTTCTGGAGCTTCTTCGCCCATATCCTCTTTGCGCTGGTGCTGGGGCCGTCGGCATTGACTGGCCCGGTCTCGGACTGGGCGAGTTATGCCGACGGACGGATCTGGACGCTGCTCGCGGCCGAGATCGCGTTCGGGGCGGCTTGCGCGGCGCTGGTGTTCGCCCTGACGGTCATGGCGATCCCGCTCCTGCTGGACCGCGAACTCGATCTCGTGACCGCGATGCGGCTCAGCTACCGGACGGTGCGCGCCAATCCCGGCACGCTCCTGCTCTGGTCGATGATCGTCGCCGGGCTGACCCTCGCGGCGCTGGCGCCGTGGTTTCTGGGCCTACCCTTGGTGCTGCCGGTCTTGGCCCATGCGAGCTGGCATCTCTACCGCCGCGCCTTCGACTGAGCGCGCTCAGACGTCCTTCATGAAGCGCAGCCCGTCATAGATCGCCGCGTGGGTGTTCCGCGAGGCCACCGCGTCGCCGATCCGGAACAGCTGGAACCGACCGCCGGGGTTGCGTTGGATGGCCTGCGGCTGGCCGGCGAGAAGTGCGGCGTGGTCGATCTCGCCGCCATTCGACGAGGCGGGGCGCAGGTCGTGGTAGAGATCGTCCAGCGGGACGGTTCCGTAATTCACGACAATCATGTCGTACTCCTCGGTCGTGACATCGGCGACGTAGTCGGACCCGATCGACGCTGCGAGGCGATTGCCCGCCCGCGCCACCGACAAAAGCCGCCGCGCGACGGTGAAGGTGACGCCAAGAGGCAACAGCGTCCGCAGGTAGGGCGTGAGGCTCATCCCCATCACCTCGGGCGAGAGATTGCGGTCCGGGGTCATCACCTCGACCTCGGCCCCCGTACCGGCTGCCACCTCGGCGGCCATCAGGCCCGGATGGTCCCCGGCCTCGTCGTAGATCAGGACGCGGCCCGCGGGCACGACATCGCCCGCGATCACGTCCCAGGCCGAGACGACATGCGCCGCCTCGCCGCGCTGCTCGAAGAGTTCGAGGTTCGGCAGGCCGCCCGTCGCCACCACCACCACGTCCGGGTCGAGCGTGGTCACGTCATCGGCCTCCGCCCAGGTGTCGAAGCGGAAGGCCACGTCGCGCGCGGCGCATTGTGCCATCCGCCAGTCGACGATGCCGATCATCTCGGCGCGGCGGGGCGACCGGGCCGTCAGGCGGATCTGGCCGCCGGGCTGGGATTGCGCCTCGAACACGGTGACGTCGTGCCCGCGCTCGGCCGCGACCCGGGCGGCCTCCAGCCCGCCCGGCCCCGCGCCGACGATCACGACGCGTTTCCGGTCCGGCGCGGGCGCGATGACATGCGGCATCGTCAACTCGCGCCCCGTGGCCGCGTTGTGGATGCAGAGCGCGGCCCCGCCCTGGTAGATCCGGTCGAGGCAGTAGGTCGCGCCGACGCAGGGCCGGATCTCGTCCTCGCGCCCGTCCATCACCTTCGCGACGATCAGGGGGTCGGCGATATGAGCGCGGGTCATGCCCACCATGTCCAGCAAGCCAGCCGAGACGGCATGCCGCGCGGTCGCCACGTCGGGGATACGCGCGGCGTGGAAGACCGGCAGGCCGACCGCGGCCTTGACCGATCCCGCGAAGTCGAGATGCGGCGCGTGGCGCATCCCCTGCACCGGGATCACCTCGGTCAAGGCGGGATCCGAATGGACGCGGCCGCGAATGACGTTGAGGAAATCGACCTCGCCCGTCGCCTCGAGCACGCGGGCCATTTCGAGACCCGTCTCGGGGTCGATCCCACCCTTGGAGGTCTCGTCCGCAGTATAGCGCACCCCGACGATGAACTCCGGGCCGACCCGCGCCCGGATGGCCGCGATGACCTCCAGCGGGAAGCGCATCCGGTTCTCGAAGGTATCCGCGCCGTAAGGGCCGGTGAGCTCGTTGGTCAGCGGGGACCAGAACTGGTCCAGAAGGTGCCCGTAGGCCTCGATCTCGATCCCGTCCATGCCGCCCGCCTGCATCCGTTCGGCGGCATCGGCGAAATCCGCGACCACCCGCGCGATGTCCCAGTCCTCCATCAGCTTGGGGAAGGCCCGGTGCGCCGGCTCGCGATGCTTGGTCGAAGAGATCGAGGGCAGCCAGTCGCCCTGATCCCACCGCGTCCGCCGACCCATATGCGTCAGCTGGATCATCACCGCCGTGCCATGCGCATGGCAGGCCTCGGTCAGCTTGGCGATCCACGGCACGACCGCGTCGTCATCCACCATGACGTTGTTGAAGGCCGCCGGGCTGTCCTTCGACACGCAGGCCGAGCCCGCCGTCATCGCCAGCGCCACGCCGGCCTTGGCGCGCGCCTCGTGATAGGCGCGGTAGCGGTCCGTCGGCATGCCGTTCTCGGGATAGGCCGGCTCGTGCGCGGTCGTCATGATCCGGTTGCGCAGGGTCAGGTGCTTCAGGCGAAAGGGCTGGAGCAATGGATCGTTGGACATGGGTCGGCCTCCCCGGCGGTGGCGTTCAGGCTGGCGATGGGCGCCCGCACCTGTCAATCACGTCCGCGACGCCCGTTTCCGACATGCCCGGAGGCCCATGGACCGCACGCTCGACCCAAAGATCCTCGCCCGCTGGATCGGCCGCACCGCGACCGCGACCGATATCCTGCGGCCCGAGCCCGCCCGCATGATGCAGGCCACGCTGGATCGTGCGCCGACCTTGGGGCCGGGCGATCCCCTGCCGCCGCTCTGGCACTGGCTCTACCATCTGGACGCGGCACCGCTCTCGGCGCTGGGCCGCGACGGGCATCCCGCGACGGGCGGGTTCCTGCCCCCGGTCGCCCTGCCGCGCCGGATGTGGGCCGGCGGGCGGCTGGGCTTCGATGCGCCCCTGCCGCTCGGGGCCAAGGTCGAAAAGACCTCCACCATCACGGCCGTGACGCCGAAGCAGGGGCGCAGCGGTCCGCTCTGCTTCGTGACCGTGCGCCATGAACTCGCGACGGAGGGCACGCGCGCGCTGTGGGAGGAGCATGACATCGTCTACCGCGCCGATCCCGCGCCCGGCGACACGCTGCCCGAACCGACGCCCTTCGGCGACTGGCCCGAAACCGAGACGCGCACGCCCTCCGAGGTGCAACTCTTTCGCTACTCCGCCCTGACCTTCAACGGGCACCGCATCCATTACGACCGCGACTATGCCCGCGATGTCGAAGGCCACGCCGGTCTCGTCGTTCACGGCCCGCTGATCGCGACGCTGCTGGCCGACCGAGCCGTGGCGCGCGCCGGGCGTCCGCTCCGGACGTTCACCTTCCGCGCCACGGCACCCGCGACGCTGCCCGGCGATCTGCGGTTCGGGGTGGCCCCTGACGGCGACGGGTATCGCCTCGCGGCCGGGACCGGGGCGGGGGCGCTGGCCATGACCGCAACGGCCACCGTCTGAACGCACCGTCGGCCCATCGCCGCACCCCCTAGTCGCCACCCGGCCCCCGGTATATCTCCGCCTGAAACCCCATTCCCGTCAGGCCGCGCCCCATGACCGACCTCGCCCATATCCGCAACTTCTCGATCGTCGCCCATATCGACCACGGCAAGTCCACGCTGGCCGACCGGCTGATCCAGGAGACGAACACCGTGGCGGCGCGCGACATGAAGGCCCAGATGCTCGACGCGATGGATATCGAGCGCGAGCGCGGCATCACCATCAAGGCCAACACCGTCCGCATCCAGTTCACCGCCGCCGATGGCGAGGAATACACGCTCAACCTCATCGACACGCCGGGCCATGTCGACTTCGCCTACGAGGTCTCGCGCTCCATGCGCGCGGTCGAGGGCTCGCTCCTCGTCGTCGACAGCACCCAGGGCGTCGAGGCGCAGACGCTGGCGAACGTCTACCAGGCGATCGACGCCGACCACGAGATCGTCCCCGTCCTCAACAAGATCGACCTTCCCGCCTCCGAGCCCGACCGCGTGCGCGAGCAGATCGAGGACGTGATCGGCATCGACGCCTCCGAGGCCATGCTCGTCTCGGCCAAGACCGGCGAGGGCATCCGCGAGACGCTGCAGGCCATCGTCGACCGCCTGCCCGCGCCGAAGGGCGACCCGGATGCGCCCCTGAAGGCGATGCTCGTGGACAGCTGGTACGACAGCTATCTCGGCGTCATCGTCCTCGTCCGCATCATCGACGGGCACCTCAAGAAGGGCGACCGCGTCCGCTTCATGTCGAACGACACGATCCACCATGTCGACCGGATCGGCGTCTTCCGCCCCGCCATGGCCGACATCCCGGTGCTGGGGCCGGGCGAGATCGGGTTCCTGACCGCGTCGATCAAGCAGGTGCGCGACACCCGCGTCGGCGACACCATCACCCACGAGAAGAAGGGCACCGCGACCGCGCTGCCGGGCTTCAAGCCGTCGCAGCCGGTGGTGTTCTGCGGCCTCTTTCCCGTGGATTCCGCGCTCTTCGAGGACATGCGCGACGCCATCGAGAAGCTGGCCCTGAACGACGCCTCCTTCTCCTACGAGGTCGAGAGTTCGGCCGCGCTGGGCTTCGGCTTCCGCTGCGGCTTTCTCGGGCTTCTCCATCTCGAGGTCATCCGGGACCGGATCGAGCGCGAATACGACATCGACCTCATCACCACGGCGCCCTCGGTCGTCTACCACGTCCACATGCGCGACGGCACGATGACGGAGCTCCACAACCCCGCCGACATGCCCGACCTCACCCATGTCGACCATCTCGAGGAGCCGCGCATCAAGGCGACCATCCTCGTGCCCGACGACTATCTCGGCGACGTGCTGAAGCTCTGCCAGGACCGCCGCGGCATCCAGATGGACCTGACCTATGCCGGCCCCCGCGCCATGGTGGTCTACGACCTGCCGCTCAACGAGGTGGTGTTCGACTTCTACGACCGGCTGAAATCCGTCACCAAGGGTTATGCCAGCTTCGACTACCAGATGCTCGGCTACCGCGAGGATTCGCTGGTCAAGATGCAGATCCTCGTCAACGACGAGCCCGTCGACGCGCTCTCCATCATGGTCCACCGCGACCGCGCCGAGACCCGCGGCCGCGCCATGTGCGAGAAGCTCAAGGAGCTGATCCCCCGCCACATGTTCAAGATCCCCATCCAGGCCGCCATCGGAGGCAAGGTCATCGCCCGCGAGACACTGGCCGCGCTCCGCAAGGACGTGACGGCCAAGTGCTACGGGGGGGATGCGACGCGGAAGAAGAAGCTTCTGGAGAAGCAGAAGGCGGGCAAGAAGAAGATGCGGCAATTCGGGAAGGTGGAAATCCCCCAATCCGCGTTCATCAGTGCCCTCAAGATGGATGGGTGACGTCGCAGGCAGATTGGGGAATCGGTGGGCGGAAGCGTTTGGCGTAGACAAACGCGGGCCCACACGGTTGGTTGGCAGCGTTAAGTCGCAATTGGCGATTAATATTGCTTGGAGAATGGGCGGGTGAGGTCGTGTAGAATATGACAAGCCTTATTTAGAGCGCCAGCCCGTTCAATGTCAGACAGTGCGCGTATCTGGTTGAACGCCACTCCCTTGAAAAACACTTGGTCAAGTGCGAGTCTATAATTCTCGAAATCTTCTAGATAGGCTTGCTCTACACCCTTCTTCTTCTCGAGGATCCGCATTGGTGTTGAGTTTACTGAGAAGTTCCACGAATGCTTCCGTAAAGTCGTCAATACTATCCACGCGAATTTCCGGCTCTTTCCATCGTAGATCGTCAGATGAGGAGTCCCGTCTGGATACTGTGGTTTATGCCAATAGTCGCCGATCCCCGAAATCTCTATTCCAAGATATACGGTGTTCTGTTCCCGAGGCGCATATGCGTCAGAAAAAAAAGTTCTGGGCCCGCGGACAATCATCTGCCCTACGTCCTTCTCAAGCAAGGAATTGCTAACGTTCTTCTTCGCATCATAGGGGCCGCGGAGTGTTACATGAGACGGCCTGGCAGCATCAGGCTCGCAGATGATTCTCATGACGTCTAGCATCCGTGCAACTCGCAAGTCTGAAAAACCTACTGCGACGAAGAACATCAGATCACCAAGTAGCGCATGTAGTCCGTCTCACCCGCAATATCCGAGATGATGGAGAATATGTGATCCCCAAATTCGTCAGCTTTTGAGAATGCGACTCTCTTATAGTCCGTCGACTGAAACTTATCCATCAAATCAGATTCTGGCACATCAGTCTCTTCAAGAAACCAGTCATATAGATCGAATGCTGCGGAGAGATTGCCTTGCGTGCTTAGCCTGCCTTCGCAAGCTGTTTCCAGACGCTGTCGAGGAGTGTTCTTGCACATACTCACCAGGTCTGGCTTCCTGAAGCAATTTCGGTTTGCAACTATGAGCGCGACCGAACCGAAGCAAGTTAACATACGGCTGAACTTCAGCTTGAAGTTTTTTGTTTTCTGTTTAATTCTCTTTGTAGATCCGTCATTGGGCTGGTTCCGCCGGTGCTCATAATTTAGGCACAGCGTCTTCCAGAACCGTAATATGTCATTTATTAAGAATGTAGGGCTGAATTCTTGCTTATGGTCAGGGTAATCTCGAAAGTATGACGCGATTACATCTTCTACAATCCTAAGGTACACATGTTCGCCATGTACACATCTGCTTTCAAGCAGCAGGAGCATACGTGTCGTAAAAAAGTTGAGATGATCATCGTCACGCCCGCCAAGGTTCGTTAGAATGTCGTCCTTCTGGACAACCCTCAGATACTCACCATCATTAGAAAATTTAGGGAATTCGAGCTTGTCGGCCACATCTATTAGATGCGCGAATAAGCGCAGCGACTTAGTCCTTCGCTCTGCCATAGAGTCGAGAGAGCCATCATGAACGAAAAACAAGTCGATATCAGAGTGAGCGGAAGCTTCTAAACGCGCGTATGAGCCAGTCGCGAAGATCGCTAGGTTAGGAAATGCGTCGACAGCGGGAGATCTCTCTAATTTTGAGGATAGCTGTGCGAGCCTCATCGACGAATTATTACTTTTTCTCGTCACAATATTCATCATAAGCTTTCACGTATGGTCGACAGCATATTCACATGGATGAAGTGATCTTCAAGCCGTTTCTCTCTATATCCCCCCATTCACCTCCACCAAGTTCCCCTCCGGGTCCTCCAGGTACACATGCCGCAGTCCCGGGATGGCGAACTCGCTGGTCACCGAGTGCTTCACCCCCGCCGCGCGGAGCCGTGCGATCACCGCGTCGAGGTCGGGGACGTTGAAGGCCACGTGGCCGCCGACGGACGGGTTGAAGGCGAGGTCGTTCTTCTCGGCGAAGCTCTCGTCCGGGGCGATCAGGTGGAGGCCGGAATGTCCGTCCCGCCCGTCGCCCAGCAGGGCCAGCTTGTCGGGGTCGCCCGGCAGGTAGCCGCGGGTCTCGGGGAAGGTCCAGGGACGCTCCTTCATGCCGAGGATGTCGGTGTAGAACGCCGCCGTGCGCCGCACGTCGCGCGCCTCGAGGTTCACGTGATGGATGCTCCAGCCCATGCCGATCCTTTCGCTGATCGGCGCAGGCTAGCCGCTCGGTGCGCGGACGCCTAGGCCCCGGCCGTCCGGGTCAGAGCCCGTCGCTGAGCGCGTCGCCGAGGTTCTCGCTGTCCTGGACGAATCCCTTGGCCGTCTCGCACCCAGCCAGCCCGAGGGCCACGGCCAGCACGAGGGCCGCGCGTGTCAGACGGGCCATCAGAAGAGGTTCCCGCCTTCGTTCTCGGCCACCTCGTCGGCGACGATGGCGCCCGCGGCCCCCACGGCGACGGCGGCGCAGCCCGAGAGGACCGGCAGGATGAGCGTAAGTGCGAGGATCTTGGTGAGACGGAGCGACATGGCGGCTCTCCCTGGGGTTGATGCCTGACGGAAACGATAGCGCGGGGCGCGCGGTTCCGCCATGGCGCGACGCGGGCGGGCCCCGGATCGGACGTGGATCACCGGGCGGCGCGGTCCTACATAGGGCGGCGAAGGAGACGCCCATGACCAACCCGCTTCTGTCCGACTGGACCGGCCCGCACGCCCTCCCGCCCTTCGACCGGATCGAGGACGACCACTTCGCGCCGGCGCTGGAGCAGGGCATGGCCGAGGGACGCGCCGCGATCGCCGCCATCGGCGCGACCGAAGCCGCGCCGACCTTCGCCAACACGATCGAGGCGCTGGAGCGGTCGGACCGGACGCTCGACCGGGTGGCGGGCGTGTTCTACAACCTCGCCGGCGCCGACAGCACCCCCGCCCGCGAGGCGCTGCAGCGCGAGATGGCGCCGAAGCTCTCGGCCTATTCCTCCGAGATCACCAACGACGCAGCGCTCTTCGCACGGATCGAGGATCTCTGGGCGCGGCGCGACGATCTCGACCTGACGGACGAGCAGGCCCGCGTGTTGATGCTGACCCGCCGGGGCTTCGTGCGCGCGGGGGCGGCGCTGAAGGGCGAGGCGGCCGAACGCCTGACGGCGATCAAGGCGCGGCTGGCGACGCTGGGGACGGCGTTCAGCCAGAACCTCCTGGCCGACGAGCGCGCATGGTTCATGGATCTCTCCGAGGACGACCTCGACGGGCTGCCGGATTTCGTGAAGGACGCCGCCCGCGCCGCCGGCGCCGAGCGCGACCGGCCCGGCCCGGTGGTGACGCTCAACCGCTCGCTGATCGTGCCGTTCCTGCAGTTCAGCCCCCGCCGCGACCTGCGCGAGCGGGCCTACGAGGCCTGGACCGCGCGGGGTGCCAATGGCGGCGAGACCGACAACCGCGCCATCGCGACCGAGATCCTCGCCCTGCGCGAGGAGCGGGCGCGCCTTCTGGGGTACGACAGCTTCGCCGAATACAAGCTCGAGACCGAGATGGCGGGCACGCCCGATGCCGTCCGCGACCTGTTGATGCAGGTCTGGCATCCCGCACGCACGGCCGCACTCTCGGATGCCGAGCACCTCGCCCGCATGGCCCGCACCGATGGCGTCGTCGGCCCGCTGGAGCCGTGGGACTGGCGCTACTATGCCGAGGCCCGGCGTGCCGAGTTGCACGACCTGAACGAGGCGGAGCTGAAACCCTATTTCCAGCTCGACCGTATGATCGAGGCGGCGTTCGCGGTGTCCCGCCGCCTCTTCGGGCTGGAGTTCGAGCGTCTGGACACGCCCGCCTACCACCCCGATGTCCGCGTCTGGGAGGTCACGCGGAACGGCGAACATGTCGCGGTCTTCATGGGCGACTATTTTGCGCGGCCGTCCAAGCGGTCGGGCGCGTGGTGCAGCGCGATGCGGTCCCAGTCGCGGCTGGACGACGACGTGCGCCCGGTCGTGGTCAATGTGTGCAACTTCGCCAAGGGCGAGCCGGCGCTCCTGTCCTACGACGATGCGCGGACGCTGTTCCACGAGTTCGGCCACGCGCTGCACCAGATGCTGTCGGACGTGACCTACGGCTCGATCTCGGGGACCAGCGTGGCGCGTGACTTCGTGGAACTGCCCAGCCAGCTCTACGAGCATTGGCTCGATGTGCCGTCGGTGCTGGCCGAGTTCGCGACCCATGCCGAAACGGGCGAGCCGATGCCGGATGCGCTGCGCGACCGGCTGCTCCGGGCCTCGACCTACGACATGGGGTTCGCGACGGTGGAATACGTGGCCTCGGCGCTGGTCGATCTCGCCTTCCATGACGGGCCCGCGCCCGCCGACCCGATGCAGAAACAGGCCGAAGTGCTCGAGACGATCGGGATGCCCCGCGCGATCCGGATGCGCCACGCGACGCCGCATTTCGCGCATGTCTTCTCGGGCGACGGGTATTCGTCGGGCTACTACAGTTACATGTGGTCGGAAGTGATGGATGCCGACGCCTTCGCCGCCTTCGAGGAGGCGGGCGATCCGTTCGACCCCGATCTGGCGAAGCGTCTGGAGGCCGACATCCTGTCGCGCGGCGGGTCCGAGGACGCGGCCGCGCTCTACACGCGGTTCCGGGGGCGGCTGCCGGGGGTCGACGCGCTCCTGAAGGGGCGCGGCCTCGACGACGCGGCCTGATCGCTTGGTGCGGCGCGGTCCCTTCGGGGCCCGCGCCGCACCGGCGGCCCTCAGGCGAGGGCGAGGATGAATTGCTCGAAATTCTCGGGGTTGCGCCGGGCCTTCTTCGGCTCGTCGCGCGCCAGCGCCAGCACGTTGTCGATCGAGTAGGGATCGCCGGTGACGTCGTGGTCGCGGCTCCAGTCGTGGAACAGCTCATGCGCGAGGATTCCCGCGCGCTCCCGCTCGGTCGCCGCGAACCAACGCGGGTAGAGCTGGAAGATACGCGGTGTCGCCACGCCCCCCGAATTTCGGCCGCGGGTCGTCGCTTTCGACGCCTTCGACTGGCTCCGCAGGCGGATGCGCAGACGGCCCTCGGTGGTCCGCCGATGCGCCCGCTGCAGACGCCGCCGCACCAGCCGCATCTGGCGTCGCGTGACGTCGCTGTCGCCGAAATAACGGCAGATCACGGCGTCGTTCTTCCACGCGGCCTTCTTGTTCTTCAGCCGGTTATGCGCGAACACTGCTTCGATGCGGCGCTTGCCCAGCCCCAGCAGGCGCCCCGCCTCGTCGGCGGCCTCCTGCACCTCGTCCATGACATCGGTCTCGTCGGTGATGTCGCCGTCGTTGTCCTCGGCGACGATCTCGTCCAGCACGCCTGCATCGACGAACCGGATCTTCGTGCGAACACCCATCTCAACCTCCTGAATTTGCAAAGGGTGATCCTCGGATAGCGGCGGCCCGCGCGTCGTCGTAGTGATGGATTCCCGACCTTGACCGAAAGCCCGCCATGCCCCTGACCGCCGCCCAGGCCGATGCCATCATCGCCGCCACCCGCGCCGTTGCCGCCGCCGAGATCGCGCCGCGCTTCCGCAATCTCGACGCGGGCGATGTCGACGCGAAATCCACGTGGGACGACCTCGTGACCGTGGCCGATACCGCCGCAGAACGCGCCCTGACCGCGCAGGTCGAGGCGATCCTTCCGGGCGACCGCGTCATCGGCGAGGAGGCCGTCAGCGCCGATCCCGGCCTGCTCGACCGGGTGGGCGAGGGGCGCGTGACGATCATCGATCCGATCGACGGGACGTGGAACTTTGCCCATGGCGTCGCGAATTACGGCGTCATCGTCGCCGTGCTCGAGGACGGCGAGACGGTCTGGGGCCTGCTCTACGACCCATCCTTCGACGACTGGGTGGCGGCGCATCGTGGCGGCGGGGCCGTCCATGTCCGGGCCGGGCGCGCGCGGCCGCTGCGGACCGAGGCGGCGGATGCGCCGCTCGACACGCTGCGCGGCAACACCGGGCTCTACCACTTGCCGCAAGGGATCCGCGCGGACATCGCGGCGACGGCACCGTCATTCCGGCGCATGACCTCGCAGGGCTCCAGCCTGCACGAGTATCGCTGCATGGCGACCGGGGCGTCGGATTTCTGCCTCAACGGGATGCTGAACGTCTGGGACCATGCGGCCGGTGCGCTGATCCTCGACGAGGCGGGGGGCTGTTCGCGCACGCTCGACGGCACGCCTTATGCGCCGACGATGCGCGAGGGGTATCTTCTGAATGCCCGGTCTCCCGCGCTCTGGGAGCGGCTGGCCGAGACCTTTCGCGGGGCCTTCGACGACCTGCGGGTCTAGTCCCGCACCTCTCCGGGCGCCACGCCCCAGAGGCGGCCCGTCTCGGCCCAGCCCGCGGCGCCCTCGACTTGAACCTCGCACCAGCTGCCGTCGCATTCGCCCAGCCAAGCCACCACGCCCGGCTCCAGCCGCGCCGACACGGGCGCATCGGGCCGCGGTCTGCGGCGCAGGTCCAGCACCGTCTCCTCGACGATCACGGTCCGGTTGCCCGACAGAAGCGAGTAATGCATCCAGCCGCCCGCGCCGTCGCGGTCCTGCACACGGCGCCAGTGGCCGTATTCGTCCACGACCCGCAGCGGCATGTGGCGGCGCTTGAACACCCAATCGATCCGGTGCGTGCCCGACGGCCCGCGCCGGGCATAGCCCTCGGATGCCTTCATCGACACGAAGCGCGGCAGGTCCATGCCCGTCACCGGGCCCTTTTCCGCCGCGATGGCCCCATGGGCCGAAAGGACGGCCAGCGCCGTCCCGATCATCCAGTTCCGCATGACTGCCCGTGCCTCACTGTCTCCGCCGGGGTCTGACCGCCCCTTGCGCGTGGGGGACACCATGCCATCATGCCCGCCCGGACCAAAGCGGAGACCGCCCCCCGATGCCAACGAAGCGCCTGAGTGTTGTCGTGACGCGACGCCTGCCCGCCCCGGTCGAGGCCCGGCTGTCGGAGCTGTTCGACACGACGTTGACCGACAGCGACGACGTGATGTCGCGCGACGCGCTCGCGCAGGCGATGCAGGGGGCCGACATCCTCGTGACCAGCCTGACCGATACCGTCGACGCCCCGCTTCTGGCCGGGGCGGGCGACCGGCTGAAGCTGATCGCGAATTACGGCGCCGGGGTCGATCACATCGACGTCGCCACCGCTCGTCAGCGCGGCATCCTCGTGTCGAACACGCCGGGTGTGCTGACCGAGGATACCGCGGACATGACCATGGCCCTGTTGCTGGCCGTGATGCGTCGGATGCCCGAGGGCATGGCGCGGATGCAGGCCGGCGACTGGGCCGGCTGGGCGCCCGAGGCGCTGCTGGGCTCGCGGCTTCGGGGCAAGGTCCTGGGTATCCTCGGGATGGGCCGGATCGGGCAGGCGGTGGCCCGCCGCGCCCGCGCCTTCGGGATGGAGGTCCATTACCACAACCGCCGTCGCCTGCATGACGGGCTCGAAGGGCCGCTCGAGGCGACCTATCATGACAGTCTCGACCGGATGCTGACGCTGGCCGATGTCGTCTCGGTCAACTGCCCGCACACGCCGTCGACCTTCCACCTTCTGGGCGCGCGCCGCCTCAAGCTGCTGCGCCCTTCGGCGGTCGTCGTGAACACCTCGCGCGGCGAGGTCATCGACGAGAACGCCCTGACCCGGATGCTGCGCGCGGGCGAGTTGGCGGGCGCGGGGCTCGACGTCTACGAGCGGGGGCAGGGCGTGAACCCCCGCCTGCGCGAATTGCCGAGCGTCGTCCTGATGCCCCACATGGCGTCGGCCACGCGAGAGGCGCGGCTGGAGATGGGCGACCGCGTGCTGGTCAACATGCAGACCTTCGCCGACGGTCACCGACCCCCGGACCTCGTGGTGCCGTCGATGCTGTGAGGGGATCAGGGTCTTGCAAGACCCTGTCCGCATCCTTGCAAGGATGCGGTCACTCGATCAGCCGCATCTCGTCGCGGTTGCAGAAGATCACATACTGTCCGCCGTTCCGGACGGCCCGGAAGCCGCGGCGCAGCACCTCCGACTCGAAGGCGTGGCGCCCGACGATGCGCTCCACATCGCGCACCTTGCGGCGAACCACCCCGCCGTCGATGGCGGCCTTGGCCGAGAACAGATGTCGCAGCCAGATTTCGGGCTCGACCACCGAACTCGGGATACGACGGGGAGACAGGGGGTGCTGAATCATGCCGCTACGCTGCCGCACCTCCCCCTTAGGATTTGCTAATCCCCAAGCTTCGCGTGCACCTCGTCGAGATCGACCTCGCCCAGCGGCATCTTGTTGCCCGGGTTCTCGAAGTCGTAGCGGAAGAGCTTGAAGTCGCGGTGGTAGATCTCCCAGACGAGATGCATCGACAGGTCGTCGAAATAATCCTCGACCGGGTGCGCGCGCTTGGGTCCGTGGCCCTCGCTCTCGTTGAAGCGGGGCACTTCGGCCAGATCGACGGGCACGGGTGTCTCGATATGATCGAGCACCGTCTGCATCCCCTCGTTGAACGTCTCGGTGAAGACGATGTGGTCGTAGCGCCCGCCATTGGCCACGAAGGTGCCGACATGGCCCGCCATTGCCGACCAGTGGATGTCGGGATCCATCGGGCGGCGGAACCGGATCGTGTCGCGCGCGAACAGAAGGAACCGGCGGAAGGACGCGATCTGGTCGAACTGGAAATCGTCCTCGGGCGAGCCGACCTCAACCCCGTATTTCGCCGCAAGCTGCGGCACCAGCTTGCCGCGGTAGCGCTTTCCGTTGCGCTGGATGCCGGCGATCTTGTCGAAGAAGGACGACAGGATGCGGGTGTAGGGGTTCCGCACGCAGGTGAACGCATAGGATTTGTGCGCCTTGGCGTTCGCGGCGATCAGCGGCTGGCTCTCCTCCTGCGCCCATTTGTGCAGGCCGGCGGTGCTGTCATGGATATCGCCGTCGAAGAAGCGGCCATGGTCGGAATAGAACATGATCTGCCCGATCGACGAGCAGGCGCATTTCGGCACGACGCGGTACACGACGCTCTCGCTTTCGGTCATCCAGGTGCCCGGAAACCCCATCTTCACACGTCCCCTGTCAAATCCTCGGCATCAAAGCCGCATTGTCCGGTTTCTTCAACGCCCCCGCGACGGTATTGCGATGCCGATGTGACCGAATTTGGATTAAGATTGGCTCAATGGCGAAGATCGCGTTCATCCTGCTCTGTCACAAGGATCCCGAAGCCGTCATCCGGCAGGCCGAGGGTCTGACGAAGGCAGGCGATTACGTCGCGATCCATTTCGATGCCCGTTCGCCCGGCCAGGCCTATGCCGCGATCGAGGCGGGGCTGCGCGACAATCCGAACGTGGCCCTGGTGCGCAAGCGGATCAAATGCGGCTGGGGGGAATGGTCGCTGGTGCGCGCGACGCTGGCCACGATCGAAACCGCCATCGACGCCTTCCCGCGCGCCACGCATCTTTACATGCTCTCGGGCGACTGCCGCCCCATCAAGTCGGCCGAACATGCCCGCGCGATGCTCGACGCCCGCGACGCCGACTATATCGAGAGCTTCGACTACTTCACCTCCGGCTGGATCAAGACCGGCATGAAGGAGGAGCGGCTGATCTATCGCCACTATGTCAACGAACGGACCAACAAGCGCGCCTTCTACGCGATGCTGGCCGCGCAGAAGGCGCTCAAGCTCGATCGCGCGATCCCCGAGGGGATCGACATGATGATCGGCTCGCAATGGTGGTGCCTGCGCCGCGGCACGATCGAGCGCATCCTGGCCTTCTGCCGGAAGAACCGCGCCGTGATGCGGTTCTTCGCCACGACCTGGATCCCCGACGAGACGTTCTTCCAGACCCTCGTGCGTCACCTCGTGCCGCGCGCCGAGATCGAAAGCCGCACGCTGACCTTCCTGATGTTCACCGATTACGGGATGCCCGCGACCTTCTACGACGACCATTACGACCTGCTGCTCAGCCAGGACTTCCTCTTCGCGCGGAAGATCTCGCCCGAGGCCGAGGAGCTGAAGGAGCGGCTGGAGAGCCTCTGGACCTCGGGGCGAACAGCCTTCCCGATCGCGGGCGATGGTCGCCGCCTGTT
The DNA here is from genome assembly GCF_947503795.1 of uncultured Jannaschia sp. Classification (NCBI taxonomy): domain Bacteria; kingdom Pseudomonadati; phylum Pseudomonadota; class Alphaproteobacteria; order Rhodobacterales; family Roseobacteraceae; genus Jannaschia; species uncultured Jannaschia sp. Next base: position 266,275 of record NZ_CANNEZ010000002.1, on the reverse strand, counting down.
CCAGTTCCTGACCCAGCGCGGTCGTGTCGGCCGCCGCTTCGCCCCCCGCTTCTGGGAGCGCGAGAGCTCGCTTGGCCGCGACCGCGAGCTCATCGTGCTGGTGTGCAAGAAATACCACGTGGCAAAGCGCTTGGCGGAGAGCCTGCGCCAGCATCAGGTCATCCCCGCGCTCGACTACATCTTCAACGAGGATGACAGCCCGATGCCCGATCTCGGCGGCATCGAGACGAACCTCGCCAAGCGTCACCGACACCGGCGCGCAATGCTGCGGATGCTGTTCCGCCAGATGGAGACGGACCGTCTCGCGATCTGCCTCGATCCTGCCGATTTCGAGCTGCTGGAGGAGTTCTATGCCGACCGCACGACGATCCGCACGCTGCTGGTCGACTGCGCCTATGACGAGGGCTACCTGCGCGGCCACGCCCAGCGGATCGGCCTTCTGGGGGACCAGACGCCCGATGCCACGATCGAACGCCTGATGCCGACCGTGGCTCAGGATTTCGTCACCGAGATCACCCGCATCCGCGAGGCGGACCTGCCGGACATCCACCGCCTCGTGGAAGGCACCCCAGAGGCCGAGATGGCCACCGTGCTCGAGACGGTATTCGGCACCGACCGCGACACCGCCGAGGCGTTGGCCCGCACGCCGCATCTCTTCGACGATTGACCGCCGCGGCGCGCATCCCCGACGCCGCGATGGCCGCGCGCAACAATGCCGACCTTCATGCGGCGATCTTCGCCTGTCATGGCCGTGCCTTCACCCGGACGCCCGGCGCCTTCGTGGCCGAGGCCGCGCCGCCGCCGCTCTTCGCCCATCTCGTGACGACCGATCCGGGGGCCGATCCCGCGCCCGGCATCGCGGCGCTGCGCACGCGCTTCGGCTGCATCGCGGTCAAGGACAGCTTCGCGCGGCTGGACGCTGCGGCCTGCGGCCTGCGCCCGCTCTTCGAGGCGCAATGGATCGCGCATCCCCCGCCCCGCGCCGCGTCGGACCCTTGGCATCGCGTCACCGATGTCGCGACGCTCGCCCGCTGGACGGAATCGGGCGGTCCCGACCTGCCGGCGACCGCCCTGTCGCACCCGGACCTCGCCGTCATGGCGCGGTTGGAAGGCGACCGGATCGTCGCCGGATGCCTCGTCAACCGCTCGCCCGACTGTGTCGGCCTCTCCAACGTCTTCGGGCCCGCCGCGTCGTCGACCTGGGCCGGGGCCGCCCGCGCCGCCGGGGCAATCGCCCCCGACCTGCCGGTGGTCGGCTATGAGCGGGATGCCGATCTCGACCATGCCCGCGCCGCCGGGTTCGCGCCGCTCGGCGCGCTGCGCGTCCTCGTCTCCGCGTGACGCCGTTTCCCCCGACCCGCCGCCGCGCTAGCCTTCGTCCAAAGGAGACCGCCCATGCCCCAGACCTATGACGATCAGAACGTCTTCGCCCGCATCCTGCGCGGCGAGATCCCCAATTCGACCGTCGCCGAGACCGATCACACCCTGGCCTTCGCCGACATCACCCCGCAGGCGCCGGTCCATGTCCTTGTCATCCCGAAGGGCGCCTATATCGATTACGCGGATTTCCACGCCAATGCCTCGGATGCCGAGATCGTGGACTTCCACCGCACCTGCGCGCGCATCTGCGCCGAGAAGGGCGTGGCGCCGGGTGCCGACGGGGCGGGGTTCCGTGCTATCTCGAACGCCGGCGAGCACGCTGTGCAGGAGGTGCCGCATTTCCACCAGCACCTGATCGGCGGTCGTCCGCTGGGTCGAATGCTCGCCCGCGCCGATTGACGCCTGCCGCGACGGCACGCCGCGCGGCGCCCCCTTTCGGTCGCGGCGTCGCGGTCCCATCTTGATGCCGTGCCACGCCCCCCGGATACCCCCGCATGATCGCATTCGTCGCCATGGCGCTCCGCTGGAGCCTGCTCGGCTTCGCGCTGGCCTTCGTGCTGCCCGCCGCGATCGCGGGGCTCTGGTGGGCAGTGCAGGATCGCCCCGGCTCATGGCGCGACGCCGATTGGGGGCCGTCCGGCGTGCTGCCGCCCGCCACGACCGTCCCCGGCGCCGCGATCCGCGTGCTGTCGGCGCGCACCGGTGGGCCGAAGGGCGCGCTCTCGGTCCATAGCTGGATCGTCCACAAGCGCGCGGGCGATGCGCGCTGGACGCGACACGACGTGGTCGGCTGGGGCGCACCCGTGCGCCGCGACGCCTACGCCCCCGACGCGCGCTGGTACTCGAACGCACCCTATGTCGTCGGCGCGCTCGACGGTGCCGACGCCGCCGCAGCGATCCCCGCGCTCGAGCGGGCCATCGCGGACTACCCGTTCGCGGGCCGCAACGCATACGTCATCTGGCCGGGGCCGAACTCGAACACCTTCGTGGCCCATCTCCTCCGCGCGGTGCCCGACCTCGGCGTCACGCTGCCGCCCCACGCCGTCGGTCGCGACTACCTCGGACCGGGCTGGCAGGCGGTGCGCGACGCGGGCGGCGACCTGCACGTGTCGTGGAATGGTCTTGCCGGGCTGGCGCTCGGGCCGCGCGCGGGGATCGAGCTGCACCTGCTGGGCCAGGCCGTCGGGCTCGACCTCCGTCGTCCCGCACTGAAGCTGCCGGGGATCGGCCGGCTGGGCGTGCCGCCGATCGCCGACGCCGCCGTCGCGGCACCCGGCTGAGGCCGGCGCGCGAGGTCGCCAACGGGCCGCGCCTTGCCGGGAATCGCATTGCGCCCCGAAGCCGCCGCCGATACCCCTGACGCCGACGACGCCCCCAACGCCCCGGGGGCCGGACAGGTGGCCGCGATCCCGTGCCGACCCAGATCGGGGGCCGGGGGCGGCATCGTCTTCGACCCGGCATCCGGGGGCCATTCGCACGAGGTCCCGATGCGCGCAGTTCTCGCCTTCTTCCTGACCACGGCCTCGGCCGCCGCCCATCCCGGCCATATCGGCGAACTGGCCGGTCACGACCACTGGGTGCTCGGCGCGGGCCTCGGCGCGATTGCGCTGGCGGGACTGGTCGGATGGCTCAAAGGCGGCAAGGACACGCCCGAGACCGAAGCCGAGGACGAGGACACCCCCGAGGAGCAGCCCGCATGACCACGGGCGTCATGATCTGCGGCCATGGCAGCCGCTCGCAATCCGCCGTTGACGAGTTCGCCACCCTGGCCGAGCAGCTGCCCGCGCATCTGCCCGCCGACTGGCATGTCGATTACGGCTATCTGGAATTCGCCAACCCCGTGATCCGCGATGGGCTCGACCGGCTGCGCGCGAAGGGCTGCGACCGCATCCTCGCCGTGCCGGGCATGCTCTTCGCGGCGATGCACGCCAAGAACGACATCCCCACGGTGCTCAACGCCTATGCCGCGACCCATGGCATCGACATCCGCTACGGCCGCGAGCTGGGCGTGGACCCCAAGATGATCGCCGCCGCCGCCGCCCGGATCGAGGCGGCGCTGTCCGCCGCCGATGCCGCGGACGGCGTGGTCGCACGGCACGATACATGCCTCGTCGTGGTCGGCCGCGGCGCCTCGGATCCCGATGCCAACGGCAACGTCGCCAAGATCGCCCGGATGCTGCACGAGGGGCTCGGCATGGGCTGGCTCGAGATCGGCTATTCCGGCGTCACCTTCCCGCTGGTCGAGCCCTGCCTGACCCATGCCGCCAAGCTGGGCTACAAGCGCATCGTCGTCTTCCCCTACTTCCTCTTCTCCGGCATCCTGATCGACCGGATCTACGGCTTCACCGACCGGGTCGCCGCCGCCCATCCCGGCACCGCCTTCGTCAAGGCGGGCTATCTCGGCGACCATCCGCAGGTCCTCGCCACCTTCGCCGAGCGCGTGCTGGAACAGACGGGCGCCAACCCGCCGCCCAATTGCGGCATCTGCGCCTATCGCGAGCAGGTGCTTGCGCTTGAAGGGGGCCGCCACGTCCACATCCGCGCCGAGGACCGCAATCACCCGGCCTTCGCCGACACGCCGCCGCCGACCTGCGTGCTCTGCAAGTACCGCACCGCCGTCCTGGGCTTCGAGGCCGAGGTCGGCGCGGTCCAGGAAAGCCACCACCACCATGTCGAGGGGCAGGGCGCCTCGGCCCCCGGCTCCAACGTCGCGGATTGCGCGCTTTGCGACACGTTCTGCACCGGGATGTGCCGGCTGGAGGCCCAGGCGCAGCATCACCACCACCATCACCACGGCGATCACGACCATCATCACCACGATCACGCCCATCCCGAATATCCGCACGCCCACCATCCGCACGGACCCGAATCCGCGCGCCGGACGGTGAAGACCTGATATGACCACCCTCGCCATGTCGTCGTCCCTGACCTGCGGGGCGGACCGCGCCAAATTGCTCGCGGCCAAAACGTGAGGCCCTACGAGCGCGACCCGAAGGCGATCTACGCCGCCTCCTTCGCCACCGTCCGGCACGAGGCCAATCTCGACCGCTTTCCGGCCGACGTGGCCGAGCTGGCCGTGCGCGTCATCCACGCCTGCGGCATGATCGAGGTCGCCGACCGGCTGGCCTATGCGCCCGATGTCGCGGCCTCCGGCATCGCGGCGATCCGCGCCGGTGCGCCCGTCTATGCCGATTGCGAGATGGTCGCCTCGGGGATCACGCGCCGCCTCCTGCCCGAGGGCACCGAGATCCGCTGCACTCTGAACGATCCCCGCGTGCCCGACATGGCCGCCGAGAGCGCCACAACGCGATCGGCCGCCGCCGTCGACCTCTGGGACACCGGGGGCGCGGTCGTGGCCATCGGCAATGCACCCACCGCGCTCTTCCGGCTCCTCGAACGGCTCGACGAGGGCGCGCCGCGCCCGGCCGCCATCCTCGCCTTTCCCGTGGGCTTCGTCGGTGCCGCCGAGTCCAAGGCCGAACTGGCCGAACGCCCCCGCGGCACGCCGTTCCTCACCCTGCGCGGCCGCCGCGGTGGCTCGGCCATGGCGTCGGCGGCGGTCAACGCGCTGGGCATCCTCGCGGCGGGGGGTATCCAGTGACCGGATCGGCCGATAACCACCCAATAACCATGTCGCCCGCCCCGTCCTCTGGCCGGAAATACCTCGGGGGAGCCGAAGGCGGGGGCAGCGCCCCCATCGGTGCCAGCGCCGGACTGTCCCGTGCCTGACGCCCCCTGGCTCCATATCGTCGGCATCGGCGAGGACGGCCTCGACGGTCTGACCCCCGCCGCGCGCACCGTGGTCGAGACGGCCGAGATCCTCGTCGGCGGCGACCGTCATCACGACCTTTCCGCCGCCGTCTCGGCCACCCGCGTGGCGTGGCCCAGCCCGTTCGATGCGCTGGTCGAGACGCTCTTGTCGTTCCGGGGGCAGCGCGTCGTCGTCCTCGCCACCGGCGACCCGCTCTGGTTCAGCGTCGGCGCCCGGATCGGCCGCGCGATCCCGCCGGGCCAGATCGCCTATCACCCCCAGCTCAGCGCCTTCCAGCTTGCAGCCGCGCGGATGGGCTGGTCGATGGCGGATCTGGAGACGCTGACCGTCCATGGCCGCCCGGTCGAGCAGATGATCGCCTTCATCCAGCCCGATGCGCGGCTGCTGATCCTGACCACCGGCGCCGACACCCCCGCCCGGATCGCGGCCTTCCTGACCGCGCGCGGCTTCGGCGACAGCCCCATGACCGTGCTGGCCAATATGGGCGGTACGGATGAGGCGCGGTTCGACGGCATCGCCGCGGGCTGGGACCACGAGGTGCCCGCCTTCAACACCCTCGCCGTGGACTGCCGCGCGGCGCCCGACGCGGCGCTTCTGCCGCGCGTGCCGGGGCTGGCCGACGACCTCTTTCGCTCAGACGGCACGATGACCAAGCGCGAGGTCCGGGCCGCCACGCTGGCCAAGCTGATGCCGATGCGCGGCGCGCTTCTCTGGGATATCGGCTCGGGCTCGGGCTCGGTCGGCATCGAGTGGATGCGCGCCGCCCGCTCGGCGCGTGCCATCGGGATCGAGCCACGCGCCGACCGCCGCGCCATGGCCGCCGAGAACGCGCTGGCGCTGGGCACGCCGCGCCTCGACCTGCGCGAGGGCACGGTGCCTGACGCGTTGCACGGCCTGCCCGCGCCGGATGCCGTGTTCATCGGCGGCGGCCTGTCCGAGGCGACCTTCGACGCCGCCTTCGCCGCACTGCGCCCGCTGGGGCGGCTGGTGGCCAACGCGGTGACGCTGGAATCCGAGGCGATCCTCGCGGCGCTCCACGCGCGGCATGGCGGCGACCTCGTCCGGATCGCGGTCGACCGGGCCGAGCCCGTGGGCGGCTATCGCGGCTGGCGCCCCGCCATGCCGGTCACGCAACTGAGCCTCGTGAAGCGATGACGGGCACGCTCTATGGCGTGGGTCTCGGGCCCGGCGATCCGGACCTCATCACCCGCCGGGCCGCGCGGCTTATCGAAGGCGCGGCGGTGGTCGCCTATCCGAGCCTCGCGGGCGGCGACAGCCTCGCGCGGGCGATCGCCGCCGACCTGATCCCCGAGGATGCGCGCGAGATCCGCATCGACGTGCCGATGACCACCGACCGCGCCCCCGCGCAGGCCGCCTATGACACCGCCGCCGCCGAGATTGCGGCGGCGCTCGACGCGGGAACCGACGTCGTCTGCCTGTGCGAGGGCGATCCGTTCTTCTACGGATCCTTCATGTATCTCTTCGCGCGGCTGCGGGACGCGCACCGGGTCGAGATCGTGCCCGGCGTCACCTCCGTCACTGCCTGCGCCGCCGCCGCCGCCCTTCCGCTCGCCGCCCGCAACGAGGTGATGACGGTGCTGCCCGGCCCGCTGCCCGACGGCGCGCTCCGGGCTCACCTCCGCGCCGCCGATACGGTGGTCTGCATGAAGGTCGGTCGTCATCTGCCGCGCTTGCGCGCACTTCTGGAAGCCGAGGGCCTCCTGGCGTCGGCGACCTATGTCGAACGCGCCACGCTGGGCGCCGAGCGGGTGATGCCCCTCGCCGACGCCCCCGAGGCCGCGCCTTATTTTTCCATGATCCTGATCGCGAAAGGAGCCGATCCGTGGCTCACGCCGTCGCCCTGACCGCCCCGCCTATCGTCCTCGCCCTCAGTGCCGCGGGTGAGGCCACGGCCCGCGCCGTCGCTGCCGCCCTCGACTGCCCCCTTCACGGCCGGGAGGGACGCACGCAGGCCGAGATCACCTTTCCGGATGCGCTGGTCCATGCCCGCGACCTGTTCGCCGCGGGGCACGCCGTCATCGGGGTTTGCGCTTCCGGCATCCTGATCCGCGCCGTGGCCCCGCTTCTGGCCGACAAGACGACCGAGCCGCCCGTGATCTCCGTCTCCGACGATGGCCGCGTGGTCGTACCGCTGCTCGGGGGGCATCGCGGCGCCAACCGCTTGGCCCGCCGCATCGCCGAGGCGCTGGGCGGAGCGGCGGCGGTCACCACGGCGGGCGACGTCGCCCTCGGGGTGGCACTCGACGAGCCGCCGTCGGGCCACCGCCTCGCCAACCCCGAGGACGCAAAGCCCGTCATGGCCGCACTCCTCTGGGGCGGCGGCGCGCGGACCACCGGCGAGGCGCTCTTCGACCTGCCCGAGGGCGATGCCGTCGAGATCGCGGTGACCGAGGCCCCAATGGCGGGCGGCCCGGCAACGCTCGTTTACCATCCGCAGCGCCACGCGCTCGGTGTCGGTTGCGCCCGCGACGCGGACCCCGAGGAGCTTTGGGAGAACGTCTCGGCCGTCCTCGACGCGGCGGGCGTGGCGCCGGGTGCCGTGGCATCGGTCAATACCCTCGACCTCAAGCTTGACGAGCCGGCCATGAATGCGCTCGCCGCCCGTCTCGACGTGCCCTTGCGCGCCTTCACCTCGGCTGAGCTGGCCGCGATCGACGTGCCCAACCCGTCGGACGTGGTGCGCGCCGAGGTCGGCACGCCCTCCGTCGCCGAGGCGTCGGCCCTCGCGGCGAGCGGCGGCACACTGGTCCAGTCCAAGCGCAAGACCGCGAATACCACCGCTGCGCTCGCCCGCGCGGCCGACCCGATCACCAGCCCGCCCGGCCGCCCCCGCGGCCGCGTCTCCATCGTCTCCATCGGGCCCGGCCAGTCGGCCTGGCGCACGCCCGAGGCCAGCCGCTTGGTGCAGGAGGCCGAGGAGCTGATCGGCTACGGGCTCTATATCGACCTTCTCGGGCCGCTGGCCGCCGGCAAGCCCCGCGCCGACTTCCCGCTGGGCGGAGAGGAGGCCCGCTGCCGCCACGCGCTGGAGCGCGCGGGCGAGGGGCGGAACGTGGCGCTGATCTGCTCGGGCGACGCTGGCATCTACGCGATGGGCGCGCTGGTGTTCGAGTTGATGGCGCGGACCGATGACAGCGCCGTCACGGATGCCGCCCGCCGCGTCGAGGTGGTCTGCACCCCCGGCGTCAGCGCGCTGCAGGCCGCCGCCGCCCGCGCGGGCGCACCTTTGGGCCACGATTTCTGCGCCATCTCGCTCTCGGACCTGCTGACCCCGCGCGAGGATATCGTCCGCCGCCTGCACGCCGCGGCCGAGGGCGATTTCGTCATCGCCTTCTACAACCCTGTCTCCAAGCGCCGCCGCACCCTTCTGGCCGAAGCGCGGGACATCCTTCTCGCGCATCGCCCCGCCGATACGCCGGTCCTCCTGGCCTCGTCGCTGGGCCGGCCCGAGGAGACGCTGCGCTACCGTCGCCTCGACGCGCTCGAGGTGGACGAGGTCGACATGCTGACCGTCGTGCTGGTCGGCTCGTCGAACACGCGTCTGGTGCGCACCGGCGACGGGATGCGGATGTTCACGCCCCGCGGCTATGCCCGGAAGATGTCGGGCGGCGACCTTGCCGGGGCCGCGTCGTGACGCGCTCAGCGATAGTCTTGGGGCGTAAGCGTCCCGCCCGCTGCAAGCTGCGTCTCCGCACCCGGCACGACATCCGTGTTCTGCGCCGACACGCAGGTCCAGCCGTCCGCACGCAGCGCGAGCACGAAGCTCAGGATCGTGGTCCGCGCCCGGGCGCGCCCGCCATTCGGCATCCGCTGGCCGCTCAAGGACATGCGCGCATGGATCACCGCCACGTCCCCCATCTCGCGGATCTTGATCCGGCCGGGGGCCAGGCGCGTCTCGGCGAAGAAGCTCTCCAGCGCGTAGGCATGGGCGCGCGCGATGGCGGCGCGGTCCTCCCACCAGATGCCCACCACGTTCACGAAATCCGCGTCCTCGGCGAAGAGCGCGGCGAGCCCCGCGCCGTCGCGCGCCATCCAGGCGGCGACGAAGGCGGGCACGAAATCGTCTGGGGCAGGCACCATCACGGAAGGCTAGCGGCATGATCGTCCATTTCATAGGCGCAGGGCCGGGCGACCCGGAGCTTCTGACGCTGAAGGCGCAGCGCCTGATCCGCGAATGCCCCGTCTGTCTCTATGCCGGGTCGCTGGTGCCCGAGGCGGTCGTGGCCGAGGCGCCCGCTGGCGCGCGCATCCTCGACACGGCCCCGATGACGCTGGCCGAGACCCATGCCGAGATCGTGGCCGCCCACGCGCGCGGCGAGGACGTCGCCCGCGTCCATTCCGGCGACCCGAGCCTTTACGGCGCCATCGCCGAGCAGATCCGCCTCCTGCGGCGCGACGGCATCGCCTACGACATTTGCCCCGGCGTGCCCGCCTACGCCGCCGCCGCCGCCGCCCTGGGCCAAGAGTTGACGGTGCCCGAACTGGCGCAGTCGATCGTGCTGACGCGGGTCAGCATGAAGTCCACGTCCATGCCGCCGCGCGAGACGCTGGAGAATTTCGCCCGCACCGGGGCGACCCTGGCGATCCACCTCGGCATTCGTGCCCTGCGCGAGATCGAGCGTGTTCTGGCGCCGCATTACGGGCCCGATTGCCCGGTCGTGATCGCCTACCGCGTCGGCTGGCCAGACCAGACCTTCATCCGCGGCACGCTGGCGGACATCCATGCCAAGGTGCGCGCCGAGAAGATCACGCGCACGGCACTGGTCATGGTCGGTCCGGTGCTGGGCGAGGTTTCGGACTTCAAGGATTCCGCCCTCTACGATCCGGCCATTCCGCACGTCTTGCGACCCCGCGCCCGGGGCTGATGCAACCTTCACGCGATTTTCACGTTTGCCCTGCAGGATATGCTAGTCTGCCGCGGGGAATCGGCCGTGGCCGACGCACGAGACGGGGGAAGATCGCATGTCGCAGCCTGATTTCTACCACCTGCCCAAAGAGGTGCGGGACGGTCTGATCGCCGCCCGCGCGCGTCACCAGCGCGCGACCGGCGGCCGCCTGCGCGTTCAGGTCGGCGACGACTGGTATCCGATCCGATCCTGCGACGATACCGGCTTCGAGGTGGGTCTCGACGCCGCGCCCAAGCTGCGCGGCCTGGTTGAAATCCACGACGGCCCGCGCGTCGTTCGCAGCGCGCTGATCGTCGCCGGCGACCCCAACGGCGACGCCATGCGCTACGAGTTCAAGCGCGTGACCGCCGCCCGTCAGACCGCGCCCCTCGACTACGAACGCGATGGCGAGGCGCCGGCAGGTTTGATCACCGTCCGCTGAGGCCGCATGCCCTCGGAATCGGGGATCGATCCTCGGATCCTCCGGTCGATATGGGCGCCCTCAAGTATCGCTAACGCATCCGCCTCGCGTCATGGGAATGGCAACCACTCGGCCGGGCAGGCGTGTCCCTGACCTGCGAAGTGCGCCGATCGCGATTCTTCTCGGTTCTGCACGTCCATGGCCCCGCTCCGACATGGCGGCACCATCCCGGTCCGCCGCGCCCGAGCCGGTCCCGAAGCGCGGACGCGGCGCTGCAGCCTGGTCTAACCCATGGCACGTGCGATGCCGTCCGCGATTGTACCGTCACATCCCCGCGCTTGACCCGCCTCGGCGCGGATCGCATCACGGGGGGCAACCCAAGCGGAGGCCCCTATGCGCACAGTCTACGTCAACGGCGAATACCTCCCCGAGGACGAGGCGAAGATCTCGATCTTCGACCGGGGGTTTCTCTTCGCGGACGGGGTCTACGAGGTCACGAGCGTGCTGGACGGCAAGCTGATCGACTTCCCCGGCCATGCCACCCGCCTGCAGCGCAGCCTCGACGAGCTCGAGATGGCGAACCCCGCCACCACCGACGAGCTGCTGGCCATTCACCGCGAGCTGGTCGCGCGGAACGGCATCGGGGACGGGCTGGTCTATCTCCAGATCACCCGCGGCGCGGCCGACCGCGATTTCGCCTATCCCATGGATGCCACCCCCACGATCGTGCTCTTCACGCAGGCCAAGCCGGGGCTCGCCGACAACCCCGTGGCGAAGACCGGCATCAAGGTCATCTCGATCCCCGACCGGCGCTGGGGGCGACGCGACATCAAGACGGTGCAACTGCTCTACCCCTCGATGGGCAAGATGGCCGCCAAGGCCGAGGGTGCCGACGACGCCTGGATGGTCGAAGACGGCGCCGTCACCGAAGGCACGTCGAACAACGCCTATATCGTCAAGGGCAACACCATCGTGACGCGGCATCTGGGCGAGGAGATCCTGCACGGGATCACCCGTGCGGCCGTGCTGCGTCTGGCGGCGGAGGCGCAGATGAAAGTCGAGGAACGGTCGTTCACGATCGAGGAAGCGCGCGCGGCCGACGAAGCGTTCGTCACCTCGGCCTCGACCTTCGTGATGCCCGTGGTCGAGATCGACGGCGCGCCGGTCGGGCAGGGGACGCCCGGCCCGGTCGCGGCACGCCTGCGGGAAATCTATCTCGACGAAAGCCGCAAGACGGCGCTCTGAGCCGTCAGTCGCGCAGCGTGTAGCCGTCCCAGCCGAGGATCACGCGCACCTTCTGGCGCGTGTCCATCTGCGGGATGCCGAATTCCATCGTCCCGCCCTGCAACTGCATGTGGAGCGCCGCGATCTGGCGGGTCGTGAGGCTGCCCGCGTCGACGGCGCCGAAGCCCAGCGTGTTGAGCCGCGTCTGCACGGACTGAACGAGCTGCGCGTTGGGCGCGGCCTTCACCGGCGCCGCGACGAGCAACCCCGCGATGGCCAGTGCCAGCAGTCTCATCGCAGAATGCGGTCGAAACCGCGCTGCAGGAGGCCGCCATTGAGGATCGTGTCGATCTGCCAGCGGATATTGCCGTTCGAGCGACCCGAATGCAGCACGTGCTGCAACTGCACGACCTGTCCGGCGCTCAGGCGGCGCACATCGACATCGCGAAAGCCGTAGACCGGCAATTGCTGCGACAGGTGGACCCGCGCGGAGTTCATCGGGGCATTGGCGGCAACGGGCGCAGCCAGGGCCACGATAACTGCGGCAAGGACGAGGCGTCCGGTCATGTCGGGTCTCCTTCGGAGCGGTCGATTGGGCTTGGGAACGTTATGCCCCATGCGCCCATGTTATCCAAAAACGGCAGGCGCGTCAGCCGGTTCCGCCGACATTCTCGGCGAAGCTGGTCTTGAAGGCGGCCTCCTGCTCGGGGGTCGCGTCGCGCTGGTGTCGGGCCTTCCACTCGGCGAAGGGCATGCCATAGAACGCCTCGCGCGCCTCCTCCTTGGTCATCTCGATGCCGCGCTCGCCCGCGGCCTCGCCATACCAGCGCGACAGGCAGTTCCGGCAGAACCCCGCGAGGTTCATCAGGTCGATATTCTGCGCATCCGGGCGGTCATCCAGCAGGTGCTGGCGCAGGCGGCGGAAGGCGGCGGCCTCGATCTCGGTCCGGGTCTGGTCATCCATCTTCGACATCCTCCAGGGCTGCGGTCAGGTGCGGGGCGATGCGGGCGGCCCATTCGCGCTGCCCGTCCTCGTCCGAGATGAGATCGTTTCTCAGCTCGATCAAGACATGCAGGCGGCCGTGGACGATGGCGTGGCGGTCCATCGCGTCGCCCGGCAGGTGCCCGGTATAGGGCTCGTTCTCGCCCACCAGGAGGTCCGGCTCGCCCCGCAGACGCGCGATCAGCGGATCGGCCAGCCGCCGGTCGCCCGCGAAGAGGATGCCGATCTGCCACGGCCGGGGCGGGCGCCCGCGGAGCTGCGGCGTGAAGCTGTGGATCGAACAGATCACGGGGTCGCGCCGCGCTGCCAGAAGGCCCGTCAGCGCATCGTGATAGGGGCGATGGAACGCGGCGAGGCGGCGCTCGCGCTCGGCGGGGGCGAGATGGCGGTTCGCCGGGATGATCGTGCCGTCATAGAGCCGCATGACCAACGTCGGGTCGTCTTCGCCGCGGTTCGGGTCGATCACAAGCCGCGAGAAATCCGACAGGACGGCCGGTCCGTCCAGCATACCGGCCAACGCCCGCGTCACGCCCGCCGCACCGACATCCCACGCGATGTGGCGCGCCATGTCCGACGCCGGCAGACCCAGGTCGCCGCCCGCCACCGAGCGGGGCACGCGGTTCGACGCGTGGTCGCAGGTGACGACCCAGCGACCGGCGCCATTCGCGTTCTCGACATGGTGGGAGGGGCCGTCCATGGCGGCATGCCTAGCCGCGCCCGCGCCGGTTGGGAAGCCGCTTGGCGCAGGCTGCCGTGCACCGTAGATTGCCGGCGAAGTGTTGCGGCCACGCCCCGGACGGGGCAAAGGTGCGAGCGCTAACGGACCCACGCCGCAGGAGCGCCCCATGAGACGCCATCGCAACGTCAAGATCGTCGCCACCCTCGGCCCCGCATCGGACGATTACGACACCATCCGAAGCCTGTTCGAAGCCGGGGCCGACGTGTTCCGCCTCAACATGAGCCATGGCGGCCATGACGACATCCGGGCCCGCCACAACACGATCCGCGACATCGAGCGCGACACCGGTCGTCCGATCTGCATCCTCGCCGACCTGCAGGGCCCGAAGCTGCGCTGCGGTGTGTTCGAAGGGGACTCGGCCGAGATCGAGGAGGGCCAGAAGTTCCGCTTCGACCTCGACGAGACGCCGGGCGACGCCACCCGCGTGCGCCTGCCCCACAAGGAAATCTTCGCCGCGTTGGAGCCGGGCAGCACGCTTCTGGTCAATGACGGCAAGCTGCGCCTCAGGGTCGAGGCCTGCGGCGACGATTATGCCGATTGCGTCGTCGTCACCGGCGGCACCATCTCGAACCGCAAGGGCGTCAACGTGCCCGACGTGGTGCTGCCGCTGGCCGCGCTGTCCGAGAAGGACCGCAAGGACCTGGAGTTCGTCTGCGAACTGGGAGTCGACTGGCTGGCGCTGTCGTTCGTGCAACGTCCCGAGGACGTGGACGAGGCGCGCGCGCTGGCGCGCGGACGCGCCTCGATCCTGTCGAAGATCGAGAAGCCCGCCGCGGTCGAGGCGTTCGAGTCGATCCTCGCGGTGTCCGACGGCATCATGGTCGCCCGCGGCGATCTGGGCGTCGAGCTGCCGGTGCAGGCGGTGCCGCCGATCCAGAAGCGTCTGATCCGCAAGTGCCGCGCGGCCGCCAAGCCGGTGATCGTGGCGACCCAGATGCTCGAATCGATGATCGAGAGCCCGATGCCCACCCGCGCCGAGGTCTCGGACGTCGCACAGGCGATCTACGAGGGCACCGACGCGGTCATGCTCTCGGCCGAATCCGCCGCTGGCCAGTACCCGCTCCAGGCGGTCCAGACGATGAACGCCGTCGCCGAGGAGGTCGAGAGCGATCCGACCTTCCGCGAGATCATCGAGGCCAGCCGGTCCTCGCACCTGACGACGACCGCCGACGGCATTGTCGCCGCCGCCCGCGAGATCGCCGAGACCACCGACGTCAAGGCGATCTGCGTCTTCTCGCATTCCGGTTCGACCGCGCTGAAGGTCAGCCGCGAGCGCCCCCGCGTGCCGATCATAGGCCTGACGCCGATCCGCGAGACCGCCCGGCGGCTGGTTCTGTCCTGGGGCGTGCATTCGGTCGAGACCCAGGAGGTGGAGCGCTTCAAGTTCGCCGTCGTTTCGGCGGTCCGCGCCGCCAAGGCGTCGGGCTTCGCCGAGGACGGCGATCAGGTCGTGGTGACCGCGGGCATACCGTTCAACGTGCCCGGCTCGACCAACATCCTGCGGGTTGCGCCCTGCGACGAGCGTCTGATCTTCGGGGGCGAGGGCGACTGACATGGACGGGCTGGCCGCGCTCTGGGCCCGCCTGCGCGCGGGCTGGGCCGACCTGCCGTCGATCCCCGACCTGCCGCTTCCGCATCCGGGCGATCTCGACGTCCTGATCGTGATCGCCACGGTCGTGACGATGCTGGGCATCATGGGCGTCGTGACCGCCTGGGTGGATCGGCGGGTGTCGGCGAAGTCGCTGCTGGCCACGCTGGTCGGGATCGCGCTGTTCTTCTGGGTCTGGGAGGTGGATCGCGACGGCTTCGGGCTCATCCGCATCCCCGAGGCCTTCATCGAGATGGTCGCGCGGGTCATCCGCTGAGCGTCGGCCCGCCCGTCGCCGCCGCCTCTTGCCACGCCCCCGCCGCCCTGCTACCCGGCGCGCTCGAATGACCGCACGCCCGGCGATTGGGATGCCGAGGCGCGCGATGAATGAAGGAGCCCGAAATGCCCAAGATGAAGACGAAGTCGAGCGCCAAGAAGCGCTTCAAGGTGACCGCGACGGGGAAAGTCCTCGCCGGTCAGGCCGGCAAGCGCCACGGCATGATCAAGCGCCATAAGAAGTTCATCCGCGATGCCCGCGGTACGACCACCCTGTCCGCTCCTGACGCGAAGATCGTCAAGAGCTACATGCCCTACGATCGCTGAGGAGGAGAGAACATGTCCCGAGTCACCTCCGGCAAGGTCACCCACGCCCGCCACAAGAAGATCATCAAGGCCGCCAAGGGCTATTACGGCCGTCGCTCGACGACGTTCCGGACCGCCACGCAGGCCGTCGACAAGGCGAACCAGTACGCCACGCGCGACCGCAAGAACCGCAAGCGGACCTTCCGCGCCCTGTGGATCCAGCGGATCAACGCCGCCGTGCGCGCCCATGACGCCGAGATGACCTATTCGCGGTTCATCAACGCGCTGGCCAAAGCCGGGATCGAGGTCGACCGCAAGGTCCTCGCCGATCTCGCCGTCCACGAGCCCGAGGCCTTCGCGGCCATCGTCGACCAGGCCCGTGCCGCGCAGGCCTGAGCCGCGCGCCTGACCGAATGCGGGGCCGTCCTTCGGGGCGGCCCTTTTTCGTATCCCGACGGGAGTTGGCGCGGGATGAACCGATCCCGCGCATCCGCCGTTGATCCCGTGCCCCAACCCCGGAGACTGCCCATGCGCGCCGCGTTCCTCGCCCCCTTTGCCCTTCTGGCCGCCTGCGTGGCGACCCCGTCCTCGGACGACGCCATCCTCGCCATCGGCGACAGCGTCATGGCGTGGAACGGCGCGGCGGGCATCCCCGAGGCGACCGCCGCAGCACTCGGCCGCCCCGTCACCGACCGCTCGAAATCGCTGGCCCAGATTACGAACCCCAACGGTGCGGCCGCCGCCCTCGGGTTCGACATCACGCGCCAGTTCGCCGGCGCCGGGGGCGGTTGGGACTGGGTCATCCTGACCGGCGGCGGGAACGACATCCGCGACGATTGCGCGACGCCCCGGATGGACGCCACCCGCGACGCCCTGATCGGCCCGCGCGGCACGGGCGACATCCCGACCCTCGTCGCGCGCATCCGCAGCACCGGCGCCAAGGTCGCCTTCGTCGGCTATTACGACGGGGCCGAGACGTCGCCCACCGGCTTCACGCCCTGCCAGCCCGCCTTCGACGTGATGAACGCGCGGATGACGCAACTGGCCGCGCGGGATCCGGGGCTGGTCTTCCTCGATGCAGGCGACGTGATCGATCCGGGCGATCTGGGCCTCTATGCGCGCGATCTCGTGCATCCGTCGGCGCGGGGGTCGGCCGTGATCGGACGGGCGCTCGCCACCGCGATGCGCGCCGTCGAACGCGGGTCTTGACCTTCCAGCTACTGGAAGGACTATTTCGCATGACATGAACATCAGCGATGCCGCGGAGCGCTCCGGCCTGCCCGCCAAGACCATACGATATTACGAGGAGGTCGGCCTCGTGACGCCCGAACGGGGGGCCAACGGCTACCGCCGCTTCTCCGAGCGCGACGTGCACGACCTGACCTTTCTCGGTCGGTCCCGCGCGCTGGGCTTCGGTCTGGGCGAGTGCCGCGCGCTTCTCGCGCTCTGGCGCGACGACGCGCGAGCCAGTGCTGAGGTCAAGCGCATCGCCACCGACCATCTGGCCGGGATCGAGGCGCGCATCGCCGACCTGCGCGCGATGCAGGACACGCTGCGCGACCTCGTGAACCGCTGCGCCGGGGACGACCGGCCCGACTGCCCCATCCTCCATTCCCTGCAAACCTCTCGACCGGAGCGCTGACATGCCCAAGGACACCGCGACCGACACGGTCAAGCGCGCCACGCTCTACCGCATGGTCATGCCCGACCACCTCTGCCCGTCGGGCCTGAAGGCCAAGGACCTTCTGGAGCGCGAGGGCTACGAGATCGACGACCGACCCCTGCGCAGCCGGGCCGAGACCGATGCGCTCAAGGCCGAGCTCGACGTCAAGACGACGCCGCAGGTCATCATCGACGGCACGCGGATCGGCGGCTACGACGCGCTGCGTGCCCATGTCGGCAAGCCCTTGCCCGACCCGAAGGCCACCACCTACCGCCCCGTTCTGGCGATCTTCGCGGTGGCCGCGCTGATGGCCGTGGCGCTGAGCTGGCGGATCGACGGGCTGCTGCTGCAATGGCAGATCGTGCCGTGGTTCGTCGCCATCGCGATGTGCCTTCTGGGCATCCAGAAGCTGCAGGACGTCGAACGCTTCTCGACCATGTTCCTGACCTACGACCTCCTTGCACGGCGCTGGGTGCGCTACGGCTACATCTATCCCTATCTCGAAACCGGCGCGGGCCTTCTGATGCTGGCCGGCGCGCTCCTGTGGCTCGCGGTGCCCGTGATGCTCGTCATCGGCACGATCGGGGCCGTCTCGGTCTTCAAGGCGGTCTATCTCGACAAGCGAGAGCTCAAATGCGCCTGCGTCGGCGGCGGCTCGAACGTGCCGCTGGGCTTCGTGTCGCTCAGCGAGAACCTCGCCATGATGGGCATGGGCCTCTGGGGGCTGTCGCGGCTGATCGCCTGATCACACGACCCGAGCGGCGGCGTGCTCAGGCGTAGGCCGCCTCTTCGACCGCGTCGTAGAGCTTGAGGAAGCGCGGGTCCACGAAGGGCAGCGTCTGCGTCATCACGACGCCGCAGACATTCGCGGTGCGGTCCGCCCACCAGTGGGTGTTCAGCACCCCGGCCCAGGTCAGCGTGCCCGCCCGGCGCCGCCCGTCGATATCCGCATCGTTGCGCAGCCCGGCGAAGCCGTGCCCGGCGGCACCCGGATAAGGGTCTACATCGTCCGTGATCGGAGGCGCGACGGTAACCATCCGTTCGAACTTCCGGCCCTCCATCTGGTCGGCATAGAGCGCGTCGACCGCGCCCTCCGACAGAAGGCGCGTCCCGTCCAGCGCGCCGCCGCCCAGCAGCATCCGCAACAGCCGCATGTAATCGGGCGCCGTCGAGTAGAGGCAGTGTCCCATCCCGTAGACCTCCGGCGCGGGCGGCGGGGCCAGCTCGAACGGCCCGAGGGTGCCGTCTTCGCCCCGGATCCGGACCTCGGCCAGCCGATCCTCCATCCCGTCCGGCTCGAACGCCGTGGCGGACATGCCCAGCGGCCCGAAGATCTCCTCGCGGCAGAAGGCGTCGATGCGCCGTCCGTCCACGGCTTCGACCACGAGACCCAGCCAATCGATCGACGGACCGTAGCCCCAGCGCGCGCCCGGATCGAACATCAGCGGGTAATCCATCGCGGCCCGCGTCCCCGCGAGGATCGACGGGTGCCCCGTCGCCTCGAGATAGCGGGCCATGTCGGCGTTCCAGAACTCGTATTCCAGCCCGGACCGGTGTGTCGCCAGATGCCGCACCGTGGCCGCCGTCTTCGGCGCGCGCAGGCGCGGCGCATCCCCGTCCCAGCCGTCCAGCACCTGAAGCCTGTCCCAGTCCGGGACGATCCCCGCCACCTCCGCATCCATCGAGAGCTGACCGCGGTCGATCAGGATCATCGCGGCCAGCGATCCGACCAGCTTCGTCATCGAGAAGATGCGAAAGGCGGTGTCCTCCGTGGCGGGGCGGCCCGGCGCGGCGTCGCCGGCGACGGCCTTCGCGGTGATCCCATCACGATCCCCCAGCATGATGACGGCGAAGGGCACGTCCCCGTTCGCGACTGCGGTTCCGGCGATCTGGTCGAGTTGCATGGCGGTCTCCTCCCGGAGGGCAGCTTTCCCCAAGCGTGACCCTGCGTCAACGCGCGGACGGTTGCGCCGCAACCGGGGCCGCGATAACCCGCGCCCATGGACGATCTGCGCGACAAGTATCTGGGCCAAATCCGCGACGCCTCCGACGAGGATGCGCTCGAACAGGTGCGGCTCGCCGCCGTCGGCAAGAAGGGCGAGGTCGCGCTGAAGATGCGCGAGCTGGGGCGCATGACCCCCGAGGAGCGGCAAGAGGCCGGCCCCCGGCTCAACGCCCTGAAGGACGAGATCAACTCCGCCATCGCCGCCCGGAAGGCGGGGCTGGAGGATGCGGCGCTGGACGAACGGCTGCGCTCCGAATGGCTAGACGTCACGCTGCCGACGCGCGCCCGCCGTCAGGGCACGATCCATCCGGTCAGCCAAGTCACCGAGGAGGTGACGGCCATCTTCGCCGATATGGGCTTCGCCGTGGCCGAGGGCCCCCAGATCGAGACTGACTGGTACGTCTTCGACGCGCTCAACATCCCCGGCCACCACCCCGCGCGCGCCGAGATGGACACGTTCTACATGGCCGAGAGCGCGGGGACCGACGACGCGGGCAACCCCTTCGTCCTGCGGACCCACACCTCGCCCGTCCAGATCCGATCGATGGAGAAGACCGGCGCGCCGACGCGCATGATCTGCCCCGGCCGCGTCTACCGCGCCGATTACGACCAGACGCACACCCCGATGTTCCACCAGGTCGAGGGCATGGCGATCGATCGCGACATCTCGATGGCGAACCTCAAATGGTGCCTCGAGGAGTTCTGCCGCGCCTTCTTCGAGCTCGACGGCATCGAGCTGCGCTTCCGCGCCTCGCATTTCCCCTTCACCGAGCCCTCGGCAGAGGTCGATATCCGCTGCTCCTGGGAGGGCGGGACGCTCAAGCTGGGCGAGGGCGACGACTGGCTCGAGATCCTCGGCTCCGGCATGATGCATCCCAAGGTGCTTCAGGCGGGCGGCATCGATCCCGAGGAATGGCAGGGCTTCGCCTTCGGCATGGGCATCGACCGGATCGCGATGCTGAAATACGGCATCCCCGACCTCCGCGCCTTCTTCGACAGCGACCTGCGCTGGCTGAAGCATTACGGCTTCGGCGCGCTTCAGGCGCCGACCCGGCACGCGGGGTGACCGGACGCGGCCTGCACAGCATCGTGCGGGCCATGGACCGCGCGCTGCTGCCCGATATGGCGGACCTCACGCTCCAACCGGTCTGCATCGACAGCGACGCGCGGGTCGGCATCTCGGACATGACCGAGGACGAGGCGCGGGGGATCATGGGCGAGATCGACGCCAAGTCCTCGGCGCTGCTCGCCGTGCTCGCCATCATCCTTGCGACCTCGGCCTTCGTCTTCTCGCTCGATCAGACGTGGTGGACGCTTCTGTTGATGTTCGGGCAGGTGCTGACGATCTCGGTCTCGATCCTCTTCCTCCTGAGATGCCTCGTGTACGAGCCCGCGCCGCGCCTGCGCGCCGTCTTCTCGCTCCGGGATGTCGAGGAGGCGCACCGCCTCCAGATCGAGGCCATTCGGCAGGTACATTACTTCAATCGCGTCATCGTCCTGACGGTCGTGACCTGCCTTCTGTTTTTCGCGATGTCGGTCATCGTCGGCATCGATGCGATGACGGCGCTCGGGGCCGCCTGAGCCTTCAGCCGCCCCTCAGCCGCTCCAGCATCCGCGGTGGCATGTAGCCGTCGGGAACCAGCCCCTCGCTCGCCTGCCAGCGCCGGATCGCGTCGAGCGTCAGCGGCCCGACCAGCCCGTCGAACTTCTGCGGGTCGAACCCCGCCGCGGCCAGCAGGCGCTGCATCTCGACCCGCTCGTCGAACCCGAGGGCGCGGTCGCCGCGAGGCCAGCCGCTTTGGATCGGGTCGCCGCCCGCCAGCCGGTCCGCCAGATGCCCGACCCCGATGACGTAGGCGTCGGCGGTGTTGTAGCGCTCGAGCACCATGAAGTTCGGCCAGGTCGCGAAGGCCGCGCCCGCCCGGCCCGCGGGCACCCGGATCGAGATCGGCGTCTCTCCTGGAAGCGTGCCGCCCGCGACGGGCTGCACGCCCAGCGCCGTCCATTCGGAGGGGGTCTTCGTGACCAGCGAGGACGCCTCGGAATAGTCGAACCCCTCGGGCAGCATCACCTCCATGCCCCAGGGCTGCCCCGTCTCCCAGCCGTGAAAGGCGAGATAGGCCGCGGTCGAGGCCAGCGCGTCCACCGGATCGGTGCCCCAGACGTCACGCCGCCCGTCGCCGTCGAAATCCACTGCGTGGTCCAGAAACGAGCTCGGCATGAACTGCGTGTGTCCCATCGCGCCCGCCCATGACCCGCGCATCGCGGCTGCTGTTACGTCCCCGGCCTCGAGGATGGTCAGCGCGGCCAGAAGCTGCGCCTCGAAGAAGTCGCGCCGCCGCCCGTCTGCGGCCAGCGTTGCGACCGCGTCCAGGGTCGAGGTGTCGCCCATGAAGGCGCCGAAGCTCGATTCCAGCCCCCAGATCGCGGCGACGATCTCCTTCTCGACGCCGAACCGCGCCTCGATGGCCTCCAGCGCCGCCGCGTTCGCGGCCAGCGCCGCGCGCCCGTTCCGCACGCGCCCGTCGCTGACGGCGAGGTCGAGATACTCCCAGATCGTGCGGGTGAATTCCGACTGGTTGCGGTCGAGCCGCACCGTGTCTGCCAGCCAGTCCAGCTCGGGCAGGACAGCGTCGAGCGTCGCGGGGGCAATCCCCGCCGCTTCGGCACGGGGTCGGAACTCGTCGAGATAGGCCGGAAGGTCATCGGCTTGGGCGGGCAGGGCAAGGAGGAGGGCGCAGAAGAGGTATCTCATGGCCGTCACGATAGCGGCCCCGCGCGGCGATTGCTGCGGCGAAATCGACGGGCGCATCGTTTCCATGCCGACCTGCCTAGCGTCGCCGCTTCGGCGCCTTCTTGAACTTGCGTTTGCCGCCCTTCGGCGCGGATCGCCCGCCGCGGCCCTTCGTCTTCATGCGCTCGCCTTCGATCGCCAGAAGTTCCAGTACGAGCCCGCCCGTCACCGGCACCGCCTCGGCCAGCCGCACGGTCACGCGCTGGCCCAGCCCGATCTCGGTCCCGCTCTCGGAGCCCGTCAGCACCTGGTCGTCCTTGTCGTAACGGAAATATTCCGACCCGAGCGAGCGCACCGGGATCAACCCGTCCGCCCCCGTCTCGTCCAGTCGCACGAACACGCCGAAGGCTTGCACGCCCGAGATGCGGCCCGCGAATTCGGCGCCGATCTTGTCGGCCATGAAGGCCGCGAGATAGCGGTCATTGGTGTCCCGCTCGGCCACCATCGAGCGGCGCTCGGCCTCGGAGATCAGCTTGGCCGTCGCGTCAAGGTTCTCGATGTCCCAGGCCGACAGCCCGTCCTCGCCCCAACCATGGGCCGTGATCAGCGCGCGGTGCACGATCAGGTCGGCATAGCGCCGGATCGGCGAGGTGAAATGCGCGTAGGACCGCAGCGCCAAGCCGAAATGCCCCATGTTCTGCACGCCGTAATAGGCCTGCGTCATCGCGCGCAGCGTCGACATCGAGATCAGCTCCGACAGCTCCGTCCCCTCGGCCGCGTGCAGCAGCCGGTTGAGCGTGGCGGTCCGCAGCACCTGCCCCTTCGGCAAGTCGAATCCGCTGGCCTTGGCCGTCTCGCGCAGGCTCTCGATGCGGTCGGCCTCGGGCTCTTCGTGGACGCGGTAGAGAAGCGGCGTCCTCAGCCGCTCCAGCTCCTCGGCGGCGGCGACGTTGGCGAGGATCATGAACTCCTCGATCAGGCGATGCGCGTCGAGCCGGTCGCGGAAGGCGACGCTCTCGACCTCGCCCGCGTCGCTGAGAATGATCTTGCGCTCCGGCAGGTCGAGATCGAGGGGCTGGCGTTCGCTCCGCGCGGTCTTCAACGCGCCGTAGGCCGCGTAGAGCGGTGTCAGAACGTCGCCCAGAAAGGGCGCGGTTCGGTCGTTCGGCGCACCGTCGATGGCGGCCTGCACCTCTTCGTAATGCAGGCTCGCGGGCGACCGCATCAGGCCCCGATGGAACCGCTGCGACCGCTTCCGGCCCGCGGCATCGATCACCATGCGAACCGCGATACAGGCCCGCTCGACCCCTTCGTGCAGCGAGCAGAGATCGCCCGACAGCGCATCCGGCAGCATCGGCACCACGCGGTCGGGGAAGTAGGTCGAATTGCCACGCTCCCGCGCCTCGCGGTCGAGGGCCGAACCGGGCGTCACATAGGCCGCGACATCCGCGATGGCCACCCAGATGACATGGCCGCCCTCGTTCTGCGGATCGTCATCGGCATGTGCGTAGCAGGCGTCGTCGTGGTCGCGCGCGTCGGACGGATCGATGGTGATGAGCGGAAGGTCGCGAAGGTCCGTCCGGTCGCCCAGCACGGGCGCCTCGGCAGCCTCGGCCTCGGCCACGGCCTCGTCGGGGAAGTCGTCGCGGAGCCCGTGTTGATGGATCGCGATCAGGCTGACGGCCTTGGCGGCCCCCGGATCGCCGAGCCGGGTGACGATGCGCGCCTTCGGCAGGCCCATTCGCGTCCGGCCACCGACCTGCTCGGCCTCGACCAGCTCGCCGTCGCGCGCGCCCTCGACATCATGCGGGCCGACGAGCCATTCGCGGTCGTTGCCCTTGTCGACGGGCAGGATGCGCCCGCCCTCGGGCCCGGCGCGGAACACGCCGACGACGCGGCGCGGCCCGGTGCCGATCCGGCGGATCAGCCGGCCCTCGAATTGATGATCCTCGCCCGCGACCTCGGTCAGCCGGACCAGCAGGCGGTCGGCCGCCCCGAGCGCCGGGTCGCCATCCTTCGGTACGTAGAGGATCCGCGGCTCGGGCGCGTCGCCCTTCCAGTCGGCGGGCGCGAGGAACAGGTCGCCGTCGCGATCCTGGCCTGCGACCTTCAGCACGCTGACCGGCGGCAGGCGGTTCGGATCGTCGTAGCTCCGCTTGCGCTTCGATAGGTGCCCCTCGTCCTCCATCTCGCGCAGGATGCGCTTGAGGTCGATGCGCGCCGCACCCTTCACGCCGAAGGCCTTGGCGATGTCGCGCTTGGAGGTGAGGGCGGGGTTGTCGGCGATCCATTGCAGAATGGCCGCCTTGTCGGGGAGGGTGCTCATGCGGGGGCAGCTAGCACGCGCATGAGGTGCTATCCACGCCGGATCACCGGGGCCAGCCGGGGCGGCGCGGGGGCCGGCTCCTCGGCGAAGTCGAACGCATCGAGCCGGTCGGCCCGCTTGCCCGCCCGCTCGGCGGCGGTGGTGATCCCCTCAACGTCGCGGCGCGCCTGGTCGAAATGCGTCTCCAGCTTGCCCGCCCGCTCGACGATCAGCTCGACGTCCCGGTGCAGCGCGGCCAGCGCGGCCCGGATCGCGCCCGCCTGTTCGCGCATCCGGTGGTCCTTGAGGATCGCCCGCAGCGTGTTCAGCGTCGCCATCGTCGTCGTCGGCGACACGATCCAGACGCGCAGGCCGAACGCCTCGCGCACGACCTCCGCGTGGTTCGCGTGCAGCTCGGCATGGATCGCCTCGGAGGGCAGGAACATGCACGCGCCCTCCGCCGTCTCGCCCGGCAGGATATACTTCGCCGCGATGGCGCGCACATGGGTCCGGATCGCGGCGCGGAAACCGGTGACCGCCCGCGCGTCCTTCGGGTCGGCGATCAGCGCCTCGTAGCTCTCCAGCGGGAACTTCGCGTCGATTACCAGCGGCCCCGGCGGATCGGGCATGTGGATCAGGCAATCCGCGCGGCGCCCGTTCGACAGCGTGGCCTGCCAGGTGAACCCGTCGGGCGGCAGCGCGCGCTCGACGATATCGCGGAGCTGGATCTCGCCGAACGCGCCGCGCGTCTGCTTGTTCGTCAGGATGTCCTGCAGGCCCAGCACGTCTGCAGAGAGCGCTTCGATCTTGGTCTGCGCCGCGTCGATGGTGGCCAGCCGTCGTTGCAGGTCGCCCAGCGCTTGCGCCGTCTTCTCGGCCGAGGCGCCCAGCGCGTCGCCCACCTGTGCGTCGCCCGCCCGCTGCTGGTCGCGCAGCGCGCCCAACGTGCCCGCCAGATGCGCCTGTCCCCGCGCCATGTCGCCCAGCCGCGCGGTCAGGACCGCGACCAGCACGATCAGCACCAGCATCACCAGCGCCGCCGCGCCCCCGCCGATCACCAGAGGGTCGCCCAGGTCGACGGTCATGTCCGCCCGAACAGCCGCTCGATATCCGACAGCTTCAGTTCGACATAGGTGGGCCGCCCATGGTTGCACTGTCCCGAATTGGGCGTCGCCTCCATCTCGCGCAGGAGCGCGTTCATCTCCGGCCCCGAGAGCCGGCGGCCCGTACGCACGGAGCCGTGGCAGGCCATCCGACTGAGGATCGCGTCGAGCCGCGCGCGCAGCGACAGCGGGTCGGCCTCGTCGTCGCCCTCGATCTCGTCGAGGATGTCGCGGATCAGCGCTTCGGCCGAGCAGGTCCCGAGGATCGCGGGGGTTTCGCGCACCGCGACGGTGCCCGGCCCGAACGCCTCGACCGCAAGGCCCAGCCGCCCGAGATCCAGCGCCAGAAGCCGCTCGGCCGCCGCCGCGCCGACCTCGATCACCTCGGGGATCAGCAGCGCCTGGGCGCGGATACCGCTCTCGTCCATCTGCCGCTTCAAACGCTCGTAGACTAGCCGCTCATGGGCGGCATGGGCGTCGACCAGCACCATGCCCGTCGCCGTCTGCGCCACGATCCAGTTCTCGTGCAGATGCGCGCGCGCTGCCCCGAGCGGTCCCTCGGCCTCGACCTCCGGCTCGATCCGGGCGGCGGGCGCTTCGGCCAGACCCGGCATCTGCGCGGCATAGGCCGTGCTTCGTGCGCCCGCCGAGGGCCGGTCCATCTGGTAGATCGGCGCGGCGGGACGTTCGGGCGTCATCGCGCCGAGCGCCGCCCCCGCCACCGTGGTCGAGGCCCGGTGCCCGTTCTCGGCCAACGCGTGCCGCAGCCCCGAAACGATCAGTCCGCGCACCAGCCCCGCGTCGCGGAACCGGACCTCGGTCTTGGCGGGGTGGACGTTCACGTCGACCAGAACCGGATCGCAGGTCACGAACAGCGCCGCGACCGCGTGGCGGTCCTTCGCCAGCACGTCCATGTAAGCCCCGCGCAGTGCGCCGGTCAGCATCCGGTCCCGCACGGGGCGGCCGTTGACGAAGAGGTATTGGTGCACCGCGTTGCCGCGCGAATAGGTCGGCAGCGCCGCCAATCCGGTCAGCGAGAAGCCTTCGCGGAGCGCGTCGAGCACCATCGCGTTCTCGGGGAAGTCGCGCCCGAGGATCGTCGCGAGTCGTCCCGCGCGGTCGGAGGCATCCGCCCGGAACAGCACCCTGTCGCCGCCGTCGGACACGTCGCGCAAGCGGAAGGCGACGCCCGGCTCGGCCATGGCCAGCCGCCGGATCGCGTCCGTCACGGCCATCGTCTCGGCGCGCTCGGATTTGAGGAATTTCAGCCGCGCGGGCGTGGCGTGGAAGAGGTCGCGCAGCTCGACCACCGTGCCGCCCCGCAGCGCCGCCGGGCGCACGGGGTCGATCCGGCCGCCCGAGACGCGGATCGATGCCGCCTCGGCCGCGCCCGCCGCGCGCGTGGTGATCGTTAGTCGCCCGACGGCCCCCAGCGACGGAAGCGCCTCGCCCCGGAAGCCGAAGGACCGGATATCCAGAAGGTCCGTCCCGTCGATCTTGGAGGTCGCATGCCGCGAGAGTGCCAGCGGCAGGTCGGCGGCGGCGATCCCGTGGCCGTCATCGGTCACCCGGATCAGCGTCCGGCCCCCGTCCGCGATCTCGACCGAAATCCGCGTCGCCTGCGCGTCGAGCGCGTTCTCCACCAGCTCCTTCACGGCGCTTGCGGGTCGCTCCACCACTTCGCCGGCTGCGATGCGGTTCACGGCGCCCTCGTCCAACTGACGGATGCGCGGTAGGATCATATTGCGGTCGGTGGCGCCCATGCCCCAAGGGGTAGCATGGGCGCCGCCGATTCTGACAGGGGCTAAAAGCCTTCGGTGGTCAGGTCGTCGGGCTGGCCCACGACCACGAAATGCAGGTCGTCGGGCCGCAACAGCCGGGCCGCGACCCGTGCGATATCCTCGGAGGTGACGGCCATGATGCGGTCGTTGCGGCCGGGGATGTAATCCACCCCGAGGCCCAGCGATTGCATTCCCACGAGGATGCCCGCGATCCGCGAATTGCCGTCGAAGCGCAGCGGGTAGGCACCGGTCAGGTAGGTTTTCGCCCGCTCCAGCTCGGCGGCGCTGACGCCTTCGGATGCGAGCCGCGCCCATTCCTCGCGCACGAGGCGCACGGCCTCGGCGGTCTTGTCGTTCGACGACGAGAACTGGCCCATCCACTGCGCGGCGTGGTCGCGGGGCGCGAGGAAGGTTCCGATCCCGTAGGTCAGGCCCCGCTTCTCGCGGACCTCCGCCATCAGGCGCGACTCGAACCCCGCGCCGCCGAGGATATGGTTGAGGATATAGGCCGGGAAGTAGTCCGGATCGTCGAAATCGATGCCCTCATGTCCGAAGAAGACGACCGATTGCGGGCTGGGGAAATCCACGACCGTGATGCCGCCCTCGAGGACCTTGTCGGCATCGGCGACCACGCCGCCGCCCGTCGCGGGCAGATCGCCCAACAGCTTGTCCAGAAGCGGGCCCAGCTCCGCGGCGGTGATGTCGCCGGTCACGCCGACGCGCACCCGGTCGCGGGTCAGCGCATCCGCATGGGCGTCACGCAGGTCGTCGGCGGTCAGCGCCGAGACCGTCTCGACCGTGCCGTCGATGACCGAACCGTAGGGATGGTCGGGAAAGGACAGCGCCTGGAAGGTGCTGGACGCGATCGCATCCGGGTCGCTCGCGTCCTGTGCCAGCACGGCCAGCACCTGGTCGCGGACCCGCTCGACCGCGGCATCGTCGAAGCGCGGCGAGATCAGCGCGTCGCGCAGAAGCGCGATGGCGTCGGGCGTCGTCTCCGTCAGGAACTCGGCCGAGATCGAGACGCTGTCCTGCCCGGCATCGAAGCCGAACCGCGCGGCCAGATCCTCGGTCGCCTCGGCGAAGGCGCGGGCATCGCGTTCCGCCGCCCCTTCCTCCAACAGCCCGGTCATCAGGTTGACCGCACCCCGCTTGCCGGGTCGGTCCAGCGCGGCCCCGCCCTCGAATTGCAGCTCGAGCGCGATGAAGGGAATGGAATGCTCCTCCACCAGCCAGGCCTCGATGCCGCCGGGCGACGTCACCTCTTGGATCTCGACCGCTGCCAGCGCGGGCAGGGGAAGGGCGGCCATCGCAGCGATGGCCCAGGCGCGGATCGGGATCATTGGGTCACCTCGTCTTCGGTCTCGGGGCGGGTCAGCCAGCCCGTCACGCTGGTCTCCGGCACCAGAACGTCGCGCGCGACGCGCAGCACGTCGGCCTCGGTCACCGCGGTCAGCGCGTCGGGCCATGCGGCGACATCCTCGACCGTCAGGCCGGAGGTCAGTGCGACGCCATATTCGCGCGCCCGGCCCTCCAGGCTGTCGCGGCTGTAGATCTCGGAGGCGCGGGCCGACGCCTTGATCCGGTCGAGCTGGACCGGGTCCACCCCGTCTTCGAGCAGCGACGCGATCATGCGATCCATATCGGCCTCGGCCTGCTCCAGCGTGCGGTCCGGCGTGGGGATCACCACGAGGCCGAAGGTCGTGTCGTCATAGGAGGTGCCCGAGTAGAAGGCCGACGTATAAAGCGCCACGCCCTCCTCCTGCTCCAGCGTCCGGCCCATGATCGAGGTCGCCGACGACCCGCCCAAAAGCTGCGCGAGGATCGTCAACGCAGCGGCGTCGTCCTGGTCGCCCGCGTCGCGTTCCGGTGCGAGGTATGTGCGGATGACGTAAGGATTGGACACCCGCGTGTCTGCATAGCTCAGGCGTCGCGGCGAAAGTTGCGGCGGCTCGGCCGGGCGGACGCGCTCGCCGAGGCCGGGCGTGGGTTCCAGCGCGCCGTAATGTTCCTCGGCCAGCGCGCGGACTTCGTCGGGATCGACATCGCCCGCGACGATCAGCGTGGCGTTGTTGGGGGCGTAGAACTCGCCGTAGAAGTCCAGCGCGTCCTGCAGGTCGAGCGCCGACACCTCCTGCGGCCAGCCGATGATCGGCACGCGGTAGGGGTGGTTGAGATACTGCACGGCGTTGCGCATCTCGCCGAAGATCGCGCCGGGATTGCTGTCGGTGCGCTGCGCCCGCTCCTCCAGCACCACGTCGAGCTCCGTCAGCATGTCCTCGTCGTCGAGCACGAGGTCGCGCATCCGGTCGGCTTCCATCTCCATCATCAGGCCCAGCCGGTCGGCGGCGACGCGCTGGAAATAGCCGGTGTAATCCTTGCCCGTAAACGCGTTGTCGGTCCCGCCCTGTGCGGCCACGACCCGGCTGAACTCGCCCGGCTCCAGCTCGTCGGTGCCCTTGAACATCAGATGTTCGAGAAAATGCGCGATGCCGGATTTGCCCGGCGGCTCGTCGGCGGCGCCGACATCGTACCAGACCATGTGGACCACGACGGGCGCGCGGTGATCCTCGATCACGACCGCGTCGAGGCCGTTGGGCAGGGTGAAGGTCGTGACCGTGTCGTCGAGGCTGGGCTGGGCCAGAACGGGCGCTGCGGCCAGCGTGGCGGCGGCGAGAAGGGGCAGTCTCAAGCGGGAACCTCCGGGATGCATCTCTCGCATGACAAATGAGGCCCCGGCGCGCGGAATCAAACCGGGGGACCGGCAGGATTCACGCGATTGTCAGGATGGGCTCAGTCGACCGTCGCGGGATCGGGCGGCGCCGCGACCGTGCGCACGCCCGCGCGGCGCAGGCGCGCCAGCTCGGCATACTGGTCGAGCGAGAGCGGGCGATACGCCTTGTAGTAGACGTTCACGTTGAACACCCGCTCGAGCAGGCGACCATCGTTCTTGCGGCGATATTCGAGGTCCTCGGCGGCAAGCTGGCCGCGAATGCCCTGTTGCAGGCCGTAGCGCGACACCGCCGCGACCAGCGCGCCATCGGCGCCCGCGCCCGCGGCCGCGTTGCCGCCCAGGGCCGCTATGGCCTCGGCCTCGGGGGCGCGATCGGTGCGGTTCGACCCACCGGGCGTGGGCGGCGGAAGGGCGGCGAAATTCTCGGGCTGTTCCAGCGGGCGCGACGGCAGGATCGAGAACTCGTCCGGCGTCCGGTCGGCCTTGCGCAGGTTGAACAGCGTCGGGTTGTCGCGCTCGCAGGCCGCGACGGTCAGCACCAGAAGCGCCGCCATTCCCATCCGTCCGATCATTCCGCGATCCCCCGCGTCTTCCCGTTCGACCCCCTCCTAACGCAACCTTCGGGCAGGGTCACGGGGCTTTGGCGCCTTTGGTCCGGTCATCGCCCCAGACGATCAGCCCGAAAGCGCCCGCGAAGATGAAGACGTCGGCCAGATTGAACGCATAGGGGTTGTTGAGGCCGCAGCAGGACATGTTCAGGAAATCCGCCACCGCGCCGTAAATGACACGGTCCAGCGCGTTCGCCAGCGCCCCGCCGATCACGAGACCCGCCGAGACGAAGGCCATCGGCCGGACGAACCCCCGCGCCCAGCGGATCAGCAGGAGCGACACCCCGACCGCGATGGCGACGAGGACCCAGCGTGCGCCCGCCCCGCTCAGAAGGCCGAAATTGATCCCCTCGTTCCAGCCCATGCGGAGTGTCAGGAACGGGGGCAGCACCTCGATGATGCCGATCTGGCGCAGGTCCATCCCGAAGACGACGATCAGCTTCGAGAGCTGGTCGACGGCGAAGGCCAGCGCGGCGGAGATCCAGAGCGCGCGCATCAGTGACGGAAATGCCGCATGCCGGTCAGCACCATCGCCAGACCGGCCTCGTCGGCCGCCGCGATCACGGCGTCGTCCCGCATCGACCCGCCGGGCTGGATCACCGCCGTCGCCCCCGCCTCGGCCGCCGCCAGAAGGCCATCGGCGAAGGGGAAGAACGCGTCGGACGCGACGACCGAGCCCACGGCGGCCGATCCGTCCAGCCCCAGCACCTCGCCCACGTCCACGGCCTTCCGGGCCGCGATGCGCGAGCTGTCCAGCCGGCTCATCTGGCCCGCGCCGATGCCCACCGTCGCGCCATCCTTCGCATAGACGATGGCGTTGGATTTGACGTGCTTGGCCACGCGCCATGCGAACATCAGGTCGCGCATCTGGGCCTCGGTCGGGGCCAGCTTCGTGACCACTTTCAGATCCGCCGCCGAGACGTGCCCCGCATCGTGGTCCTGTGCCAGCCAGCCGCCCGCCACCTGCCGGAGCGCCCGCCGCGCGGCGCGCGGATCGGGCAGCGTGCCCGTCGTCAGAAGCCGCAGGTTCGGCTTGGCCGCGAAGACCGCTTTCGCTGCATCGTCGGCCTCGGGCGCGATCACGACCTCGGTGAAGATCTCGACGATGGCGCGCGCCGTCGCCTCGTCCAGCGGGCCGTTCAGCGCGACGATGCCCCCGAAGGCACTCGTCCGGTCGCAGTCGAAGGCGTGCGCGTACGCTTCGGCGAGCGTGGCGCCCGTCGCCACGCCGCACGGGTTCGCATGCTTGATGATCGCGACCGCCGGGCCGTCGAACTCGGCCACCAGCTCGACCGCGGCATCCGTGTCGTTGATGTTGTTGTAGCTCAGCGCCTTGCCCTGGTGCTGCGTCGCCGTCGCCACGCCGGGCCGCGCGCTGCCATCGGTGTAGAAGGCCGCGCCCTGGTGCGGGTTCTCGCCGTAGCGCAGGGGCTGGGCCAGCACCCCCGCCGCCGCGACGCGCCGCGGCACCTCTTCGAAGCGCGCCATCCAGGTCGCCACCGCCGCGTCATAGGCGGCTGTCCGGCCATAGGCGATCGCCGCCTGCCGCTGCCGGAAGGGCAGGGTGGTGGCACCGTCATTGGCATTCAGCTCCTCCAGAAGCGGAGCGTAGTCCTCGGGGTCGACGATCACCGTGGTGAAGCCGTGGTTCTTGGCCGCCGCCCGGATCATCGCCGGGCCGCCGATGTCGATGTTCTCGATCACCTCGGGCGCGTCCGCGCCCCGCGCCACCGTCGCCTCGAACGGGTAGAGGTTCACGACCAGCAGGTCGGTCGGCGCGATCCCGTGCGTCGCCATCGCGTCCACATGCGACGGCTGGTCCCGCAGCGCCAGAAGGCCGCCATGCACCGCCGGGTGCAGCGTCTTGACGCGCCCGTCCATCATCTCGGGAAAGCCCGTCAGTTCGGACACGTCGCGCACCGCGAGCCCCGCGTCGCGCAAGGCCTGCGCCGACCCACCGGTCGAGACCAGCTCGACCCCCCGCGCGGCCAGCGCCGTGCCGAGATCGGTCAACCCCGCCTTGTCGGATACGGAGATCAGGGCGCGTTTCACGGGCACGGCGTCGGTCATCGGAGAATCGTCCTTCCAGCTCTCAGCCCCGGCTCTCGGCAGGCGACGGCGGCAGGTCCGTCGCCTCCTGTGCCCGTGTCCAGGTCCAGTCGATGGTGGCCGCATACTTCACCACGCGGTCGGAGAGAACCACCTGTTGCGCGGCGCGCGGCTTCAGCCGGGTGCCCTCCAGATGGACCGACGGCTCCAGCGTCGGCACGAGGTCGCGGCCCGGCTGGAACACCCAGACCTCGCCCGAGGGCAGGGCGACCGACACGGCCCGCCCGCCCATATCCACCTCGGCCTCGGCATCGGGATGCAGGTGGAACCGGATCTCGAAGGGCACGCCCTGCAACTTGGCCTCGGTCTGCGCGTCCTCGAACCGCTCCTTGTCCGCGGCGCTGACGGCGCGCAGCGAATCCTCGCCCGACAGCGTCCGCCCGTCCGAGGCCAGCACCAGCCGCCGCAGATGGGTCAGCCCGTGGGACGGCGCGTAACCGTCATGGCTCAGCACAACGGTCGTCGCCCGGCGCGACCCGCTTCTCTGCCATTGCACCCGCGCGGGCGTCTGCACGAGCGGTGCGATCCGGCGTCCGTCGCGGGCCAGAAGCGGCCCGATCCGGCTCGAGGACCAGCCGCTGAGCGAGAGGGTCGAATGGCTCGCCGTGGCGCGGCCGGCGCGGTGCCAGTCCGGCCCGAACGCGCCGCCGGGCCCGCAATTGACGATCACCGGGCAAGCCCCCGAACTCAGCTCGAAGGCGAGCGTCGAGGCATGTGCCGAGCCCGACGCGATCCCCGTCGGCGGGGCGGCGGCATCGACCACGACCGAGCTGGGCCCATGCGCCAACGCGACGAAGCCCATCGCGAGCCCACTATCCATGCGCCCCCGGATCCCGCTGTCGACGAGGACGCGGTCCAACCGCCCCGGCAGACCCCGCCCGCCCCCGTGAAACCGCGCGAGCCCGCCATCCGCATGCCGGAGCGCGCGCAGCGTCGGGACGATCCGCGCCTGCGCCTGCCGCAGCCCCTCGGGCACCTCGCCGATCTCCGACAGGGCCGCGATTGCCCAGCCCAGAAGCGTCGCCACCTCCAGAAGCGCCTCCGGGTTGCGGCTGGCGATGCCGCCATCGTCGCCGACATCCTCGGCCATCGCTTCTGTCAGGTCGGCCGCGGCCCGTTGCCCAAGATCGCCCAGGCCTTCCAGCGTCAGCCCGGCATAGAGGAGCCCCGTCAGCGCCTCCATCCGCGGCAGGCCCGCGGGTGCCTGCGTCCAGTTTCGCGACAGGTAGACCGTCTGGCGATAGGCCGTCTCGAAGAACGCCGCCTGATCGGGCGCGGGCATCCCCTGCAGGAGGATCGGCGCGTGGCTGATCCAGCGCAGCACCCGTCGCCCGGTCAGCGCGGGGGCCCAGCCCCGGCCCGTGCCACGCCCGTTCCGGCGCGCCCATTCGAGGATCCAGCCGCGCGCCGCCGCAACCGCGTCGCCCGTGCCGACGGCCATCACATCGTCGAGCCAGCTTTGCCCGTGCAGCATCATCTCGAACGGGTCGGACGGCGCCTCCAGCGTCCAGGGCGACGCCCCCGGCGCCTGCACGAGCTGCCCGGCCAGATGCCACGTTCCGTTCAGGATGTGCCGCCCGCGCTGCGCCGACCCGGTGCCGCGCGGCTCGGGCTGCCAGACCAGCGACCGGGTGCCCTTCGGGGGCGCGGATCGCGCCACGCGCCAGCGCGTGTTCCATCTGTCGCGGAGGGTGCCTGCCCGTCCCATCGCTTCGTTCCCGACCTCGGTGGCCCCTGTCGCCGGGGCCTTCGCGCGCGACGATACGCCGCCCGCCATCGGCTGTCACGCGGGGCTCAGTCCGGGCGGCGCAACACCGCCATGTAGAACCCGTCCATGCCGCCCCGCTCGGGCCAGAGATCGGGCAGAAGCCGCAGTCCGTGGTCCGAGGCCGCGACCTCCGCCAGGCCGAACGCCACCGGGTCCAGCGGCTCGGCGGACAGCCCCTCATGCCGCTTCAGCGCCGCCGTCACCTGGTGCTCGCCCTCGACCGGCAGCAGCGAACAGGTGCAATAGACCAGCCGCCCGCCGGGCCGCAGGACGTCCAGCGCCCGGTCGATCAGGCGGTATTGCAGCCGGGTCAGCGCCTCGACGTCGCGCGCCTCGCGCAGATGCGGCAGGTCGGGATGCCGTCGGACCGTGCCCGTCGCAGTGCAGGGCGCGTCCAGCAAGACCGCGTCGAACGGCGCCTCCGGCGTCCAGTCGAGGGCATCCGCCTCGATGACCTCCGCGCCGAGCCCCGTCCGCTCGAGATTGGCGTGGACCCGCCGCAGGCGCTTGGGCGAGATGTCGAGCGCCGTCACCTCGGCCCCCGCCGCCGCGAGCTGCATCGTCTTGCCGCCCGGTGCGGCACAGAGGTCCAGCACCCGCTGCCCCGCAACGTCGCCCAGCAGGCGCGCGGGCATCGCGGCCGCAGCGTCCTGCACCCACCAATGGCCCTCGGCATAGCCCGGCAGCATCGAGACCTGCCCCCCGGCCAGTCGGATCGACCCCGTCGGAAGGGCCTCGGCCCCGTCCGGGAGCACCGCGTCCGGGCCCTTCGGCGTGAGATCCAGCGGCGCGCCCGCGACATGCGCGGCCTCGATCGCCTCCAGCCGCTCGCGGCCCCAGGCCTTCGCCAGGGGCTTGCGCAACCATGGCGGCAGGGCGGGCGGCGGCAGCGCGTCCCAGGCCGCGCGATCCTCGGCCAGCCCGCGCAGCACCGCGTTCACCAGCCCTGCCTGCTTGGCCGTGCGCGGCGACATCCGGGCCAGCGCGACCGCGTCGTTCACCACCCCGTGCGGGGCCGCGTCGTCCGCGAACAGCTCGGCCAGCGCCAGCCGCAGGATATCGCGCACGCGGGCCGCCGGCTGCCGCTCCATCCGCGCCTTCAAGAGCGTGTCCGCCCGCCCCAGATGCTGCAGGGCCAGGCCCGCCAGCCGCAGCGCCCGCGCCGCATCCGGTCCGTCGAGACCGCTCGCCCCGTCCGACAACATCCGCCCGTCGCGCAGCACATGGGCCATGAGTTTCAGCGCCCCGCGGCGGGCGGCGAGGCTGTCGGGTCGATCCGTCATGCGGGGGCGCTCCTTGGCGGCGGCGGTCCCGCGACGTATATCCATCCCGCACCCCCGGCAAGGAGGCCCCGCGATGGCCCAGCGAATGAATGTCGATCCGACCGATCTCCCCGAAGCGCCCGCCGACGCGCCCGCCTGCCCGACGGGCAATCGCGACCGGGGTGCGGAATTCATGGCGCTGACCCCCGCCGAGGAAGCCGCCCGCCGCGCCGCCTTGCCAGATGTCGCCCGCCGCGCGCTGGAGGAGGCCGAGGCGCGCCGGCGCGACACCGGAGCGCGCCCGGTCGAGCTGGGCGGCCGCGACGGCCCCGAGCCGGTGCGCTACGGCGATTGGGAGCGCAAGGGCATCGCCATCGACTTCTGAGCGGTCAGCGGATGCGCAGATCCGCCACGTCGCCTGCGCCGCGATCGGCCACGAACCGGACGACATCGCCGCGCACGGCCACGACCTGGCAGTTCAGCGGAAAGTACCGGATCGCCGATTGCAGCGTCCGGCAGAAGTAGCCGTCCTGCCAGCTCCAGCCGCCCGTGACGCGAAAGCCGAAGCCGCGCCCGGCGATCGACCCGTCGCGCCCGACCCGCAGCGACACCCCGTCGCCCGTCAGCCGCTTGCCTTCGACCAGCGCGAGGAACGCGCCGCGGTCCGCGACCCGCTCGAAGGCGGCGGCCGGCACCGGCAGGACGAGAAGAAGGAATACCACGAGGAGGCGCATGCCCCAAAAGATGGCCCTCGGGTGTGCGACATCAACCGTGCCTGTCCTCTGGCCCGAAATACCTTCGGGGGGATGTCGGGGGGCAGACGGCCCCCCGACCGGGGTGCGCGAGGGGCTGGCCCCTCGCTCCCCCTTTACCGCAGGCCCAACACGTCCATCATGTCGAACGCGCCCGGACCCTTGCCCTGTCCCCAGAGCGCGGCCTTGATCGCGCCCCGCGCGAAGACCGATCGGTCGGTCGCCAGATGCCGCAGCACCACCCGCTCGCCATCGGCGGCGAAGATCACGTCGTGATCGCCCACCACGTCGCCACCCCGGATCGCGTGGAACCCAATCGTGCCGCGCCCCCGCCCGCCGGTCATGCCGTCGCGGCCCCGGTCGGACACCGCGTCCAGCGCCACGCCGCGCCCCTCGGCCGCTGCCTCGCCCAGCATCAGCGCGGTCCCCGAGGGCGCGTCGACCTTGTGGCGGTGATGCGCCTCGACGATTTCGATGTCGTACTCGTCGTCCAGCGCCGCCGCGACCTGCCGGACGAGCTGCGTCAGAAGGTTCACGCCCAGCGACATGTTGCCCGCGCGGATCACCGTCGCGTGCCGCGCTGCGCGGTCCAGCGCCGCGATGTCGTCCACCCCGAGCCCGGTCGTACCCACCACGTGGACCGCGCGGGCCTGCGCGCAGAGCTCGGACATCGCCACGGTCGCCGCGGGCGTCGTGAAGTCGATCACGGCCTGCGCGCGGGCCACCACCTCGATCGGATCGTCGGTGACCGGCACGCCCCGCGCCGCGCCGCCCAACGCCTCGCCCAGGTCGCGGCCCGCCCAGGTGTGGTCCGGCGCTTCGGTCACGCCGACCAGGCGGCAATCGTCCCGCGCGTCGATTCCCTCGATCAACATCCGGCCCATCCGGCCGGATCCGCCCATCACGACGATGCCTGGGGTCATGGTGCTCTCTCCTCCGCCCGAACGCGTGGTCTTCCGGCGTCTCTACAGGGGCGCGCCGCGGGGCGCACGGGGTCGCTTGCGCGAAACCGCGCCTGTTGCACCGCCGCGCCGCCCCGCCTATCTGCAAGCCCCTGACCCCGGAGGCCCCATGGCACGTTCCCGTTTCGACACCGGCGGCGGTCCGTCCCAGCGCCAGCTGCGGGTGGGCGAGCTGATCCGGCGCACCCTCTCCGACGTGCTCGCGCGCGGCGATATCCACGACCCCGAGCTGCAATCCATGTCGATCACCGTGGGCGAGGTCACGACCTCGCCCGATCTCAAGGTCGCGACCGCCTGGGTGCTTCCGCTGGGCGGCAAGGACCGGGAGAAGGCGATCGCCGCCCTCAAGCGCAACAAGGGCGAGCTGCGCCGCGCGATCTCCAAGGAGATGACGCTCAAGTTCGCGCCCGACCTGCGCTTCCGCATCGACGAGACCTTCGACCGGATGGACGACACGCGCCGGATGTTCTCCGACGACACGGTCCGCCGCGATGTCGACGCCGAGGGCGGAGACGGCGAGGCATGATCCGCCTCGCGGCCCTGCTCCTGCTGGCGCTCTCGGGCGGCGCCGCGGCGCAGGATTGCCGCGCCGTGCCGCATCGCGACCGCGCGTTCACGGTCTGCACGGCTCCGCTCGACGCCTTCGCGGTCGAGCTGCGCCTCGACGCCGCCGACGGCACCCGGCTGGGCAGCTTCGCCGCACTCGCCCGCGAGACCGAGGCCTCGATCGCCTTCGCGATGAACGGCGGCATGTACCATCCCGACCGCGCGCCCGTCGGCCTCTATATCGAGGACGGGACCGAGCGGCGCGGCATCGTCACCTCCGCCGGACCCGGCAATTTCGGGATGCTGCCGAACGGCGTGTTCTGCGTCGCCGGCACCCGCGCAAGCGTCATCGAATCGCGCCGTTTCGCCGCCGACCCACCCGCCTGCGACCACGCCACCCAATCGGGGCCGATGCTGGTCATCGACGGCGCGCTCCACCCCCGCTTCATCGCCGACAGCGAATACCGCAACCTGCGCAACGGCGTCGGCGTCTCGCCCGATGGCGGTACCGTCCATTTCGCCATCTCCGACGAGCCGGTCACTTTCCACGAGATGGCGACGCTCTTTCGCGACGAGCTGGGCCTGCGCGACGCGCTCTATCTCGATGGCAGCGTCTCGCGGCTCTACGTGCCGGGACAGGACCGGGCCGATCCGGGCCGCCAGATGGGGCCGATCCTGTCGGTGACGGCCCGCTAGATGCCCCGGCGCAAGCGCGGACGCGATACCCATGGCTGGATCGTGGTCGACAAGCCCGCGGGCGTGACCTCCACGTCCGTGGTCGGACGCGTCCGCTGGGCGCTGGACGCACGGAAGGCCGGCCACGCGGGCACGCTCGACCCCGATGCGACGGGCGTTCTGGCCGTGGCGCTGGGCGAGGCGACGAAGACCGTGCCCTACGTGACCGACGCCGCGAAATGCTACCGGTTTCGCGTCACCTGGGGGGCCGAGACAACCACCGACGATGCCTCGGGCGAGCTGGTTCGGCAGGGCGACGGCACCGTGCCCGACGCCGCCGCCATCGACGCGGCACTGGCCGCCTTCCGGGGCGATATCGAACAGGTTCCACCGCAGGTCTCGGCGGTGAAGGTCGATGGCGAACGCGCCTATGACCTTGCGCGCGAAGGCGTCGCGATGGACCTCGCCGCGCGGCCCCTTCATGTCGAGCGGCTCGAGGTGCTCTCCGCTGACACCACCGGCGCCGAACTCAAGATGGTCTGCGGCAAGGGCGGCTATGTCCGCTCCATCGCGCGCGATCTGGGCCGTGCGCTGGGCTGCCTCGGACACGTCGCGTGGCTCCGCCGCACGTGGTCGGGTCCGTTCCGCGCCGAGGACGGCCTCGCCTGGGACCGGATCGAGGCGCTGGCCCGCCGCCCCGAACTCGACGCCCTCGTCCAGCCGCTTGAACTGGGCCTCGCCGGTCTGCCCATGCTGTCGGTCAAGGCCGAGGCCGCCGCCCGCCTGCGCCATGGCAACCCGGCGGAGGTCGCGTTCGGCGCAGGCTTCGGCGAGACCTGCTGGGCGGCGCTGGACGGACAGGCCGTCGCCATCGGCACCTATCGCGCGGGCCGGCTCTATCCGACCAAGGTCTTCGTGCGCTGAAACATGCGTGCCCCCGATCCGGGGTGTTTTGTTACAGTGGATCACGGAATGCGGCCCTTGCCGCGCGCGTCGCCACCTTGCCGTGAGCGGGGCTGCCGCGGGACCGGTCCGGCGGTCTAGGGTCGGGGCAACCCAACCCATGACCCGCAAGGATGCAATGCCATGACCACGCTCAACCCCACCACGCCCGACCTCACGCGCACCGCAACCACCGTCCTCGTCGCCGGGGCGCTCGCGACCCTCGCCTTCGACCTCTTCGGCCAGGGTCTCTCGCCGCTGGCCGGCTACGCCAAGCTGGCACCCGTCGGCCTCGCCCAGCAGACGCTCAACACGGTGTTCGGCAGCGTCCCCAAAGGGATGGCCGACATCCTCCACATCCTGACAGGGCTGATCGCCTATCCGCTGGGCTACCTCCTGATCGCCCGCCCGCTGGCCGCGCGCCTGCTGCCGCGCCTGCACTGGAGCGTCGTCGCCACGGCCTACGGCGTCGGGCTCTGGATCTTCGCGCTCTACGTCATGGCGCATCTCGTCGCGGGCAACCCGGCCTTCCTCGGCTTCACCGGCATCACCTGGGTCGCGCTCTGGGGGCATGTGCTCTACGGGCTCGTCGCCGCGGCGGTGATCGAACGCCGCGCCTGATCCGCCGCCGCCCCTTGCCCCCGGCCGGGGGCGGCTGGCATCCCTCGGGGCATGATCACCCGCACCCACACCAAGGGCGACGCGCCCTCGACCGCGACCTATTCCGACGACGAACGCTACCGCTACGACCTGACCCGCACTTGGGATGCCGACCGGGGGCGGGTCAACTTCGTCATGCTGAACCCGTCGACCGCGACCGAGCTTTCGAACGACCCCACCGTCGAGCGCTGCGAGCGCCGCGCCCGGGCGCTGGGCTACGGCGCGTTCCGGGTCACCAACATCTTCGCCTATCGCGCGACCGATCCCCGCGACATGCGCGCCTGCCTTGACCCGGTGGGCGGCGCGGCGAACGACGCGGCCATCCGCGACGCGGCGCTTTGGGCGGACGCGGTCGTCTGCGCCTGGGGCACCCATGGCGCGCATCTCGACCGCGGCGCGCGGGTGGCCGACCTCCTGCGCGGCACCGACCGACCACTCCTGACGCTGGGCCTCTCGAAGGCGGGGCATCCGAAGCATCCGCTCTATATCGGGTACGACGTCCAGCCACAGCCCTGGGACATGCCATGACGCCCGAATACGCCACCGCTCCCGACGGCACCCGCATCGCCTATCGCCGTGCCGGGTCCGGCCCGCCGCTCGTTCTGCTCCACGGCTATCCGCAGAACCACCGCTGTTGGCTGCCCGTCCTGCCACGCCTGGACGAGCGGTTCACCTGCCTGCTGATCGACCTGCGCGGCTATGGCGACAGCGACGCGCCGCCCGACGATGACGGTCACACGGTCTATTCCAAGCGCCGGATGGCCGGGGACGTCGCCGCCGTGCTCGATGCCGAGGGGATCGCGCGCGCCGACATCGCGGGCCATGACCGGGGCGCGCGGGTCGCCTACCGGTTCGCGCTGGATCATCCCGAGCGGATCGCGCGCCTCGCCATCCTCGAGGTCATCCCCACCGTCGCCTTCTGGGACGCCTGGTCCGCCGATCTCGCGCAGGCGGCGTATCACTGGAACTTCCTCGCCCAGAA
Source organism: uncultured Jannaschia sp. (assembly GCF_947503795.1). Classification (NCBI taxonomy): domain Bacteria; kingdom Pseudomonadati; phylum Pseudomonadota; class Alphaproteobacteria; order Rhodobacterales; family Roseobacteraceae; genus Jannaschia; species uncultured Jannaschia sp. The sequence goes on along the minus strand of NZ_CANNEZ010000002.1, from coordinate 225,068 downwards.
GGCGCCGCTGCCCGAGCGCCTGATCGGGGCCGATCCGGCATGGTATATCGACTGGACGCTGTCGGCCTGGAACCGGACCGGCACGCTCGCACCCTTCGCCGACGACGCGCGCGACAGCTACCGCGCGCAGGCCGAGGACCCGGTGCGGCGGACGGCGATGTGTGCCGATTACCGGGCAGGGTATCACACCGACCGTGCTATCGACGCGGCCGATCGCGCCGCGGGCCGCCGCATCGCGGCACCGCTCCACTTCGTCTGGGGCCGACATGGCTTCCCGGCCTCGACCGGCGATCCGGCGGCCGTATGGCGGACCTGGGCCGAGACCGTCACCGACACCTCCGTCGATACCGGCCATTTCGCCATGGAGGAGGACCCGGAGGCCGTCGCCTCGGCCCTCTTGGCGTTCTTCGACTGAGGGTCAGACCCAGGCGACGAGGCGGATATGCGCCGCCTCGACCGACGCGGTGCCCGCGACGTGGGCGACGATCTCGCCGTCGAGACGCACCTCCTGTCCCGCGGGGCCGCATGTGATCGTCAGGTCGGGCACCGGCTCGTCGGCGCCATAGGCGATTTCGATGAGATCCTCGCCGGGATCGAAATCCTCGATCAGCGGCGGGCCGTCATCTATCGCCAGCCCGTCATCCGCCGCCGCCGAGGACAGCGTCGCGGGGCCGTCTTCGATGAACGCGACCGGCGGCGCGCGGAAGAGAAACAGGTCCGTCCCGTCCCCGCCCGCCAGCCGATCGCCGGTGCCGTCGGCCAGCCTGTCGTCGCTCTCCCCGTCACCATTCGTGGCGACGGTCAGGGGCGATTCGTCCCCGGCCGATGCGTCGCCATCGGGGGCGGGCGCTTCTTCGGCCGTGTCATGTCCGGTCGGTGCGAACATCAGCGCCCCCGAGACGAGAACGCCCAATAGGCCGGCGATCAGGAACATGGGCGGATTTCCCTTGGGTGGGCGTGCCTACCACGCGGGATGCGCCTGCACATAGAACATAGGGGAAACATGGTTAACGCCGCGGAATGGGGCTTTCCTTGCGCAGGCGGAGGGTGTAGGCGGCGCGCTCACTCCAAGGGCCTTGCTGGACGACATCCCGGCCTGCGCCATGACCCCGAACCCACAGGAGACCCCGATGTCGATCACCGTCGAAGAGAAGAACCGCCTGATCAAGGAATTCGCGACCAAGGAAGGCGACACCGGTTCGCCCGAAGTCCAGGTCGCGATCCTCACGTCGCGCATCACCACGCTGACCGAGCACTTCAAGACCCACAAGAAGGACAACCACTCGCGTCGTGGTCTCCTGATGATGGTCGCGCAGCGCCGGAAGCTTCTGGATTACACGCGCGGCAAGTCCGAAGAGCGGTATCAGGACCTGATCAAGCGCCTCGGCATCCGCCGCTGAGCCACTCGATCACCGTCGAAGAAAAAGGGGCCCGCGGGCCCCTTTTTGCATCTTCAGAGGCCGATGAACGCATCGGCCAGCGCCATCCAGAGCGGGATCGACAGGATCGCCACCGGCGTCCCGAGCCCGGTCGAGGTGCCGACATAGGCCGAGGGGTTCGCCTCGGGGAGGGCGCCGCGCATGGTCGGCGGGCCCGAGATGTCCGAGCTCGACGCCGCCATCACCGCCAGCAGGACCACGCCGCCGCCCGAGAACCCGGTCAGGTGGTGGGCGACGAGCCCCGCGCCGAAGCCCAGAAGGCCGTGGACCAGCGGCGCGGTCAGCCCGTAGAGGATGTAGGCGCCCGCAACCTTGCGCAGCTCCGACAGGCGCGACCAGGCCTCCATCCCCATGATGAGCATCAGGATCGACAGGAGCCCGCGGAAGAGCGGCTCGTAGAAGCTCTCGTAGACCGAGTCAGGCTTGGCGAAGATCCCCAACGCCAGCCCGAGGACGAGGGCCGAGATCGCGGCGCTGCGGAACGTGTCGACGAGGATCTCGCGGACCAGCTTGCCATCGAACGCCGACCCGCCCGAGCCGCCGCCCAGCGCCACCGTGCCGCCCTGTACCGCGGGGGCCGCGCGCCGCTGTTCGGCCAGCTTGGCCAACACGATCGCCGTGACCAGTGCCGCGATATCCATGAACGGGTAGAGCGCGCCGATGAAGCCTTCGTAGGTGACGCCCTCGCTGTCGAGCATTGCCATCCCGGCGGCCAGCGTCGAGGCCGAGACCGCGCCGAACAGCCCCGCCGTCGCCATGCCGTCGGTGCGCGACACGCCCCGCCAGCGGGCCAGCGTCACCATGCCGATCAGGACGATGGCGACCCCGACCGCAGCCGCAGCCAGCGCGGGCACCACGAGCTCCATAAGGTTCGCCTCGCGCACCGAGATGCCCGCGCCCAAGCCGACCTTCAGCAGCAGGAGGAGGACGACGAACTTGTAGACCGGCCCCGGCACCTCGAGCTTGGAGCCGAGCGCGGCCAGCACCATCCCGCCCAGCAGGAAGGCGAGGGTGGGCTTCTGGATCTGCTCCACCATGGTGGCGAGGATGTCGAATACGATGTCCATGACGGTCTCCTGTCGGGTCGGCGATCAGGTAGCGGGCATGCACGTTCTCGAAAAATACTGCTTTTGCGGGATAGCGTTCTATAAATACGAACGATGGCCACGCTCAACTATCACCACCTCCGCTACTTCCATGCCGTGGCGCGCGCCGGGAACCTGACCCGCGCCGCCGAGACGCTGAACGTGTCGCAATCCGCGCTCTCGACCCAGATCCGCACGCTCGAGGCGCGGCTGGGGCATCCGCTCTTCGATCGGGTCGGGCGCGGGCTGGAGCTGACCGAGGTCGGGCGGATGGCGCTCGACCATGCCGAGCGCATCTTCCGCATCGGCGACGACCTTCTGGCGACGCTGGGCCGCGCGGGCGGCGGGTCCGAGCCGCTGCGGGTCGGCGCGGTCGCCACGCTCTCGCGCAACTTCCAGACGCGGTTCCTCGCCCCCGTCCTCGGGCGCGAGACGGGGATCGAGCTGCGCTCCGACAATGCCAGCGCGCTGATCGCGGACCTCCGGACGCTGGCGCTCGACGTCGTCCTGACCTCCGAGCCGCCGCGCGATGCGGGCCGCGACCTCCTGATCCATCCGCTCGCGACCGAGCCCGTGGCCATCCACGGCCCGCCGGACCGGTTGGGGCAGGGGACGCTGTCCGCGCTTCTGGCCGAGGGCGCGTTCATCCTGCCGTCCGATCCCGGCATCCGGTCGGGGTTCCTCGCGCTGGGCGAGCGGATGGGTGTGACCCCCCGGATCGCCGCCGAGGTCGACGATATGGCGATGATCCGCCTCCTCGTGCGCGAGGGCGCGGGCCTCGCCGTTGTGCCGGCCGTCGTCGTCGCCGACGAGCTGGCTTCGGGGCGGCTCGCGACCGCGCCCTTCGCGCTCGACCTCGCCGCGCGCTTCCACGCCGTCACGCTCCGCCGCCGCTTTCCGCACCCCGCGCTGGCCGAGCTTCTGCCGGCCTGACGCCCGCGACCTTGCGACACTTTCCAACCTGTCCGAACCGGTGTAGGGCACCCCATCTGAGACGTGGCGTCCCGACCCCGGCGCCCGCGCGAAGGACAATGGGGGTCGGCGGCAATGGGGCCGCCATACACTCGGGGACCCCGGAACGCCGGACGCGTCCCCAGACAGGATGAGAATGTTCAACATCGTCAAGAAAGAGATGGAGTGGGGTCACGACACCCTCTCCCTGGAGACCGGTCAGATCGCCCGCCAGGCCGATGGCTGCGTCATCGCCACCTACGGCGAAACCAGCGTCATGGCCGCCGTGACCTATGCCAAGCAGCCGAAGCCGGGACAGGACTTCTTCCCGCTCACGGTCCACTACAACGAAAAGTACTACGCCGCGGGCAAGGTCCCCGGCGGCTTCTTCAAGCGTGAGGCCCGCCCCACCGAGAAGGAGACCCTGACGAGCCGCCTGATCGACCGTCCGATCCGCCCGCTCTTCGTCGACGGCTTCAAGAACGAAGTGCTCGTGATCTGCACCGTGCTCAGCCACGACCTCGAGAATGACCCCGACATGGTCGCCATGATCGCCGCCTCGGCCGCGCTGACGATCTCGGGCGCGCCCTTCATGGGCCCGATCGCCGGTGCCCGCGTGGGCTTCGTCGACGGCGAGTACGTGCTGAACCCGTCCGTGGACGACATGCACCAGCTCAAGAACAACCCCGAGCAGCGTCTCGACCTGGTTGTCGCCGGCACCAAGGACGCCGTGATGATGGTCGAATCGGAGGCCTATGAGCTGTCCGAAGCCGAGATGCTGGGCGCCGTGAAGTTCGGCCACGAGCAGATGCAGCCCGTGATCGACCTGATCGTCGCCCTCGCCGAGGACGCCGCCAAGGAGCCGATGGACTTCCAGGTCCCCGACTATTCCGCCCTCCTGTCCCGCGTCAGCGAGATCGGCGAGCAGAAGATGCGCGACGCCTATGCCATCACCGACAAGCAGGAGCGGACCGGCGCCGTCTCGGCCGTCAAGGACGCCATCAAGGCCGAGCTGACTGACGAGGAGCGCGAGGACGCCAATCTCGGCACCGCCCTGAAGAAGCTCGAATCCAAGGTGCTTCGCGGCGACGTCGTGAAGAACAAGAAGCGCATCGACGGCCGTGCCCTCGACAAAGTCCGCGCCATCGAGAGCCAGGTCGGCCTCCTGCCGCGTACCCACGGCTCGGCGCTCTTCACCCGCGGCGAGACGCAGGCCCTCGTGGTCACGACGCTCGGCACCGGTGACGACGAGCAGTTCATCGACGCGCTGCATGGCAACTTCAAATCGAACTTCCTGCTGCACTACAACTTCCCGCCCTACTCGGTCGGCGAAGTCGGCCGCTTCGGTCCTCCAGGCCGCCGCGAGATCGGTCACGGCAAGCTGGCCTGGCGTGCGCTGCAGGCGGTTCTGCCGTCCGCGACGGACTTCCCCTACACGATCCGTCTCGTCTCCGAGATCACGGAATCCAACGGCTCGTCCTCGATGGCCACGGTCTGCGGATCGTCGCTGGCGATGATGGACGCCGCCGTGCCGCTCAAGGCCCCCGTGGCCGGCGTGGCCATGGGCCTCGTGCTGGAAGACGATGGCGACTACGCGGTCCTGACCGACATCCTCGGCGACGAGGATCACCTGGGCGATATGGACTTCAAGGTCGCCGGTACCGCCGACGGCATCACCTCGCTCCAGATGGACATCAAGATCGCAGGCATCACGCCCGAGATCATGGAGACTGCGCTGGAGCAGGCCAAGGCCGGCCGTCTGCACATCCTCGACGAGATGGCGAACGCCCTGACCGAAGGGCGCTCCGAATTCTCGGCCCACGCCCCCCGCATCGAGACGATGCAGGTGCCCACCGACAAGATCCGTGAAGTGATCGGCTCGGGCGGCAAGGTCATCCGCGAGATCGTGGAAGTCTCGGGCGCCAAGGTCGACATCCAGGACGACGGCACCATCAAGATCGCGTCGCCCAACGGCGAGGCCATCCAGAAGGCCTATGACATGATCCACTCGATCGTGGCCGAGCCCGAGGAGGGCAAGGTCTACAAGGGCAAGGTCGTGAAGATCGTCGATTTCGGCGCCTTCGTGAACTTCTTCGGCAAGCGCGACGGCCTCGTGCACGTCTCCCAGATCGAGAACAAGCGCCTGAACCACCCCTCCGACGTGCTGTCGGAAGGCCAGGAGGTCTGGGTCAAGCTTCTCGGCTTCGACGATCGCGGCAAGGTGCGCCTCGCCATGAAGATGGTCGATCAGGAGACCGGCAAGGAAATGGCGGGCGAAGACGCCGACTGACGCGTCCCCACCACCACAATCCACGCGGGCCCCGGCAGAGATGTCGGGGCCCGTTCTCGTCTCGCGGCCCGCCGCGTCACCGAACCGTCACCTCGCCGTCATCCCGGCGCAATGCGGCCGCGCCATCCTGCCCCCACGGACCCGATACCCCGTCGCGGTTCGTCCCGTCGCGACCGGCCCTGGACGCGAGAGACCTGGGCCCCCGATCCTCCCACGATCGGGGGCCGCTTTCCCGGCCCGCACGGCGCGCTACCATCGGGCGGAAGGGGGAACCGCCATGAAGCTCAACGTCTATCTCGCCGGTGAAATCCACACCGACTGGCGCCGCACGATCACCGAGGGCGCGGCGCATCTGCCCGTGACCTTCACCGCGCCGGTGACCGATCACGACGCCTCGGACGATTGCGGCGTCGCGATCCTCGGGGCCGAGCCCGACAAGGTCTGGCACGACCGCAAGGGCGCCCAGCTCAACGCGATCCGCACCCGCAAGGCGATCGCCGACGCGGACGTCGTGGTCGTGCGCTTCGGCGACAAGTACAAGCAATGGAACGCGGCCTTCGACGCGGGCCAGGCCGCAGCACTGGGCAAGGCCCTGATCGTGCAGCACGCGCCCGAACACGCCCACCCCCTGAAGGAGGTGGACGCGGCGGCCCTCGCGGTCTGCGAGACGCCCGAGCAGGTCGTGCAGGTGCTCGAATACGTGCTGACCGGCGGCCTTCCGGCTTAACGCTTTCTCAAGCTCCGTCGTTCATGGTCCGTTCCATGATGAACCGGATCGAGATCGTGGCCATGGGCGGTGCCCTGGTATTCCTGGGCACCGCGCTTCTTGGCGCGCTCGTGGCGTTGCCGTGGTAGGGCGGCTCAGCCCTCGCGCGGCGGCGTCCGCATCCCGACCTCGACCGCGGGCCGCGCCTTGAACCGATCGACATAGTCCTGCAGCACGGGATGGGCGTCCCACTCGACGATGTCCTTGGCCTCGTAGAAATTCAGCGCGTTCAGCCAGGGCGCGATCGCGATATCGGCCATCGAGAACTCGCCCGCGATCCAGTCGCGTCCCTCGATTTCGCCCGCGAACACACCCAGCAGGCGCTTGGCCTCGTCGACATAGCGCTGGCGCGGCCGGGGATCGTCGATCTCCTTGCCCGCGAATTTCACGAAGAACCCGAGCTGTCCCAGCATCGGTCCCAGCCCGCCCATCTGCCACATGATCCATTGCGTGACATGCGCCTTCGCGGCCGCATCCGACCCCAGCAGGCGCCCCGTCTTCTCCCCGAGATAGAGCAGGATCGCCCCGCTCTCGAACAGGCCGATGGGCTGGCCGTTCGGCCCGTCGGGATCGATGATCGCGGGGATCTTGTTGTTGGGGTTCAGCGACAGAAACGCGTCGGACTTCACGTCCGCATCCGAGAGCGTCACGCGATGCGCCTCGTAGGGCAGTCCCAGCTCCTCGAGCGCGATGGACGCCTTCACGCCATTGGGCGTCGGAAAGCTGAAGAGCTGCAACTTCGTGGGGTCCTGCGGCGTCCAGCGCTCGGTGATCGGGAAGGCGGAGAGTTCGGCCATGAGGGCCTCCTGAGGAATTGCGTCGCGCATGACATAGGCCCGGCCGGGGCTGCGCAAACACCTGCGCCAGCGCACATCCGATCCGCGTCGCGTGGTGCGCCGGCCACGGGTCGCGGCAAAAATCCGCCCCGGTGGGTGACGGAGCGTCAACGGCTAGGCCAAAAGCGCGCGACCGTCGAAACTGGCGGCGCACGCGACCAGGGAATAGGCAGACAGACACATGATCAACGAATTCAAGGACTTCATCGCCAAGGGCAATGTCATGGACATGGCCGTCGGTATCATCATCGGCGCGGCCTTCACCGCGATCGTGACGTCGCTGGTGGGCGATCTCATCAATCCGATCATCGCGCTCTTCACCGGGGGCATCGATTTCTCGGGCTGGTTCTACGTCATGGGAGACGGCGAATTCGCCTCGATCGAGGCGGCGACCGAGGCCGGTGTGCCGGTCTTCGCGGTCGGCAACTTCATCATGGCCGTGATCAATTTCCTGATCATCGCCTTCGTGGTCTTCATGCTGGTGAAGATGGTGAACCGCATCAAGGCCGCCGCCGAGCGCCCCGACGATGCCGCCCCCGAGGTCGACACCGGCCCGTCCGAGCTCGACGTTCTGCTCCAGATCCGCGACGAGATGCGCGCGGGCCGCACCGCCGCCGAGTGATCCGCGCCGGATGAAAAGGGGGCCCGCGCAGCGATGCGCGGGCCCCTTCGCATGTATTGGATCAACCGCTCAGGCGGCTAGCACGTCCTCGGCCGCGATGGTCGGCAGGTCCAGCGCCTCGCCCACGGCGGCATAGGTGAGCTGCCCGGCATGCACGTTCAGACCCGCCCGCAGGTGCGGATCAGCAAGGCAGGCCGCCCGCCAGCCCTTGTCGGCCAGCGCCAGCAGGAAGGGCAGCGTCGCGTTGCCCAGCGCGATGGTCGAGGTCCGCGCCACCGCGCCCGGCATGTTCGCCACGCAGTAGTGCATCACCCCGTCCACCTCGTAGATCGGGTCGTCATGGGTGGTGGCTTTCGAGGTCTCGAAGCAACCACCCTGGTCGATGGCGACATCGACGATGGCCGCACCCGTCTTCATGCCCGCCAGCTGGTCGCGCCGCACGAGCTTGGGCGCCGCGGCGCCCGGCACGAGGACCGCGCCGATCACCATGTCGGCCTCGGCCACCAGCTCGGCGGTGTTTCCCGCGCTGGCATATCGGGTGCGGAACGCCGACCCGAACGCGTCGTCGAGATAGCGCAGCCGCGTCAGCGAGCGGTCGAGCACCGTCACCTCGGCGCCCATGCCCGCCGCGACCCGCGCCGCGTGGGTGCCGACGACACCGCCGCCGATCACGGCGATCCGCGCGGGTCCGACGCCCGGCACGCCGCCCATCAGAACGCCGCGGCCACCATTGGCCTTCTGGAGCGTCCAAGCCCCGACCTGCGGCGCGAGCTTGCCCGCGACTTCCGACATCGGCGCCAGAAGCGGCAGGCCACCGGCGCGGTCCGTCACCGTCTCGTAGGCGATGCAGGTCGCGCCCGACGCGATCAAATCATGCGTCTGGTCCGGATCGGGGGCGAGATGCAGGTAGGTGAAGAGCACCTGGCCTTCGCGCAGCATCTTGCGCTCCCCGGCCTGCGGCTCCTTCACCTTCACGATCATGTCGGCCTGCTCGAACACCGCCGCCGCGTCGGGCAGGATCTTGGCCCCGACAGCCATGTACTCGGCATCCTCGAAGCCCGACCCGAGACCCGCGCCCGCCTGCACGACGACCTCGTGGCCATGCAGCACGGCCTCCATCGCGGCGGCGGGCGTCACGCCCACGCGGAATTCCTGCGGCTTGATTTCAGTGGGGCATCCGATGCGCATGTCACTCTCCCTGATCTGCGTTGCGGCGCTTATAGGGCTGACGCTGCGCGAAGGGATCGCTATCATCGCTCGATCGTTGTGCTTGACGCGAAAATTACGCGCAAATTGATATCCAGACGCGGAGAATTGGCGACATGACACAGATCGACGCGACCGACGCCCGCCTCCTCCGACTCGTTCAGAGCGACGGCACGCTGACGGCGCAGCAGCTCTCCGACCGCCTCAATCTGTCGCCTTCCGCCTGCCATCGCCGCGTCCAGCGCCTCGAACGGGCGGGCGTGATCCGGGGGCGCGTGGCACTCATCGACGGGCGGACCATCGGGCGGCGAACGGTCGTCTTCGTCGAGATCAGCCTCGCAACCCAGGCCGACGAGGTGCTGGATGCGTTCGAAGCCGCGGTCGCCCGCATTCCAGACGTGCTCGAATGCCACCTGATGACCGGCGCCTACGACTATCTCCTGAAGGTCGTCGCACGCGACAGCGAGGATTTCGCCCGCATCCACCGCGCACATCTCGCGGGCTTGCCGGGGGTGGCAATGCTGCAATCGTCCTTTGCGCTCAAGACCGTCTTCTCGACCACGGCACTGCCGGTGGACGACCCCTAGCCCAGTGCCCAGCCGAGGCCCGCGAAGACCAGCGCGCCCGCGATCACCGCCTGCAACACGTCCCGCCGCCACGCGCCCACGCCCAGCGCCACCCCCGCCGCCACCAGGTGCGCGGCATCGAGCGTGCCGCCCGTCGCCTCGGGCCAGACCACGGCGGGCGCGACCAGCCCCGGCAGGACCGCAACCCCCGCATAGCGCAGGTGCCGCAGCAGCCAGGGTGGCATCGGCCGGTCGCCGACCAGCCCGAGGAAGGCAAAGCGCGTCAGGTAGGTGCCCACCGCCAGCGCCGCGATGACGATCCAGACGGTCGCGGTGCTCATGCCCGACGCTCCATCTCGGCTCCGGTCGCCATGGCGAGCAGCGCCGCGACGATCAACCCGAGGTTCCAGGGCATCCACGCGAAGACCAGCGCCGCGACCACCGACACGAAGGCCGCCGCGACATGGGCGCGAGTGCGCAGGAGCGGGCCGACGAGGGCGAGAAACGCCAAGGGCAGCGCGAAGTCGAGCGACCACGCCTCGGGGATGCGCGCGCCCAGCGCGGCCCCCGCATAGCTCGCGCCGACCCAAGCCGGGAAGACCGGCAGGGCGGTGCCCGCGAAGAATGCGACGCGGTCTGCGATCGACCAGTCGGGCCGCTCCTCGTAGGCCGCGACCGACAGTGCATAGGTCTGGTCCACCAGGAGGTAGGACAGCGCCGCCCGCTGCCAGAGCGGGGCCGCCCCGACATGCGGCACCATGGCCGCCGAATACATCACCATCCGGAGGTTCACCGCCAGCGCCGAGAGGATGACGATCGCCACCGGCGCCCCGTCGGAGATGAGCTGCACCGCCGTGAACTGTGCCGCGCCCGCGATCACGACGACCGAGAAGGCCACGACCTGCGCCAGCGGCAGCCCGACCTCGGCGGCGAGCACCCCGAAGAGCATGCCGAAGGGCACCATGATGACGATGAAGGGCAGGCCGCGTGCGACGCCGAGGGCGAAGGGCGTCCGACGGCTCGGCGGAGGGGCGGTCATCTGGTTGCATCCCCTCCGGTGGCGCGGGCAAGGTCCGGCCTAGCCCCAGCCCGGCAGGTCCCGCAAGTGTCCACGCGAACGCCCCCCACCCTGATCGTCGCGCCGGATCCCGGCGACGCCGCCTTGACGCGCGCGGTCACCGGTCGCGACGGCACCGGCGCGCCCGTCGATCTGCGCGTCGTGGAGGAACGGCCGCTGACCATCTACCTCAACAGCCGCGAGATCGTGACCGCGATGACCATCGGCGACCACCCGCGCTGGCTGGGCCTCGGGTTCCTCGTCAACCAGGGGATGGTGCGCGCGGCCGACGAGGTGACGGGCATCGAGTACGACGCCGAGACCGAGGCCGTCGTCATCCGCACCGCGACCGAGACCGATCACGAGGCCAAGCTCGCGCGCGCCACGCGCACGTCGGGCTGCGCGGTCGGCACGGTCTTCGGCGACATGATGGAGGGGCTCGAGGGCCTGACGCTGCCCGCGACCCCGCTCCGCGTGTCCGACCTGCGCGCGCTGTCCGCCGCCATCGCCCGCACGCCCAGCCTCTATCTCGAAGCGGGCGCGATCCACGGCACCTGCCTCTGCCGCGGGCCAGATCCCATCGCCTATTTCGAGGATGTCGGCCGCCACAACGCGGTCGACAAGCTGGCGGGCTGGATGCGCGCGACGCGCACCGATCCGGCCGACAAGACGCTCTATACGACGGGCCGCCTCACCTCCGAGATGGTCATCAAATGCGCGCTGATGGGGATTCCGTCGCTGGTGTCCCGTTCGGGCTTCACGGCTTGGGGCGTCGAGATCGCACGGCAGGTCGGCCTGACGGTGGTCGGGCGAATGAAGGGCGAGCGCTTCGTCTGCCTTTCGGGCGAGGATCGGGTCGAATGGGACGTCTGATCCAGCCCCACGGCGTCATCCTCGCGGGCGGGCGCGCGACCCGGATGGGCGGCGGCGACAAAGGCCGGCTCGAGGTCGCGGGCCGCTCGCTGATCGCGCATGTGATCGCGCGGCTCGGGCCTCAGGTCGACCAGCTGGCGCTCAACGCCAATGGCGACGCCGCGCGTTGGGCCGATCTGGACCTGCCGGTGCTGGCCGATACCGCACCCGACCATCCCGGCCCGCTGGCGGGCGTGCTCGCCGGGCTGGACTGGGCCGCGGGGACGGGCGTCCCGCATATCGTGACCGCCGCCGCCGACACGCCCTTCCTGCCGCCCGATCTCGTGCCCCGCCTTCTCGACGCCGCCGGGCGGTCTGGCCTGGCGCTCGCCGCCACGCAGGAGGGGGACCGCGTCTTGCACCAGCCGACCTTCGGCCTCTGGCCCGTGGCGCTCCGTGACGACCTGCGCGCCGCGTTGGCGGGCGGCACCCGCAAGGTTCTCGCCTGGACCGACCGTCACGACGCAGGGACCGCGATTTTCCCGACCGCCCCCTGGGACCCGTTCTTCAACGTCAACACGCCGGACGACCTGGCCCGGGCCGAGGCGATGGCATGCGGCTGATCGGGATCGTCGGGCACAAGAACGCGGGCAAGACGACCCTGACCGAGCGGCTGGTGGCCGAGTTCGTGCGCCGGGGCCTCGTGGTCTCGACGCTGAAGCGGACGCATCACGCGCTCGATCTCGACACGCCCGGCACCGACAGCCACCGGCACCGCGTCGCGGGCGCGCGGCAGGTCGTGCTGGACTCGGACGCGCGGATCACCACCTTCGAGGAGGCAGGGCCGCGCGACCTCGCGTCCCTGCTGACGCGGCTGGCGCCCTGCGACATCGCCTTGGCCGAGGGCTGGAAGCGGGGCGATCACTTCCGCATCGAGGTCTGGCGCCCCGAGACGGGCCTCCCGCCGCTCGCTGCCGGCGATCCGACCATCGCCGCCGTCGCGACCCCCGGCCCCTGCGACGCGGCGGCCCCGCATCTGGCGCTCGACGACGTGGCGGCCATCGCGGATTTCGCGCTGGAGCATGCGCCGTGAGGTTCGAGACGATCATCGTCGCCGACTGGTCCGCCGCCGCCAGCCCCACCGGCTCCCGTCCGAAGAAGGACGCGATCTGGGTCTGCGCCGACCGCGAGGGCGTGCAGGAGGTGTGCTATTTCCCGACCCGCGCGGCGGCGCTGGGTTGGATCGACGAGGTGCTCGCCGAAGGGCGGCGCACGCTTCTGGGCTTCGATTTCGCGATGGGCTGGCCGCCGGGCTTCGCCGCCGGTCTGACGGGCGAGGCCCGTGCCCTTTCCGTTTGGGACTGGCTTGCCACGCGCATCACGGACGGCCCCGAGAACGCCAACAACCGCTTCGAGGTGGCCGAGGCGATCAACCGGGCCTTTCCGGGCATCGGCCCGCTCTGGGGGCGGCCCGGCGGGCGCGACCATCCCGACCTGCCGGAACGCGGCACCACCCGGCGGGACCACGGCATCCCCGATCATCGCCGCGTCGAAGGCGCGGTCCGCTCGGCGCAATCGGCGCTCAAGCTCTACACCACCGGGTCCGTCGGCTCGCAGGCGCTGATGGGCTGCGCCGCGCTGCCCGCGCTCCGCCTCCGCCATGCCCTCGCCGTCTGGCCACAGGAGACGGGGTTCGACCTGCCGCCGGAGGGTAACCTTCTGGTGGAGGTCTACCCCTCGCTCTGGCCGCCCGCGCCGCACGAGATCAAGGACGCGGGGCAGGTCATCGCGACCGCAGACGCGCTGCGAACCGCCGCCGAGGACTGGTTCACGGCCCCCGCCGCCCTGCCCGACGCGGCCCGGATCGCGGCCGAGGAAGGCTGGATCCTTGGCGTCTCGCCCGAAGGCGGCGCGATGCGGCCCGCCGCCTCGGATTGCTTCGCTCTTCCGCCCGGCGTGGCGTGGACGCCGGTCGAGACCGCGCTCGCCACCCTGCGCGACGGCCTCTCCCCGGTCACGGCGACGCAGGATGTGCCCGTCGAACACGCCGCCGGTCGCATCCTCGCCGCACCCGTCGCGGCGCTGCGCGCCAACCCGCCTGCGGCCAACGCGGCGGTGGATGGCTGGGGCTTCGCCCATGCGACCCTCCCACCCGGCCCGATCCCGGTTGCACCGGGCCGCGCCGCCGCCGGTCACCCGCATCCGCACCCGGTTCCGCCGGGTCACGCGATCCGCATCCTCACCGGCGCGGCCCTACCCGAAGGCGTCGACACCGTCGCCCTGCAGGAGGACGCAACCGAGGGGGACGGCACCGTCACCCTCCGCGCGATCCCGAAGCCCGGCGCCAACACCCGCCGCGCGGGGGAGGATGTCGGCCCCGGCGATCCGATCCTGACCGAGGGGTTGCGGCTGCGCCCGCCGGACGTGGCGCTGGCCATCGCGGCAGGTCACGCCACGCTGCCGGTGCGCGCGCCGTTACGGGTGGGCGTGCTCTCGACCGGGGACGAGATCGTGGCGCCCGGTGGCGACGGCATCCCGGACGTGAACCGGCCGATGCTGCTGGCGATGCTGGCGGGCTGGAGGCTGGCGCCGGTCGATCTGGGCCATGTGGGCGACGACGCGCAGGCGCTGGCCGACCGCCTGAACGGCGCGGGCTGCGATGCGATGCTGACCTCGGGCGGCGCGAGTGCGGGGGCCGAGGACCACCTCTCGCGCCTTCTGTCCGAGCGGGGCGGCGTACATCACTGGCGCATTGCCGTGAAGCCCGGTCGCCCGCTTGTGCTTGGCCACTGGAACGGCACACCGGTCTTCGGCCTGCCGGGAAACCCGGTTGCGGCCTTCACCTGTGCGGCGATCTTCGCGCGCCCCGCGCTGCTGCGGCTGGCCGGGGCCCCGTGGTCCGAACCCGCGGGCCGCACGGTGCCCGCCGCCTTCGCGAAGGCGAAGAAGCCCGGCCGCGTCGAGTTCCTGCGTGCGCGCCTGCGGGATGGCGCGGCGGAGGTCTTTCGCTCGGAAGGCTCGGGCCGCGTCTCGGGGCTGAGTTGGGCCGAGGGGTTCGTCGAGCTTCCCCACGGCGCGGCGACGATCGCACCGGGCGACCCCGTGCGCTACATCTCCTTCACCGAGCTCGGGATCGGCTAGCCGCGCCCGTTTGCCTTCGCGACGAAGTCCCGCAGGTGCGGGACGTAATCCTCGGGGCCGTCGCCGCCGGTATTCACGGCCAGCGCGTAGCTGTTGCGGATCGCGGCCCCCACGGGGTTCGCCACCCCCGTCCCGCCGGCCAGTGCGGACAGATACGTCATATCCTTCAACGCGTTGGTCAGGGTGAACTTGTGCGCCTCGCGATTGCCGTCGACGACGTAGCTCCGGAACGTCTCGTAGAAGCCGCAGCCCATGCGACTGCCCCGGATGACCTCGTCGAAGGTCTCGACGGCGATTCCCGAGGCATCGGCCAGCGCCAGCGCCTCCGAATAGATCGCGCCGTAACCCATCGCGAGGAAGTTGTTGAGAAGCTTCATCGTGTGTCCCGCGCCGACCTCGCCGACATGGTCGATGCTCTTGGCCCATGTCGCGAGGACCGGCTTGACCCGTGCGAACACCGCGTCGCTCGCGCCGACCATCGCGGCCAGCTCGCCCGTTTCGGCCTGCGCGGGCGTGCCGCCCAGCGGGGCGTCGGCCATCCCGAAGCCGCGCGCGTCCAGCCGTTCGGCCAGCATCCGGGTCGAGACCGGGTTCGAGGTCGAGCAATCCACCACGGCCGCGCCGTCAGGCAGGTGCTCGATCATGGCGTCCACGATGGCCTCGACCTGCGGCGAGCCGGGCGCGCAGATATGGACGATGTCCGACGCGGCGGCGAGTTCGGCCAGCGTCGCGGCCTCGGTCGCGCCCTGCCCCACGAGGTCGTCGATCGGCGTGCGGTTGCGATGCGCGATCACCGTCAGCGGATGTCCGGCCTTCCGAAGATTGGTGGCGATGCCGTGCCCCATGAGGCCCACGCCCACGAATCCGATGCGTTCCATAACGTCTCCTCCCGTTTCGGGCGAGACGTAGCGTGGCACGGGGGTGTTGGACAGACCGTCCCGGCGCGTCAGCCCTTGGGGCGGAGCCGGATGACGACGTCGACCTTGGCGACTTCCATGCCCGCGGGGGCCGCGGGCAGGTCGACGATCTGCAAGGCCTCGTGGCCCGCATCCGACAGGCGACCCTCGGCCTCCCAGTAGAAATGCGGGTGGTCGTCGAGGCGGGTGTCGAAATAGGAGCCGGTGCCGTCGACCGTGATCTCCTGCACGAGGCCGGCTTCGGTGAAGGCGCGGAGCGTGTTGTAGACCGTGGCCAGCGAAACCTTCTCGCCCGAACGCCGCGCGGCGTCGTGAAGCGTCTCGGCGGTGACGTGGCGGTCGCGCCCGTCGCCGACCAGAAGCGACGCCAACAGCACCCGCTGCCGCGTCGGCCGCAGGGCCGCGCGGGAGAGCCAGGCTTCGCCCCGGTCGCGGGCGGTCTCTCCGGTCGTCGTCATATCCCCAATATAGGGGTCGCGTTGCGTCATTTTCAATCGGTTTCCCCCGCGGGCCCGACCTCTCGCAGGGTTGCGGGTCTGAAACACGCGGTGATAGACCGCTCGGGACCGGCAACAGGGGGTTCCATGGGCCAGTATCCGACGTTCTTCGACCGCGACGAGCTCTTGAAATGTGCCCGTGGCGAACTCTTCGGAGAGGGCAACGCCCAGCTTCCCGAACCCCCCATGCTGATGATGGACCGCATCACCGACATCTCGGAGGATGGCGGCCTGCACGGCAAGGGCCACGTCGTGGCCGAATTCGACATCACGCCGGACCTGTGGTTCTTCGACTGCCACTTTCCCGGCAACCCGATCATGCCCGGCTGCCTCGGGCTCGACGGGCTCTGGCAGCTGACGGGCTTCAACCTCGGCTGGCGCGGCTGGCAGGGGCGGGGCTACGCGCTGGGCGTGGGCGAGGTGAAACTGACCGGCATGGTCCGGCCCGACCGCAAGAAGCTGACCTATTTCGTGGATTTCACCAAGGCGCTCCAGACGCGCCGCCTGACGATGGGCGTGGCCGATGGCCGCGTCGAAGCGGATGGCGAGGAGATCTACGTCGTCAAGGACATGAAGGTCGCACTCAGCGCAAGCTGAGTTGGCCGAACTCAGGAGAACGCCCATGATGCGTCGCGTCGTCGTCACCGGGATCGGGATCGTCTCGCCCATCGGAAACACACCGGACGAGGTCGAGGCGTCGCTCCGCGCGGGCCGCTCCGGCATCACCTTCGCCGAGAAATACGCCGAGCACGGCTTCCGCAGCCAGGTCCACGGCATGCCCGACATCGTGGTCGAGGATCATATCGACAAGCGCAACCTGCGCTTCATGGGGCCGGGCGCGGCCTACAACTTCATCGCGATGGAGCGGGCCATCGCGGATGCGGGGCTCGAGCCGGACGAGGTCTCGAACGAGCGCACGGGCCTCGTGATGGGGTCGGGCGGGCCATCCACCTCGAACTTCTTCACGGCCTTCGACACCGTGATCTCAAAGGGCAGCCCCAAGCGGATGGGCCCCTTCATGGTGACCCGCTGCATGTCGTCGACCAACTCGGCCTGCCTCGCCACGCCCTTCGGCATCAAGGGCGTGAACTACTCGATCACCTCGGCCTGCACGACGTCGCTGCATTGCATGGGCAACGGGGTCGAGCAGATCCAGTTCGGCAAGCAGGACATCGTCTTCGCGGGCGGCGGCGAGGAGGTGGACTGGACGCTGTCCTGCCTCTTCGACGCGATGGGCGCGATGTCGTCCAAGTACAACGACGCGCCCGAGACGGCCTCGCGCCCCTATGACGCCACGCGCGACGGCTTCGTCATCGCGGGCGGCGCGGGCGTCGTCGTCCTCGAGGAGCGCGAGCGCGCCATCGCGCGGGGGGCCACGATCTACGGCGAGGTCACGGGCTACGGCGCCACCTCCGACGGGGCCGACATGGTGGCCCCCTCGGGCGAGGGCGGCGAGCGGGCAATGCGCCTCGCGCTAAGCCAGATGCCCGAGGATCGCACCATCGGCTACGTCAACGCCCACGGCACCTCGACCCCGGTGGGCGACATCAAGGAGATCGTGGCGCTGCGCAACATCTTCGGCGACGGCAACACGCCGCCGGTCGGCTCGACCAAGTCGATGACCGGCCACAGCCTCGGCGCGACCGGCGTGCAAGAGGCGATCTACTCGATGATCATGATGAACAAGGGCTTCATCGCCCCCTCGATCAACGTCACCGAGCTCGACCCCGAGCTGAAGCCGTCCGAGATCAACACCGAGCTGCGCGACGGCGTCGAGATCGACAGCGTGTTGTCGAACTCCTTCGGGTTCGGCGGCACCAATGGCACGGTCATCATCTCGAAGCACCGGGCCTGACGCCATGGACATGCAGGGCAAGCGCGGACTGATCATGGGCGTCGCCAACGAACGCTCGATCGCGTGGGGCATCGCCAAGGCGCTGGCCGATGCCGGCGCGGAGCTGGCCTTCACCTACCAGGGCGAGGCCTTCGGCAAGCGCGTCGCGCCCCTGGCCGAAAGCGTGGGCTCGACCACCCTTCTCGACGTGGACGTCACCGACGACGCCTCGCTCGACGCGGCCTTTGCCGAGCTCGAGGCGGGCGGCAAGCTCGACTTCGTGATCCACGCCATCGCGTTTTCCGACAAGACCGAGCTGACGGGGCGCTTCGTCGACACGAGCCGCGCCAACTTCAAGCATTCGCTCGATATTTCCTGCTACAGCCTCGTCGAGGTGGCGCGGCGCGCCCGGCCCCTGATGACCGAGGGCGGCACGATCCTGACGCTGACCTTCGACGGCTCGCAGCGGGTCATGCCCTTCTACAACGTCATGGGCGTCGCCAAGGCGGCGCTGGAATCCGCCGTCCGCTATCTCGCGGCCGATCTCGGGCCCGAGGGCATCCGCGTCAACGCCGTCTCGCCCGGCCCGATGAAGACCCTCGCCGGGGCCGCCATCGGGGGCGCGCGAAAGACCTTCCGGCACACCGAGGCGAACGCGCCGATGCGCGCCAACGCGACGCTGGAAGCCATTGGCGGAACGGCACTTTACCTGTGTTCGGACGCGGGCGCCTGCACGACCGGTGAGGTCATCCATGTCGATGGCGGCTTCCATGTCATGGGCATGCCGAATCCCGACAACCTCTAGGGCCCGGTTTCCGCCGCAGCGACGGTCGGAGGGGTTTCGCGGGACCGTCGTCGTGGCTGCCCCATCCTTGACGTTTTTCGGGGTATTTTTCTCAAAACCTGCCCCAAAATCGGCAAGGTGTCGTGGGATACGGGCTTCGAGACGTTCGAAAACCCGAGATCCTGACCCGATGCTGACCCGACTGAACCACTTCCTGAGCGACGAGACCGGCGCGGTGACGCTGGACTGGGTCGTGCTGACGGCAGCGCTCGTCGGGACCGGGCTCGCGGTGATGAACACCGTCAGCCAGGGCGTGCAGACCGTGTCGGTCGACACGGCCGCCCAGCTCCGCGGACAGGTCATCGAAGCGTCCTTCGGGTCCGATTACTGCTCGGGCGGTCTGGCCGGGCTGCAGGCCCGCGAAGACGCCCGCGTCGCCGCCGCCGGTGGCACGCGCATCGATGTCGACCACTTCATGAGCACCTATCACGCCGACCAGACCGACACCGCGCTGCTGGCCGAACATACCCGCCTGTCGCAGGCGCTGGGCTCGGGCGACGACTGGACGCGCGAGCGGACGGTTCTGTCGGCGCTGGAATGCGAATTGGTGCTGCGCGGCCTCGACTAGACCCGGCCCCCATGCGACCGTGCGCCCGACCGCATTCCGGGGGGCATCCATGGCCATCGACACCTGCATCTTCGACGCCTACGGCACCTTGTTCGACGTGACCGCCGCCGCTCGTCACGCCGCCGACGACACCCCCGCGCTGACCGATATCTGGGCGACGCTCGCCGCCGACTGGCGCGACAAGCAGCTGCAATATACTTGGCTGCGCGCCGTCAGCGGCGATCATTGCGATTTCTGGCAGGTCACCGGCGACGGGCTCGACTGGGCGATGGAGAAGGCGGGCCTGTCGGATGCCGCGCTACGGGACCGGCTGATGAACCTCTACTGGGAGCTGGCCGCCTACCCGGAGGTGCCCGACATGCTGGGCGCGCTGAAGGACGCGGGTCGTGCCACGGGCATCCTGTCGAACGGGACGCCCGAGATGTTGCAGGCCGCGACCGCCTCAGCCGGGATCGGCCGCCTGCTGGACCACGTGCTCTCGGTCGAGAGTGTCGGCATCTACAAGCCGTCGCCCAAGGTCTACGACATGGTTGGCCGCGCCTTCGGATGCGAGGCGGGCGACGTCCTCTTCGTGTCGTCGAACGGCTGGGACGCGGCGGCGGCGCAGGCCTACGGCTTCCGCACCGTCTGGGTGAACCGCGCGGGCCTGCCGATGGACCGGCTGCCGGGCCGCCCCGATCACGTGCTGGACGACCTCGAGGGCCTGCCCGCGCTGGTGGCGTCGCTCTGATGCCGGAGTTCCGCACCTCAGACAATCTGCGTCTCTGGTACGACGACACGGGCGAGGGCGACGGCCCGCCGATCCTGTGCCTCTCGGGCCTGACCCGCAATTCGACCGATTTCGACTACGTGATGCCCTATCTCGTCAGCGAGAACCGGGTGATCCGGCTGGACTACCGGGGCCGGGGCAAGTCCCAGCGCGCGCCCGACTGGAAGACCTACACCATCCCGACTGAGGCGCGCGACGTGCTCGAACTGATGGCGCATCTCGGGCTCGACCGCGTCGCCATCCTCGGCACGTCGCGGGGCGGGCTGATCGCGATGTCGCTGGCCCTGATCGCCAAGGACCGGCTGGCGGGCGTCTGCCTCGTGGATATCGGGCCCGTGCTGGACCCCGCCGGGCTGGAGGTGATCCAGGATTATATCGGCAAGAACCCCGATGCCGCGACCTATGAGGCCGCGACCGCGATCCGCGCCTCGCTCATGGCCGGGTTCGAGGGCGTACCCGAGGACCGGTGGCGCGAGGAGGTCGAGAAGCACTACCGCGAGACCGAGGACGGGCTCGTCATCAATTACGACCCCAAGCTGCGCGATGCCGTGCTGGAGGCGGGCGCGCAGCCGATGCCCGATCTCTGGCCGCTCTTCGATGCGCTGGAGGGCGTGCCGCTGGCCTGCATCCGGGGCGCGAACTCGGACCTTCTGTCGCCCGAGACGCTGGCCGAGATGGCGCGCCGCCGCCCCGACATGATCGTGGGCGAGGTGCCGGGGCGCGGCCACGTCCCCTTCCTCGACGAGCCGGAGGCGCTGGAGGCGCTGAACGAATGGACGATGCTGCTCTGACCCCCGTCACCCGGCGCGATGTCGAACGGGCCGCCGCGCGGATCGCGGGCCATGCCGTCCGCACCCCGCTTCTGAACGCGCCGTCGCTCGACGCGGCCTTCGGGCGGCGCATCCACGTCAAGGCAGAGTGCCTGCAGAAGACCGGAAGCTTCAAGTTCCGCGGCGCCTTCAACGCGCTTTACCAGACCGAAGGCGACGTGGTGGCGTTCTCGTCGGGCAACCACGCGCAGGGCGTGGCGCTGGCCGCGCGTATCCTCGGCAAGCGGGCCGTGATCGTCATGCCCTCGGACGCGCCCGAGGTGAAGATCGCCAACACGCGGGGCTACGGCGCCGAGGTCGTGCTCTACGATCGCGCGACCGAAGACCGCGACGCGATCGGCGCGCGGCTGGTCGAGGCGCGCGGCCTGACCCTGATCCGGCCCTATGACGAGCCGTTGGTGATCGCGGGGCAGGGCACCTGCGGCCTCGAGATCGCCGAGGACCTGCCCAACGGTGTCAAGGAGGTGCTGGTCTGTTGCGGCGGCGGCGGTCTGTCGTCGGGCACCGCGCTGGCGCTGGAGGGGCGCGCGACCGTCCGCACGGTCGAGCCCGAGGGTTTCGACGACGTGGCCCGGTCGCTCGCCTCGGGGCGGATCGAGCGGAACGCCCGGCTGACCGGCTCGATCTGCGACGCGATCCTGACGCCCGAACCGGGTCGGATTACCTTCCCGATCCTCGCGCGCCTCTGCGGCCCCGGCCTCGCGGTCAGCGACGACGAGGCGCTCCGCGCCATGGCGCTCGCCTGGACGCATCTCCGGATCGTGCTGGAGCCCGGCGGTGCGGTCGCGCTGGCGGCGGGGCTGTTCCATCACGACGGCGACGTGGCGGTCGTGGCCTCGGGCGGAAACGTGGACCGGGACGTGTTCGCGCGGGCGCTGGCCTTGGTCTGACACACGGACTCGGATCAGGTCGGTCTGTCGTTCCGCGCCCGGCCGCTGCCGGACGACGCGCCCAACGCGGCGGGGTCCGGCCCTTCCTGGCCTACGGCCGCGTCCGCCGGTCGTGCCCTTCGGAACAGCGTCCAGCTCACCGCCATCAGCGCGCAGGCGGCGAGGAAGGGGGCGCCGGGGAAGTGGCGCTCGCCTTCGGTCGCCACGCTGAACAGCCGCGTCATCAGGAGCGGCGAGATGATCGCCGCGACCGCCGTGATCGAGGCCAACACGCCCTGCAATTCGCCCTGCTGATCGTCATCGGCGATGCGGCTGGCGAGGCCTTGCAGCGCCGGGGCCACGATCGCGCCCAGGGCCGAGAGCGGCGTCAGCAGCAGCATCAGCCATCCATGCGGGACGAACGCCACCATGACGAGGATCACGGCATTATAGGGCAGGAACCACGCCAGCGTCCGGCGTTCGCCCAGACGCGGCACGATCCAGCGGATCAGCACCCCCTGCACGACCACCATCGAGATGCCGTAGGCGGCGAGCGACAGGCCGACCATCGCCTCGTCCCAGCCGAAGGCGGATTGCGTGAAATAGGCCCAGACCGCCGGATAGACCCAGTTCGCGACCTGGTAGAAGAACCAGACCACCATCAGCGCGCCGAGGCCCGGCAGCTTGCCGATGGCGCGCAGGCCGCCCAGCGGGTTGGCGCGGCGCCATTCGAAGGCGCGCGGGCGGCGCAGCGTCTCGGGCAGGACGATCAGCCCGAAGGCGAGGTTTGCGCCCGACAGGATCGCCGCCGCCCAGAAGGGCGCGCGCGGGCCCCACTCGGCCAGAAGACCGCCCGTCGCAGGTCCCAGCACGAAGCCCGCCCCGAAGGCCGCCGAGATCAGGCCGAAATTCTGCGCCTTCTTTGCCGGGTCCGAGATGTCGGCCATGAAGGCGTTGGCCGTCGACATGGTGGCCGCCGCGATGCCCGCCACGATGCGCCCCACGAGGAGGAGCCAGAGCGATCCCGCCAGCGCCATGACGATGTAGTCGACGAAGATCACCGCCATCGACAGGAGCAGGACGGGCCGCCGGCCGAAGCGGTCCGACAGGTTGCCGATCGTGGGCGAGAAGAGGAACTGCATCAGCGCGTAGGACGAGGACAGCACGCCGCCCCAGATCGCCGCCTGCGCCAGGTCGGCGCCCTGGATCTCGCGCAGGAGCGACGGCATGACCGGAAGAATCAGCCCGATCCCCATCGCCTCGATCACGATGGTCGCCACGATGAAGATCACGGGGAGGGTGGGGGCCGCACCGGGCCGGGTCGCGTCGGTCATCGGCCGACCCTAGCGCGCGGGTGCGGGTTGGGCGAGGCGGGAAAACCCTACCGTGACCTAACGGCAGCCGCGAAGGCGCGGGCCTGCGCCGGGGCCTCGCCCCATTGCCGCTCGGGCGTGTAATCGGCGGGGTCGTGCCCGGCCTTCTCGATCAGCGAGCCGCCGTCGGTGCGGATCTCGGCGGCCCAATCCTTCACACGGGCCTGCGCGTCGGCACGCGGCGGGCCCAGCGCGAAGCTGATTGCCTCGGCGTGGATCAGGCCGGTCGGATCGTCAACGCCCGCGCGCATCGCAGCCGGGTCCGCGACGATCTCGGCCTCGACCAGCAGGGTCAGCCCGCGGGCGGTGCCCACGACCATCTGCGGCAGGGCCAGCCCTTCGGCGAACCACGCGCCGCCGTCGCGCTGGTCCCAATGGGGCGCGTCGAAGGCCCCTGCCAGCGCCGCGCCGTGGATCGCGAGGCCGTGGATCGTGGCCGGGCCGACGGGGTTCGCCTTTTGCGGCATCGTCGAGGAGGCGCCGCCGCCGCCCAGCCGCACGGTCCCGTCCCGCGTCAGGAGGAGAAGGTCTACCGCGACCTTGTCGCAGGCCAGAAGCGCAGCCCTCAGCCATGCGGCGAGGGCCCGGATCGCGCTCCGCTCGGCATGGGACGGCGCTTCGGTCAGGCCGAGGCCCAGCGCCTCGGCCATATGCGCGCGCACGGCCGGACCATGGTCCCCCATCACCGAAAGGGTGCCTGCGGCTCCCGCCAGCGTCACGACCTGAACGCGCGCACGCACCGCGTCGAGCGCATCGCGGCATGCGAGAAGCCCGTGCCCCCAGATCGCGACCATCGCGCCGAAGCTCGTGGGCGTCGCGACCTGCCCGTAGGTCCGGGCGGCGATGGGCGTCTCGGCATGGGCGTCGGCGAGGTCCGCAAGCGCGGTCAGCACCGCGTCGAGCCGCGCCTCGATCAACCCGAGCGCCTGACGCAGGCGCAGCGCGAACGACGTGTCGATCACGTCCTGGCTGGTGGCGCCGTGATGGATCCAGTTGGCGTGCTCGGGCGCCTCCATCGCGGCGCGGAACGCCGCCACGAGGTCGGGGACCGGGATGCCGTTGGCCGCCGTGCCTGCGGCCAGCCCGGCGGGGTCGATCTGCACCTCCATCGCGGCGCGGTGGATCGCCTGCGCCGAGACCTCGGGGATGAGGCCCGTGGCCCCCTGCGCGCGGGCCAGTGCGCCCTGGACGATCAGCATGGCGCGGATCTCGGCGCTGTCCGAGAACAAGCGGGCCACGTCGCGATCGGCGTATTTCGCGCCGTGCAGCGCGCTGTCGAAGGGCGAGACGGTCACGGCAGGAACCCCGTCAGCAGGCGCGCGAAGGCGTCGGGTGTCTCGACCGGCGGCAGATGGCCGGCGCGGGGGATGATCTCGAACCGGGCGCCGGGGATCAGGTCCGCCGTCTCGCGCACGAGGTCGGGCGGGGTCGAGCCGTCCTCGGTCCCCGCGATGGCCAGCACCGGCAGCCGAAGCCCGCTGGTCACGGTGAAGAAATCCGTGCCCGCGATGGCGGCGCATCCGGCGGCGTAGCCCACGGGATCGTTCGCCACGAGCCGCGCGCGCCACGCTGCGAAGCCCGGTGTCGCGCGGAAATCGCGCCCGAACCAGCGGTCCATCGCGCCGTCGGCCACGGCCTCCATCCCGCCGGTGCGGACGGCCTCGGCCCGTGCGTCCCAGAGGTCTGGCGTCCCGATCTTGACCGCCGTGTTCGACAGCACCAGCCGTTCGATCAGGTCGGGCCGCTTCACGGCGAGGCCCTGCGCGATCATCCCGCCGATCGAGAGGCCGACGAAGGTGGCGGCCGCGACACCTGCCGCCTCCATCACGGCCTCGGCATCCGAGATCAGCATTCCCATCGAATAGGGCCCTTCGGGCACGTCCGAGCGTCCATGTCCCCGCTTGTCCCAGCGCAGGATCCGAAGATCATCCGGCAGGTGCGGCAGCACGTCGTCCCACATGCGCAGGTCGGTCCCGAGGCCGTTGGCGAAGACGACCGGACGCCCATCCTCGGGGCCCGTCACCTCGGCATGGAGCGCCGTCCCGTCCCGTGCCGCGACCCTCACAGCGGCAGGCCCACGTAGTTCTCGGCCATCACGGTCTGCGCGGCCTGCGAATGCTCCAGATAGTCGATCTCGGCCTCCTTCATGCGCCGCTCGAACGCGCCGTCCTCGGGGAAGCGATGCATCAGCGTCGTGAACCACCACGAGAAGCGCGTCGCCTTCCAGACGCGGGCCAGCGCGCGGTCGGAATACGTGTCCAACCCGTCACTCTCGCCGCCATAATGCCGGATCAGCGCGTCCGAGAGATAGGCCACATCCGACATCGCGAGGTTCAGGCCCTTGGCGCCCGTGGGTGGCACGATATGCGCCGCGTCGCCGACGAGGAACAGGCGGTTCCAGCGCATCGGCTCGGCCACGAAGGACCGGAGCGGCGCGATGGATTTCTCGATGGACGGGCCGGTCTGCATCGCCTCGGCCACGTTGGCGGGCAGGCGGCGGCGCAGCTCGTCCCAGAAGGCGTCGTCGGTCCATTTGTCCAGGGGATCGTCGACGGGGGCCTGGATGTAATAGCGGCTGAGCCCCGCGTTGCGCATGGACGCCAGCGCGAAGCCGTTCTCGTGGTTGGCATATATCAGCTCCTCGGCGGCGGGGCGGGTGCGCGACAGGATGCCCAACCAGCCGAAGGGATAGACCCGCTCGACCGTGCGGATGACATCGGCAGGGATGGCGGCCCGCGAGACGCCGTGGAACCCGTCGCAGCCCGCGATCCAGTCGCAGTCGATCCGATGCGTCGCGCCGTCCTTTTCGTAGGCCACGTGCGGCGTGCCGTCCGCGTCGTGGATCGCGACCCCTTCGGCCTCGTGGACGATCGTCGTGCCCGCCGCGTCGTGGGCGGCATAGAGGTCGGCCGTCACCTCGGTCTGGCCGTAGACCATGACCTGCCGGGCGGTCAGCGCCTCGAAATCCACGCGGAAGCCGTGGTTGCGGGCCGCGACCCATGTGCCGCCATGGGGGAAGCCCTCGGCCTCCATCCGCGCGCCGACACCGGCTGCCCGCAGCATCTCGACCGTCCCGGCCTCGAGCACGCCGGCGCGGATACGGCTTAGCACGTAGTCCCGGCTCCGGCGTTCGAGGATGACGCAATCGACGCCCGCGCGGCGCAGGAGATGCCCGAGCATCAACCCCGATGGCCCGCCGCCGATGATGCAGACCTGCGTTCTCATCCCGCCCACCCCGTCGTTGCAAACGCATTGATGGCCGCAAGGGGGGTTGCGCGCAAGGCGCGGGCGCGGTTCCGTCCATGCAAGCGCGGACGGAGAGAGCGATGCGAGACGTGAAGGCGGCCGTCTGCCGCGAATTCGGGGCACCTCTGGCGATCGAGACCGTGACCCTGCCGGATCCGGGCTTCGGCGAGGTGCTGGTCGAGATCGAGGCGGTGGCGATCTGCCATTCGGACATCACCTTCATCGACGGCGGCTGGGGCGGCGACCTGCCGGCGATCTACGGCCACGAGGCGGTGGGCCGGGTGGCGGAGGTGGGCGTCGGCGTACGGGACCTTGCGCCCGGCGCGCGGGTGCTCGTGACGTTGATCCGGTCCTGCGGGGCGTGCCCGTCCTGCGCAGGCGGGCGGCCCACGCAATGCGCGACGCCGGGCGCGGGCGCACAACCACGCTCCGGGGAGGCGACCGTCGTGGCTGCGATGAATTGCGGCGCGTTCGCCGAGGCCGTGGTCGTCGACCAGAGCCAGCTTGCCCCGGTGCCCGACGACATCCCGGCGGCGGCGGCCTGCATCTTGTCCTGCGGGGTGGTCACGGGGCTGGGCGCGGTGGTCAACACGGCGAAGGTCCGGCCCGGTGACTGGTGCGTGGTGATCGGCGCGGGCGGCGTGGGCCTGAACGCGATCCAGGCGGCGCGACTGTCGGGGGCGGCGCGGGTCGTCGCGGTCGATATCAGCGACGAGAAGCTCGATGCCGCGCGCGACTTCGGCGCGACGGACACGGTCCTCGCGGGCAGCGACGGGCGCGCCGCGATGCTGGACCTCGGGCGCCTTGCGGACCACGTGTTCGTCACCGTGGGCGCAGGGCCGGTCATCGACGGCGCGCTCGACTGGCTTGCACCGCATGGGACGGCCTATCTCGTCGGGATGCCGCATTCGGGCACGGTCGGGCATTTCGACCCCGTATCGGCCAGCTATTTCGGGCAGGGCCTGCGCGGCACGCGGATGGGCGACGTGGTGCTGCGCCGCGACATCCCGTGGCTTCTGGACCTCCATGCACAGGGGCGGCTGATGCTCGAGGAGCTGGTGTCGGAGACCTTCCCCCTCGACCGGATCAACGACGCCATCGCCGCGACCCGCGCGGGGCAGGGGCGGCGCAACGTGGTGGTGCTGTGAAGCTCGCGGATCTCGAGATCTTCGTCGTCGCCCCGCCCGCGCCGGGCTGGGGCGGGCGCTACTGGATCATCCCCAAGCTGACGACGGCCTGCGGGATCACGGGCTACGGCGAGGTCTATGCCTCCGCCGTGGGTCCGGGCGCGATGCGCGCGGTGATTGCCGACGTCTTCGCGCGGCACATGGAGGGCTGTGACCCGGAAAACATCGAGCTGATGTCCCGCCGGGTCTGGGGCTCGGGCTTCACCGGGCGACCGGACCCGACCGTCTGGGGCGGGTTCGCCGGGCTGGAGATCGCGTGCTGGGACATCCTCGGCAAGGCCCGCGACCGGCCGGTCTGGGCGCTGCTCGGGGGCAGGCTGAACGACCGGCTGCGGGCCTACACCTATCTCTACCCGGATGCGGGCATGGGTGACGCCTTCTGGACCGCCCCCGAGATGCAGGCCGAGGTCGCGGCGGCCTGCGTCGCCGAAGGCTGGACCGCGCTCAAGTTCGATCCCGCGGGGCCCTACACGATCTTCGGGGGGCACCAGCCGGCGCGCACGGATATCGCGCTGTCGGTGGCGATGTGCACTGCGATCCGGGGGGCGGTCGGCGACCGGGCGGACCTCTTGTTCGGCACCCACGGCCAATTCACGGCCGCGGGTGCGATCCGGCTGGGCCGCGCGCTCGAACCCTACGATCCGCTGTGGTTCGAGGAGCCGGTGCCGCCGGACAATCCCCATGCCATGGCCGAGGTGGCGCGCGCCGTGCGCATCCCCGTGGCCGGGGGCGAGCGGCTGTGTAGCCTGTCGGAATTCGCGACGCTCCTGCGGCTGGCCGGCGC
This sequence comes from uncultured Jannaschia sp., assembly GCF_947503795.1. Taxonomy (NCBI): domain Bacteria; kingdom Pseudomonadati; phylum Pseudomonadota; class Alphaproteobacteria; order Rhodobacterales; family Roseobacteraceae; genus Jannaschia; species uncultured Jannaschia sp. The sequence goes on along the minus strand of NZ_CANNEZ010000002.1, from coordinate 196,539 downwards.
GGCGATCTGCCAGCCCGCGCTGGGGCGGCTGGGCGGGATCGCCGAGGGAAAGAAGCTGGCGGCGTTGGCGCAGGGCTTCGGCGCGCAGCTGGCACCGCATCTCTACTGCGGACCGGTCGAGTTCGCGGCCTCGGTGGCGCTGGGCGCGACGATTCCGAACCTCCTGATGGTCGAGGCGATCGAGACCCCGTTCCATCACGCGCTGGCCTCGGGTCCGGTGGTCGAGGCGGGGTTCGTCACGCCCTCGGACGCGCCGGGCCTCGGGATCGCGTTCGACGAGGAGCTGGCCCGGGCGCATCCCTATACGGGCGACCGGCTGCATCTGGAGATGTCGGAGGCGCCCTGCGACTACGCGCGGGGCAACGCGTTCACGGGCGGGGCGAGCGACTAGGGCGGGGGTCTCAGCAGCACTGCGCCGGACGAGCGGACTCGGGACGGGTGCCGCTGCCTGTTTCGGCGCAGCGGCGCAATCGGACGGGATACCCCGCACCGACCGCCGTGGCGGGGATCGGTCCGGCGTCCAAGCTCTCGATCGGGTGTTTTGGGGATGAAACCGGCGCCGCACCTTGTCGGGGCGAACGGGCGATCCCGGCGGTGAAATCGCCGGTCCCTGGCCCCCGGAAGGGGCCCATGCGCACGGGCGGGAGGCCCGTCGTCTCAGTCGTGTCGCGACGGAAATGGTTGTCCGGTCGAGCGGTTAACGACCCGTGAAGAAGCGGCGGAAAAATTCCGGAATTTTCCGCGCGCCCCGTGGCGGAGGTCAGGCCTCGTCGCCGCGACGTTCCTCGAAGCTCATCTCGATGAAGGACGGGACGTGGTCGCCCAGGCCCACGACCTTCGGGCCGCGATCCTCGCGATCGCGTCCGCGACCTCCGCGCGAGCGGCGTCCGCCGCCATCGCGGCCACCACCGTCGCGATCCCGTCCGCCGCCGTCACGACCGCCATCGCGATCGCCGGTCGCGCGGGCCGGTTCACGCTCATGGCGCTCTTCGACAGGGGCGGCGACGGGCGCCGCCTCGGCGGCCTCGACCGTTTCAGCCGGCGCGTCGGACGCGTCGTCGCTCCGGTCCTCGGCCGGCGTCGCCCGGCTCCGCGTGCGCGAGCGGGACCGGCTCTTGCGCTCGGGCTCCTCCTCGTCGCGCGGCTCGGTGCTCAGGGCGTCGCCATTGCCGCCGGGGGCCGTCCACGGGTTCTCGCCGCGCGGGATCTTGGCATCCACCAGCCGCTCGATCGCGTCGAGATACTTCTCGTCGGACGGCACCGACAGCGTGTAGGCCGTGCCGGTCTTGCCGGCGCGGCCCGTCCGGCCGATGCGGTGGACGTAATCCTCGGCATGGCTGGGCACGTCGAAGTTGAAGACATGGCTCACGTTCGGGATGTCGAGGCCGCGCGCGGCCACGTCGGAGGCCACGAGGAACCGGACCGACCCGTCGCGGAAGCCGTCGAGCGTGCGCGTGCGGTGCGACTGGTCGAGATCGCCATGGATCGGTTCGGCGTTGTAGCCGGCCTTCTTGAGGAACTTCGCCACCACGTCGACCTCGGTCTTGCGGTTGCAGAAGATGATCGCGTTGCGGCAGGCCTCGCCGTCGCGGTTGATGATCGCGCGCAGGATCTCGCGCTTGTCCTTGGCGGCGTAGTGGCGGTTCTTCGGCGTGTGCTCGACGAGGACCTGGGTGATCGTCTCGGAGGTCGAGTTCTGGCGCGCCACCTCGATCTTCTCGGGGTTCGAGAGGAACTTGTTGGTGATCCGCTCGATCTCGGGGGCCATGGTGGCCGAGAAGAACAGGGTCTGGCGCGTGAAGGGCGTCATCTCGAAGATGCGCTCGATATCGGGGATAAAGCCCATGTCGAGCATCCGGTCCGCCTCGTCGACGACCATGATCTCGACGCCGGTCAAGAGAAGCTTGCCGCGCTCGAAATGGTCGATCAGGCGGCCGGGTGTGGCGATCAGCACATCGACGCCCCGGTCGATCAGCTGGTCCTGCTCCTTGAAGCTGACCCCGCCGATCAGGAGCGCCTTCTTCAGGCGGTTGCCCTTGGCATAGGTGTCGAAATTCTCGGCCACCTGCGCGGCGAGTTCGCGGGTCGGTGCGAGCACGAGGCTGCGCGGCATCCGGGCGCGCGCCCGGCCCTTGGCCAGCATCGTGATCATCGGCAGCGTGAACGCCGCCGTCTTGCCGGTGCCCGTCTGGGCGATGCCCAGCACGTCGCGGCCTTGCAGTGCGGGCGCGATGGCGCCGGCCTGGATCGGTGTGGGGGTCGTGTAGCCGGTGGCCTCGATGGCCTTGAGAACCTTCGGATCGAGGTTCAGGTCGGAAAAGCTCGTCATGTGCGTCCTGGTTGGAGGCGCGGGCCGCATTGCCGGCACCTCGAGGGATGGGGTGGGACGCGCCCTCTGCGTCCCTCGGATCGTCATGCCGCCCGGCGGCATGTCCTGTCGTCTGCCCGTCATGGGCGCGGCACCGGTAACAAAGCGCCGGTGCTGGGTCAACGCCGCCCATATCGGCGGGCGGATGGTCCCATGCAAGGGGAACGCCATGGCCCGCCGGCGGGTTGCATCGGGGCAGACCCACGAAAAGGACAAACCATGCCCGACAAGAATGCATCCGCCCACTGGGAAGGTGGCCTCAAGGATGGCCGCGGAACCGTGTCCCTGGAAAGCGGCGCGCTTGATGCGCAGCCCTACGGCTTCAACACCCGCTTCGAGGGCAAGGTCGGCACCAATCCCGAGGAGCTGATCGCCGGCGCGCATGCGTCCTGCTTCTCGATGGCGCTCTCCATGATCCTCGGGGAGGACGGGATGACGGCCAGCGCGATCGACACCAAGGCGCGCGTGACGCTGTCCGAGGTCGATGGCGGCTTTGCGGTCACGAAGTCGCATCTCGACACGACGGTCTCGGTGCCCGGCGCCGATGCCGATGCCGTGCGCGCGGCCTGTGAGACGGCCAAGGCGAACTGCCCGATCTCGAAGCTTCTGGATTGCGAGATCACGATGGACGCCACCATCGCCTGAACGGGCGCAGCCCCGCGTCGCGGGCCGTCAGAGGCCCGCGACCAGCCCCGGCAATTCGCCCAGATGCGCGATACGCCGATAGCGCGCGGCCCCTTGGGGCGCGTCCGCGCGCTCCAGCTCCCATTCGATCTCGGACGGGCAGAAGACGCCCCATGCCCCCGCCTCGATCGCGGGGTTCACGTCCGACTTGAGCGAATTGCCGACCATCAGCGCGCGGCCCGCCCCGTCGCCATGGGCGGCAAACGCGCGGGTATAGGTCGCGGCGGTCTTGTCGCTGACGATCTCGATCCCGTCGAAAAGCTCGCCCAGACCCGATTCCGCCAGCTTGCGCTCCTGGTCCAGCAGATCGCCCTTGGTGATGAGCACGAGCGTATGGTCGGGGGCCAGCGCGCGCACCGCGTCCTCGGCATGGGGCAGAAGATCGACGGGATGGGTCAGCATCTCGCGACCGGCCGCGAGAAGATCGGCGATGACGGCACCGGGGACGCGGCCATCGGTCACCTCGATGGCGGTCTCGATCATCGAGAGCACGAATCCCTTCACGCCGAACCCGTAATGCCCGAGGTTCCGGCGCTCCGCCGCCAGAAGCCGCTCGGCCAGGTGACCCGGCTCGGCATGGTCGCGCAGAAGGTCCGCGAAGCGGTCCTCGGTGAGACGGAACACCGTCTCGTTGTGCCACAGCGTGTCGTCGGCATCGAAGCCGATCGTCGTAACCGTCATCTCGGCCGCGCCCTTTCCCTTCGGGGGTCCGTTCCTATATGACCCGGTCAATCCTCTGCCACAGGACGCCCGCCCATGCGAACCGAAGTCATTGCCATGGCCGATACGCCGGACGACGACGGCGATGTATCGGTCGCGATCAAGACCAAGCCGAAGACCGCCAAGCCGCCGCTCTACAAGGTGCTGCTGCTGAACGACGATTATACGCCGATGGAATTCGTGGTGATGGTGCTCGAAAAGTTCTTCTCCATCGGGCACAGCCACGCGGTCGAGATCATGTTGACGGTCCACAAGAAGGGCCTCGCCGTGGTCGGCGTCTTCAGCCACGAGATCGCCGAGACCAAGGTCGCGCAGGTGATGGATTTCGCGCGCCGCCACCAGCACCCGCTGCAATGCACCATGGAGAAGGAGGACTAGTCCTCCGCCGCCCCTCGCATGGACGAACGCCTCTCCCTCGCCCTCGCCCGCGGGGCCGTGACCCTGCCCGAGGGGCCGGTCCTGTTGCTGCGGCCGCCAGCCGATCTCTCCTTCGACGAATTGCCGCTGGAGGCCTGCACGGGCACCCACGGCTTCCGCCCCGCCCATGACGCGCTCGCCGCGCGCGGGCTGGCGATGGCCGACGCGCCCGAGGGGCCGTTCGCGGCGGCGGTGGTCTTCGTGCCCCGCGCCCGTGCGCTGGCACTCGACCTGCTCGCGCAGGCGATCGGTGCGGTCGGGGTCGGGGGGCTGGTGGTCGTCGACGGCGCCAAGGCCGACGGGATCGAGGCGATCCTCAAGGCCGTGCGCGCCGCGGCCCCGGTGGGCGAGGTGATGTCGAAGGCGCATGGCAAGGTCTTCGCCTTCGCCGCTCCCGATGCCGTACCCGAGGGCTGGGCCGCCCAACCGCGGCAGGTGGATGGGTTCGTCACCGCGCCCGGCGTCTTCTCGGCCGACGGGATCGACCCCGGATCCGCGCTGCTGGCGGCGCATCTGACGGCGCTGAAGGGCCGGGTCTGCGATCTCGGGGCGGGCTGGGGATATCTCGGGCGGACGGTGCTGGCCTCGGAGGCGGTCACCGCGCTCGATCTGGTCGAGGCCGAACGCGCCGCGCTCGACTGTGCGCGCCTCAACGTCACCGATCCGCGGGCCGCGTTCCACTGGGCCGACGCGACGGTCTGGACCGGGGGGGCTTACGACACCGTCATCTCGAACCCGCCCTTTCACGCGTCGCGGCGCGCCGATCCGGATCTCGGGCGGGCCTTCGTCTCCGCCGCCGCACGTCTGATGGCCCCGTCGGGCCGCTTCCTGATGGTGGCCAACCGCCACCTGCCCTACGAGGCCGCGCTGGAGGATGCCTTCGCGGAACGCTTGGTCATCGAGGAGCGGGACGGCTACAAGGTCGTCCAGGGCCGCAAGCCGCGGCGCGCCGGGAGAACGAGATGAGCCTGAGCATCACGGGCAAGACCGCGATCGTCACCGGCGCGGCCAACGGCGTCGGCCTTGCCATCGCGCGGCACTTCCTCGCGCAGGGGGCGAACGTCATGTTCGCCGACCGCGACGAGGAGGGGCTGGCCACCGAAGTCGGCGCGGCCCAGACCGAGGACGGCGCCACGGCGCGCTACTTCGCGGGCGACCTGCGCGAACGGCTGACGGTCGCGAACCTCCTGTCGGCCACGCTCGACGCCTTCGACCGGGTGGACGTGCTCGTGAACGCGTCGCGCCAGATCATGGTGACCGACCCGCTCGACCCCGAGGACGGCTCGGTTTCGGCGCTGCTCGAGCAGAACCTGATGACACCGCTGCGGCTGAGCCAGGCCGTGGCCAACCGCATGATCGCGCAGGCCGAGGCCGATGGCGACGACGAGGGCATGATCGGCGCGATCATCAACGTGGGCTCGATCGCCGGGCGCCGGACCCAGCCGGAGCTTCTGGCCTATTCGGTCAGCGCCGCGGCGCTCGATCAGGCGACGCGGTCGCTGGCGGTTTCGCTGGCGGCCAAGCGGATCCGGGTCAACGGGCTGGCCGTGGGCTCGGTCATGTCGGCCAATCTCAAGTCGCGCCTGAAGGAGGTCGAAGGCCTTCGCCAGGACATCATCGACGCGACGCCCATGGGCCGCATCGCCGCCCCGGCGGAGCTGGCCGAGGCGGTGCAATTCCTCGCCTCGGACGCGGCGGGGTTCATGACGGGCCAGATCCTGACGGTCGATGGCGGCCGCACCCTGATCGACCCGGTCGTCCAGCCCGCCTATTGAGGCCGCGGCGCGGATCCGGCTTCGGCTGAGGCGTCGCACCATGGGGGCTTCGGCGGGATCGGAATCCTGCTAGATGCGGGCCATGACCCACGACATCGACGATCTCGCCGCGCTTCATGCGCTCTACGGAACGCCCGGCCGCGCCTCGATCGACAAGGTGGCGGATCACGTCACGCCGCTCTACGGGCGGTGGATTGCGGCGGCACGGTTCTGCATCCTCTCGACCGTGGGGCCCGAAGGCACAGATGCCAGCCCGCGCGGCGATGACGGCCCGGTGGTGGCGGTGGCCGATCCGCGCACGCTTCTGCTGCCCGACTGGCGGGGCAACCAGCGGCTTGATTCGCTGCGCAACATCGTCCGCGACGGGCGCGTGTCGCTGATGTTCATGGTGCCGGGGTCCGACAATGTCGTCCGGGTAAACGGCACCGCGCGTCTGACGACCGACCCGGCGATCCTCGAACGGTTCGAGGATCGCGGGCGCGCGCCGACCTGCGTGGCGGTAATCACGGTGGCCGAGATCTACAGCCAATGCGCCCGCGCGATCATGCGCGCCGGTCTCTGGGGATCCGCGCCGGCGCCCGACCTCCCAAGCGTCGGCGACCTTCTGGCCGAACAGGACGCCGGCTTCGACGGCGCGGCCTACGATGCCGACTGGCCCCTGCGGGCCGCGCGGACGATGTGGTGACGCGCGCGCCCTGGCGGAGCCCTAGCGGATTGCGCGTCGCAACCTGACCAGCGCCGTGGCGGTCAGTCGGATCGTGCCCTCGATCAGTTCGGCTTGGCGGCGGAATGCGTGCATCGGCCCCTCCTGTCTCGAATCGCCCAGAAGTCTGCCCGACCGATCGTCTCCAATCGGTTAAGGCCGCGCGATGGACGCCGCCGTCGCCCCTGCCTATATGCGCGACATGCTCGACAACGCCCCCACGCTCCCGCCCGAGATCGGCCGCCGCCGGACCTTCGCGATCATCAGTCACCCGGACGCGGGCAAGACGACGCTGACCGAGAAATTCCTGCTCTATGGTGGCGCGATCCAGATGGCCGGACAGGTCCGCGCCAAGGGCGAGGCGCGGCGCACGCGGTCGGATTTCATGAAGATGGAGCAGGATCGCGGCATCTCGGTCAGCGCGTCCGCCATGTCATTCGACTTCCACCGCGGCGCGGACGAGTATCGCTTCAACCTCGTGGACACGCCGGGCCACTCGGACTTCTCCGAGGACACCTATCGCACGATTACCGCCGTCGATGCCGCCGTGATGGTGATCGACGGCGCCAAGGGCGTGGAGAGCCAGACCCAGAAGCTCTTCGAGGTCTGCCGCCTGCGGGACCTGCCGATCCTGACCTTCTGCAACAAGATGGATCGCGAAAGCCGGGACACGTTCGACATCATCGACGAAATCCAGGAGAACCTCGCCATCGACGTCACCCCGGCCTCCTGGCCCATCGGGGTCGGGCGCGATTTCCTCGGGTGTTACGATCTTCTCCACGACCGGCTGGAGCTGATGGACCGCGCGGATCGCAACAAGGTCGCCGAAAGCGTGTCGATCAGCGGGCTGGACGATCCCAAGCTCGCCCAGCACATCCCTGCGGACCAGCTCGCGACCTTGCGCGAGGAGGTCGAGATGGCGCGCGAGCTGCTGCCCGCCTTCGACCGGGACGCGTTTCTCGAAGGATCGCTGACGCCGATCTGGTTCGGCAGCGCGATCAACAGCTTCGGCGTGCAGGAATTGATGACCGGGATCGCCGAGTACGGGCCGGCGCCCCAGCCGCAGCGCGCCGAGCCCCGTCAGGTGTCGGCCGATGAGACGAATGTCACGGGGTTCGTCTTCAAGGTGCAGGCCAACATGGACCCCAAGCACCGCGACAGGGTGGCCTTCGTGCGGCTGGCCTCGGGGCATTTCGAGCGGGGCATGAAGCTGACGCATGTGCGGTCGAAAAAGCCGATGGCGATCTCGAACCCGGTCCTGTTCCTCGCCGCCGACCGGGAGCTGGCCGAGGAGGCCTGGGCCGGCGACATCATCGGTATTCCGAACCACGGCCAGTTGCGGATCGGCGATGCGCTGACCGAGGGCGAGGCGCTGCGCTTTACCGGCATCCCGTCGTTTGCGCCCGAACTGCTGCAGGGCGTGCGTGCGGGCGACCCAATGAAGGCCAAGCATCTGGAAAAGGCGCTGATGCAGTTCGCCGAGGAGGGGGCTGCCAAGGTCTTCAAGCCCGCGATCGGTTCGGGCTTCATCGTCGGCGTGGTGGGCGCGCTGCAATTCGAGGTGCTCGCCAGCCGGATCGAGCTGGAATACGGCCTGCCGGTGCGCTTCGATCAGTCGCAGTTCCAATCCGCGCGCTGGCTCTCCGGCCCGAAGGACGCGGTCGAGGCCGTGATCGCGAAGAACCCCCAGCACATCGCCCATGACAACGATGGCGACCCCGTCTTCCTGACGCGCCTGCAATGGGACATCGACCGCATCGAGCGCGACCACCCGGAGGTCACGCTGAGTGCCACGAAGGAGATGATGTCGTGACCGGCTCGGAAGACGTGCGATGACCCTGACCGACGCCATCCCCCGCGCCGTCGTGGCCGAGGCCCTGGGCCTGCCCGAGACGACGGACACGCTGCCGCCGGGCGATCTGCCGGTGGACCGGCTGGCGCTGCGCTACATCGCCTATCTCGCCACCGACGAGGCCGCGACCGGGACGCCGGACGCGTGGACCGGGGCGGTGTTCGACCACCTCGTGGCGTTCTTTCCCGCCGATGCGCTCGCCGTGCTGGTCGCGGGGGCGGATCGCGACCCGGACGGGGTGCTGGTCGATCCGCTGCTCGATCTGGGCGAGGCGGCACCCGACCTGGATCTCGAGGCGGCCGCCGACGGATCGCCCGCCTTCGCCGCCCTTCTGGCGCGGGCGCAGACGGCCTGATCGGCGGCGCCTTGCCGATGGCGTCCGTGTCGCGAATCGGGCGTTGCCGTCGGGGCAGCGGTCGGGGATGAGGGCCGAAGCCAGATCTCGGAGACGACATGCGCCGCGCCACCCTTCTGACGACCACCCTTCCCATCGCCGCCGCTCTGCCCGCGGTCGCCTTCGCCGATGCCGCCGATCCCGCGTGGCACCTGCTGGGCCAGATCGAGGTGACCGAGCACGAGACCGCCGACAGCTGGTCGGTGACGAAGCGATATCCGTCCGAGATCGCGGGCGGCGTCGACCGCTTCGAGATCAGCGGCTACCTCGTGCCCGTCGGCTGGGAAGCCGAGACGCGCGACTGGATGCTGGTGTCCGATTTGGGCCAGTGCCCGTTCTGCGGCTCGGGCGACCACGGCACCGCGATCGAGGTGCAGCTGGCCGATCCGCTGCCGGTGACCGAGGACGCGCGCCACGCCAAGCTGAGCGGTGCGCTGCATCTCGTCGAGGACGCGGACACGATGCAGGCCGTGGTGATGACGGGCGCGACCCTGCTGGACGGCTGACCTGCCGCGTCGCAACCGCGTCCGCCCCGACGGCACAATCCATCCCGACCCCGCGCGCGGTACGCTGACCGGCAACCGCGGCATCCTCCATGTCGCCGACGGCGTGATGGGTGATGCGCTCTGGCGGCATCGGGCGTGGATCTGCTGCACGCTCGACTGGCAGGGGCGGCGCCGCGCGGTGATGACCGGGCGCCGCTGGACGGAACTCTTCTTTCTGGACGAGGCGGTGGCGCTGGCCGCCGGGCACCGGCCCTGCGGCTATTGCCGGCGGGCGGCCTTCGGGCGGTGGAAGGCGGCCTGGGCGCGGGCCTTCGGGGGCTGGCCGGGCGTCATGGCCGTCGACGCCGCGTTGCACGAGGCGCGGGCGGAGCGCGGGGCGCGGCGGATGCGCCACGACCGGGCGGAGGCGCGGGCCTTGCCGGACCACACGATCTTCCGCGACGGGGGCGGCGACTGGCTGACCTTGGGGGATGCGTGTCACGCTGTCACGCCGGAGGGCTACGGGGCCGCACGCGCCCGGCCGCACGGCCCGGTCACTGTCCTGACGAACCCCGTGACGCGCGCCGTGCTGGCCGCGGGCTACGTGCCCGCGCTGCACTCTACGCTCAAGCGCTAGACCAGATCACCGTCGGGCGTCAGCGTCAGCTTGCCGCCGAGCCACGGGCTCAGCACCTCCGGTAGCGTCACCGAGCCGTCGGCCTGCTGCCCGTTCTCCAGCACCGCGATGAGACAGCGCCCGACCGCGAGGCCAGAGCCGTTGAGCGTATGCACGAATTCCGGCTTGCCGCCGCCCGCGGGTTTGAAGCGCGCGTTCATCCGGCGGGCCTGGAAATCGCCCGTGGTCGAGCAGGAGGAAATCTCGCGATAGGCATCCTGCCCCGGCAGCCAGACCTCGATGTCATGGGTGCGCCGCGCGCCGAAGCCCATGTCGCCGGTGCAGAGCACGACCGTCCGGTAGGGCAGACCGAGCTTTTCGAGAAGCCCCTCGGCGCAGCGCGTCATGCGGTCGAGCTCGTCGCGGCTCCGGTCCGGATGGGTGACCGAAACCATCTCGACCTTCTCGAACTGGTGCTGGCGGAGCATCCCGGCGGTGTCGCGGCCCGCCGACCCGGCTTCGGAGCGGAAGCAGAGGCTGTGCGCGGTGTAGCGGCGCGGCAAATAGGTCTCGTCGATGGTGTGGCCCGCGACGATGTTCGTCAGCGAGACCTCGGAGGTCGGGATCAGCCACATCCCCTCGTGGGTCTGGTAGCTGTCTTCGCCGAACTTCGGGAGTTGGCCGGTGCCGTACATCGCCTCCTCGCGGACCATGACGGGCGCATTGACCTCGGTCAGGCCGTTCTCGGCGATGTGGGTGTCGAGCATGAACTGCGCGAGCGCGCGGTGCACGCGGGCGACGCCGCCGGTGAGCATCACGAAGCGGCTGCCGGAGAGCTTGGCGGCGGTCTCGAAATCCATGCCGGGCGCGACGCCCGCGATCTCGAAATGCTCCTTCGCGGCGAAGTCGAACGTGGCCGGCGTGCCCCAGCGGTTCACCTCCACGTTGTCCCCCTCGTCCGCGCCATCGGGCACGTCCGCATCGGGCAGGTTCGGGATTTCGAGGAGGGCGGTGCGGAGCGCGGCGTCGGTCTCACGCGCCTCGTCCTCCAGCCGCGCGATCTCGGCCTTCTTGTCGGCCACAAGGCCGCGCAGCCGCTCGAACTCCGCTTCGTCGCCCGACGCCTTGGCCGCGCCCACCTGCTTCGAGGCCGCGTTCCGCTCGGCCAGGGCGGCCTCGGATGCGGTGATCGTCGCGCGCCGTGCGGTGTCGAGCGCCAGAAGCTCCGACGACATCGGTGCGAGGCCCCGACGCGCGAGCCCGGCGTCGAAGGCGGCGGGATCGTCGCGGATGGTGCGGATATCGTGCATCTGGGCCTCCGGCGCTGTGTCCGGCGCGACATGCCACAGGGCCGCGCGCCGCGCCAGCGGTTGCCAGCATGGCTTGCGCCCCCCATGTGGCCCGAATAGGTTCGCGCCCGACCGCATCCGGGCGCGCTCCAGCACCCGACCGACACCGATAGGACCCCGCCCATGTTCGCCACTCCCGCCTATGCCCAGGGCGCCGATATCGCCGCCGGTTTCGGCAGCTTCGTCCCCCTGATCCTGATCTTCGCGATCATGTATTTCCTGCTGATCCGTCCGCAGCAGAAGAAGGTGAAGGAACACAAGGCGATGGTCGAGGCGCTGCGCCGGGGTGATCAGGTCGTCACGCAGGGCGGGCTGATCGGCAAGGTGTCCAAGGTCAAGGAAGACGGCGAACTCGAGGTCGAGATCGCCGAGGGCGTGAAGGTCCGCGTCGTCCGCGCCACGATCGCGCAGGTTTTGTCGAAGACCGAACCGGCGGGCTGATCCATGCTTCAGATCGCGCTCTGGAAGCGTCTGGGCATCATCCTCGTCTGCCTCGCCGGGCTGGCGCTGGCGCTGCCCAACGTCTTCTACACCCGCGCCGAGCGGCATAATGACGCCGTCACGGCACTCGAGCGCGGCGCGATCGCGACCCCCGAGATCGAGGCCGATCTGGCGCTCTGGCCCGAGATCCTTCCGTCGAGCCTCGTCAATCTGGGACTCGACCTGCGGGGCGGGGCGCATCTCCTGGCCGAGGTGCAGCTCGGCGACGTCTACGCCGCACGGCTCGACGGCTACTGGCCCGAGGTGCGCGACGCACTCCGCGAGGTGCGCGACCAGATCGGCACCATCCGCCGGCAGGACAGCCCGACCGACGAATTGCGCGTGCGCTTCTCCGAGCCCTCGGGCGCGCAGGCCGCCGCCGACGCCGTCCGTGCGCTGGCGCAGCCCATCGTCTCGCTGACGGGCGTCGGGCAGTCCGATATCGATGTGGACGTCACGGGCGACATCCTGACGGTCACGCTTTCGGATGCGGAGCGGACCGCGACCGACGACCGCACGATGCAGCAATCGCTCGAGATCATCCGTCGCCGCGTCGACGAGGCGGGCACCCGCGAGCCGACGATCCAGCGTCAGGGCGCGGACCGCATCCTGATCCAGGTGCCGGGCATCGGCTCGGCACAGGAGTTGAAGGAGCTGATCGGGACGACCGCGCGGCTGACCTTCCACCCGGTCGTCAGCCGGTCGGGCAGCGCCGAGACGGTCGTCGATGCCGACCAGCTTCTGCATCCGTCGATGGACGAGGCGGGGGCGTATTACATCCTGGAGCGCACGCCCGTCGTGACCGGCGACGATCTCGTGGACAGCCAGCCGGCCTTCGACCAGAACGGCCTGCCGGCGGTCACGTTCCGCTTCAATCCGTCGGGCGCGCGGGCCTTCGGCGAGTTCACCGCCAACAATGTCGGCGCGCCCTTCGCCATCGTGCTGGACGAGGAGGTCGTGACCGCCCCCGTCATCCGCCAGGCGATCACGGGCGGGTCGGGCCAGATCACCGGCAATTTCGACGTGGCCGAGGCGAACCGCCTGTCGATCCTTCTGCGCGCGGGCGCGCTTCCGGCCGAGATGACCTTCCTCGAGGAACGCACCATCGGCCCCGAGCTGGGTCAGGACAGCATCGACGCGGGCCAGGTCGCGTCGCTGGTGGCGATGGCGGCGGTGGTGGTGTTCATGGTTGCGGCCTACGGCCTCTTCGGGGTGTTCGCGACGGTGGCGCTGGGCATCAACGTGGCGCTGATCTTCGGCATCCTCAGCCTGATCGGCGGCACGCTGACGCTGCCGGGGATCGCGGGGATCGTGCTGACCATCGGCATGGCGGTGGACGCCAACGTGCTGGTCTTCGAGCGTATCCGCGAGGAGCTGCGCACCGCCAAGGGCCCCGCGCGGGCGATCGAGCTGGGCTACGAGCGGGCGCTGTCGGCCATCGTCGACGCCAACATCACGACCTTCATCATCGCCACGATCCTCTTCACCCTCGGCTCCGGCCCGGTGCGGGGCTTCGCGGTAACGCTGGGGATCGGCATCCTGACCTCGGTCTTCACGGCGATCTTCGTCACACGGCTTCTGATCATCCTGTGGTTCGAACGCCGCCGCCCCAAGCAGATCGAGGTCTGACATGCGCCTTCGCCTCGTCCCCCAGCAGACCAGCTTTGACTTCTTCAAGTGGCGGAAGGTCACCTTCGGCGCGTCGATCGTGGCGATGATCGCGTCGATCGCGATCTGGCTGATCGTCGGGCTGAACTTCGGGATCGACTTCCTCGGCGGCACGACGATCCGCACCGAGTCCACGCAATCGGTCGATGTCGGCGCCTACCGGGACGCGCTGACGCCGCTGGGGCTGGGGGACGTCACCATCACCGAGGTGTTCGACCCCACCTTCGAGGCCGGGCGCAACGTCGCGCAGGTCCGCATCCAGGCACAGGACGGCGCGGAATCCGTGACCCCGGCCACCATCGCCGCGGTCGAGGCGGCGCTGCAGGGCGTCGATCCGTCGATCACCTTCCCGTCCGTCGAAAGCGTCGGGCCGAAGGTCTCGGGCGAGCTCATCACGACGGCGCTGCTCGCCGTTGGAGCGTCGCTCGTGGCGATCCTGTTCTACATCTGGCTGCGCTTCGAATGGCAGTTCTCGATCGGGGCCATCGCGGCCCTCGTCCACGACGTGGTGCTGACCATCGGCATCTTCAGCCTGCTGCAGATCCGCTTCGACCTGGCCACGATCGCGGCGATCCTGACGATCATCGGCTATTCGATCAACGATACGGTCGTCCTCTTCGACCGGCTGCGCGAGAACCTCATCAAGTACAAGAAGACCCCGTTGCAGGAGGTCATGAACCTCTCGACCAACGAGACGCTGAGCCGGACCTTGATGACCTCGGGCACGACGCTCCTGGCGCTGCTGGCACTCCTCGTCCTCGGAGGCGATGTGATCCGCGGCTTCGTCTTCGCGATCTTCTGGGGCATCATCGTCGGCACCTATTCGTCGGTCTATGTGGCCAAAAATGTCGTGCTGATGCTGGGCATCGACCGCGATCCGAAGAAGCCCTCGGACGCCGGGACGCAATTCGCGGACGTGGATGCCTGACGGTCTTGTCGCCGCGCTGGCCATGCCGGGAATCGGGTGGCTGGTGGCGGCGGCGCTGGCGGCGGGCGTCGTCTACGGCTTCGCGGGCTTCGGGGCCGCTCTGATCTTCATGCCGGTGGCCGCGCGGGTCGCGACGCCCGAGGTGGCGGTCGCGGCCTTCTCGGTCTCGGCGGTCGGCTCGGCCATCACCATGCTGCCGAAGACCTGGCCCGCCTGCGACAAGCGCGCCACGGGACTGATGATCGCCGCCGCGGCGGTCACCATGCCGCTGGGCGTGATGCTGTTGACGCGGCTGCCGGAAACCCCGCTCCGCTGGGCGATCTGCATCATCGTCGCGATCACGCTGGCCGCCGTCATGTCGGGCTGGAAGCTGCGCTTGTCGGATGCGGCGGGGCCGCGCCTCGGGATCGGGGCGGCCGCGGGCGTGGTGGGGGGCTCGACGGGTCTGCTGGGACCGGTTGTGATCCTCGTGACGCTGGCGGGCGGGGGACAGGCGGCGCGAATGCGCGCGAATCTCGCCACCTTCCTGACGACCGTGACGCTGGTGCTGCTGCCCGCGCTCTGGTGGCAGGGCGTGCTGCCGCCGCCCGTGCTTTGGGCGGGGCTGATCCTTCTGCCGGTCTACATGGCGGGCACGCTGATCGGACAGCGGCTGTTCCAGCCGGGGGCCGAACGGCTTTATCGCGGGATCGCCTATGCGGTGGTGGCGGGGGCGGTGGTGCTGGGCCTGCCGGTCTGACGGGGGCACCCGCCGCCTTCCGATCCGGGCCGGAAGCCGGTAGGGATCGCCCCGATGCTCGACGCGTGGAGGCCCCGATGAACCTGACCGAAGTGACCTTCGACGACGCCCAGCCCTTCGACGGCTACGGGCCCGGCTTCTTCCGCATCGGCGGCGAGGTGGTCGAGGGCGCGACGCTTCTGCATGCCGGCGGGCGCAGGGCATGGGACGGGTTCACGGATGCCGCCGCGCTGACCGCGCTGGCGGGGGATGTGGACGTGATCCTGGTGGGGACGGGGACCGAGATCGCCCATGTGCCGGGCGATCTGCGCGCGGCGGTCGAGGACGCGGGACTGGGGCTCGAGGTGATGAACACCCCCGCCGCCTGCCGGACCTACAACGTTCTGGTGGGCGAGGGGCGGCGGGTCGCCGCTGCCGTCCTGCCGGTCGCCTGAGCGTCAGGCGTCGGGCGCGACCTCGGCGTCGTCCGCGGCATTGGGGAGGCCCAGCCCTTCGGCCAGCCCCGCCACGGTCACCGCGTCATAGCTCGTCTCGGTGATGCGCGTGCCACCCGCATCGACATAGGCCATGTCGATCGCGGTGTTGATATCGGCCAACTGGCCGCGTTCGTCGTCGCTCAGGCCGCTCAGATCGCTCGCGTTCACCTCGTTGAAGAAGGCGGCGATCTGGTCGAGATCGGCGGGGTCCATCCCGGCCATGCCGACGATCATGCGGTTGAAGGTCGCCTGGTCATGGGCGGTATAGCCGAAGCCGTGGTTCATGCGGGTGATGACCGAGGGCGCGTTCATGTTGGCGTCGATCGAGGCGACCGTCGACTGGACCCCGGTGCTGACCGAGATCATGACGGCCAGCCCGAGTGCGACGAGACCGGCGGTGAGGACGACCCAATCGACGGTGACGGCCCCGTCCTCGGTCTCGATGAAATTGATACGCATACCCGGTTACTCCGAAGGGTTCTTAACGACTTACCGATGGGTAGCGGGGTGCGATGGCGGAAGTGGGGCAGGAGCGGGCTCGGTCCGGGGTCAATTCCCGGCCTCGGCGCGTCTCTATTGATAGAATGTGTTCGCCAGACCGTCCGCGCCGCCCGGCAGGGCCGAGATCGCCGCGTCGTCCCAGGTCCCGTCGATCGGGCGGATCATCTCGCGCTCGGCCCAGACGAGGTCGATGGCGGTGTTGAAATCGGTCAGGCGCTCCTTGAAGTCGAGCGACACCTGATCCGAATAGGTCTCGACAAGATCGACCCATTCGTCGGCATAGGCCGTGAGCGTGCCCAGCTCGCTGTCCTGATAGACGCCCAGCGCGCTGTACATCGAGGACATCTTCACCTCGTCGTAGATCACGCGCACGCGGGGCTGCACGACCTGCGCCGAGTATTCCGAGTTGGCCGAGAGATCCGCGCCCGCATCGGCGGCACCCGCCTGCACGACCGCGACGGTCGCGGCACCCAGGCCCGCCGTCACCGCGCAGAGCACGGCATATTCCACGGTGAGCGCACCGCGCTCGTCGGACAGGAAGCGTTGGATGAGGCGCATGGCAGGACGGACTCCGGTTAACGATCCCAAAGGACTAACCGCCGATCCTGCCCGGATGATGGAGGCAATGCGGCGCCCGTGGGGCGCGCGCCCCTACCAGTGGCCGGTGTTTTCCATGCTGGCCCAAGGCTCCGCCGGGGCCTTGCGATCGCCCGCCTGCAGAAGCTCGACCGAGATGTTGTCGGGCGAGCGCACGAAGGCCATGTGCCCGTCGCGGGGCGGGCGATTGATGGTCACGCCGTTGTCCATCAGGTGCTGGCAGGTCGCGTAGATGTCGTCGACCGTATAGGCGAGATGCCCGAAATGGCGGCTGTCGGACGGCAGGCTTTCATCGCCGTCCCAATTGTAGGTCAGCTCGACATCCGCATGGCCATCCGCCTGATCGGGCGGACACATGAAGACCAGCGTGAAACGGCCCTGCTCGCTCTCGCTGCGGCGGCGCTCGACGAGGCCGAGGAGCTTGTAGAAGGCGATCGAGGCGTCGAGGTCCTTCACCCGGACCATGGTGTGCAGATAGGTGATGGGCATCGCGGGCTCTCCGTCAGGGGGACGCCCCGACCCTAGCCCCCGCGTCCGCCGCGGCAACCCCGTCCGGCCGCCATGGGCCCCGCATCAACGCGTCGCGCATCACCAGCGTGACGGTCGCGAAGCTGACCCAGAGCAGCAGATACCACGACCCGAACTTGCCCCAGGGCACCGGCTGGCCCTCGCCTTGGCCCGCATAGACCCAGGTCTGGGTGAAGGTGCCGACGTTCTCGGCCACGAAGATCGCGCCCGCCGCCAGGAGTGCGGCCAGCGGCATCGGCATCCACCAGAACCGATCGGACACCCGGAACCAGACGCGCGTGCGGCCGAAGAGGATCACCGTCGCGGCCATCAGCACGTAGCGCATGTCCCAGACCCAGTGGTGCCAGAAGAAGTTGCCGTAGATCGCGGCCCCGAGTACCGCAAGCACCCAGAAGGGCGGCATCGGGGCGAACGCCATGTCGAAGACGCGGATCACGCGGGCGATGTAGCTGCCGACGGCGGCGTACATGAACCCCGAGAAGAGCGGCACGCCCCCGATCTCGAAGATCCCCGTGTCGGGATAATACCACGACCCCTGCGCCAGCTTGAACACCTCCATCGCGGTGCCCGTCAGGTGGAAGAGGAAGATCACCCGCGCCTCGGCCCAGCTCTCGAGGCGGAGCGCGATCATCCCCGCCTGCGTCGCCACCGCGAAGAGGAAGAGGCCGTCATAGCGCGTCAGCGCCCAGTCCTCGGACCAGACCGCGCGGCTGGCGACGATGGCGATCAGGAACAGCCCGCCGAAGAGCGCGGCCCAGCCCTGCTTGAGGACGAACATCACCGCCTCGACCACGCCCGCCGGCAGCCGCGCGCGGGCCCAGTCGCCCAGCCGCCGCTCCAGGAACCGTGTCCCGCGATCCGTCCCCGCGCTCAATCGTCACCCAACATGTTGCGTCTCCGCCCGTGCGCGGTCCAACCTGTGCCAACCGCCCGAATCCGATGAGACATCCCATGCCGCTGACCCCCGAGCAACAGGCCGAGATCGACGCCCAGCGCGGCGAGACCCATCAGACCCTGCGCGCCACCGCGCCGGGGATGGAGCAGCATCTCTACACCGCGCATCCCGTGCTCGATCACGGCTTTGTCCGGGTCATCGATTACATGGGCGACGACCGCGCCATCACCCAGGCCGCGCGCGTCAGCTACGGGCGCGGCACCAAGGCCGTGTCGAACGACGAGGGGCTGATCCGCTACCTCATGCGGCACTGGCATTCGACGCCCTTCGAGATGTGCGAGATCAAGCTCCATGTGAAGCTGCCGGTCTTCGTCGCACGCCAGTGGATCCGCCACCGGACGGCCAATGTGAACGAATACTCTGCGCGCTACTCCATCCTCGACCGCGAGTTCTACATCCCCCACGAGGACGACCTCGCCGCGCAGTCGCAGACCAACAATCAGGGGCGCGGCGAGGCACTCCGTGGCGAGGAGGCGCAGCGCGTCCTCGACTGGCTCCGCACCGACAGCGACCGCGCCTACGACCATTACGAGGCGATGATCTCGCAGGACGGCCAGCAGGGCCTCGCCCGCGAACTCGCCCGCATGAACCTGCCCGCGAACATATACACGCAGTGGTACTGGAAGGTGGACCTCCACAACCTCTTCCACTTCCTCCGCCTGCGCGCCGACCCCCACGCCCAGATGGAGATCCGCGTCTATGCGGAGGCCCTCTGCGCCATCGTGAAGGATTGGGTGCCCGCCGCCTACGGCGCGTTCGAAGACTACCGGCTCGGCGGCGCGCAGCTCAGCGGGGCAGGCGTGGCGTGCCTCAAGCGCATGCTCGCCGGGGAAGAGGTGACGCAGGAGACGAGCGGAATGTCGAAGGGCGAGTGGCGGGAGTTTATGGGGGTGGTGGGGTGAGTGATTCGATGATGTCTCTACTGAAGGACGTAAGACTCATTGAGAGAAAGAGAGAAGCCGAAAAGACTTCCATAATCAAACAATCGTCCGCCGCATATGATCGAATCGCCGACG
This sequence comes from uncultured Jannaschia sp., assembly GCF_947503795.1. NCBI lineage: Bacteria > Pseudomonadati > Pseudomonadota > Alphaproteobacteria > Rhodobacterales > Roseobacteraceae > Jannaschia > uncultured Jannaschia sp. Next base: position 177,288 of record NZ_CANNEZ010000002.1, on the reverse strand, counting down.
GATAGGTCTATTAGTTCGACATCTGCATCGTCCGCGAGACCGCACCGCACTCGGGCATTCTGGCCGCCGACTTCCATAGAGATCATCGCGGGCAGGATGAACCCTGCTTCCTCGACGTTCGTGATACGACCTCTAAACGCGACAGGCTCCCCATCTACGCTATCCCAAAATGCATCGCGCTGGACTGACGTTCGGTTAGCAGAAAGACTGTCCCGAAAAAACGCTATTGAAGGCGTTTTCGCTTCCGCCGCAAGCATGCCATAGCGTGCTGCCTTCTCTTTGTAGGATTCGTTGCTTGGTCGTATGAGGGATAATATCATATATCCTGCGGCATTTTCGTCTAAGCGACTGATGGGTAACGGTGATACCCACGCTAGAACCGAATTATGCAAATCTTCAAAATAGGGCTCAGAAAGATCTGCTCCGATCGGTATGTCCTGCATGCCGGAAATGGCTGCTTCAAGATCACCTCTAATTACCGCATCACGAATACCGTGAACTACTTCTTCTAGGTGGACCTGATTCTCATTCGCAAACAGCACGTTCGCGGCCGACATCGCCAAGCAAATCCCAGCCCCTAACAAAAAATTCTTCATACGCATCTCGACCTAAAGCATCATTTATAAGGCAGGGTGTGATGCAGCTCCCCATGTGTCAACAGTTTCAGATTAACGTAGCGCACGGGCAGGCTAGCAAAACTTAAGATTCACGAATCTACCACTGTGGGTTGCACCCGCTCTACCTTTTGGACGCTTCACCCCACCCGATCCACCACCGCCCCGAACACCATCCCCGCCTGCGCCATCAGCCCGCCGAGCCACCGCCCGCCCGGCAGCGCGGGGACGGGCAGGGCGGCGAGGGTGTCGAACCGCGCGCGATCCCCGCGCATCGCCTCGACGGCGACGGCTCCGAACAGCCCCGACAGCGCCAGCCCGTGGCCCGAGTAGCCTCCGGCGGTGAACACGCCCGGGCGGACCTCGGACAGGAGCGGCAACCGGGTGGCCGTGACCGCCAGCGTGCCGCCCCAGGCGTGGTCGAAGCGGATGCCCGCCAGGTCGGGATAGACACGGGCGAGGTTGGCGCGGACGCGGGCTTCGATGTCGGTGGGAAAGCGGCGGCCGTAGCTCTCGCCGCCGCCATAGACGAGGCGGCCGTCCCCGGTCTGGTGGAAGTAGTTCACCACGAAGCGGTCGTCGGCGACCCCGAGCGGCGTGGCCATGGGGGGCGCGGCCAGCGGCTCGGTGACGGCGATGAAGTTGTTGATCGGCAGGACGCGCGCCGCCGACGCCCCCGTCAGATGCGCCCCGTAACCGTTGGTCGCGTGCAGCACGAAGCGCGCCGTGACGGCCCCCTGCGCCGTGGCCACGGTGTCGCCGATGCGGTGGACCTCCGCGCCTTCGTGGATCGTCACCCCCGCCGCTACACAGGCCCGCGCGAGGCCGAGCGCGTAGGCCAGCGGATTCACCACGCCCGCCGTGGGGTCCAGCACCCCGCCCGCATAGGCGCGCGTCCCGATCCGGGCGGCCAGCGCGTCGCGGTCCAGCACCTCGAGCGCGGTGCCGTAGTCCCGGTCCATCCGCGCGGCGGCCTCGGCCATCGGTCCGAGCGATGTCTCCCCGCGCGCGACCGACAGCACGCCGGACCGCCAGTCGGCCTCGGGCGCGTGGGTGGCGATCAGGCGGCGGGTCAGCGCCTTGGCGTCTTCGCAAAGGTTCCAGACGGCGCGGGCGCGGGGGCCGCCGAGCCGCGCCTCGAGCTTCTCCTGCCCCCAGTTCAGCCCCGAGCCGACCTGGCCCCCGTTGCGCCCCGACGCGCCCCACCCGACCCGCTGCGCCTCGAGCAGGACGACCGACATCCCCGCCCGCGCGCCATGCAGCGCCGCCGAGAGCCCGGTGATCCCGCCGCCCACGACGCAGAGATCGGCGGTGACGCGGCCCTTGAGCGGCGGATGGGGGGCGGGGAGGTCGAGCCCCTCGGCGTAGAAGGTGCGCGGCCAGGTGCCCCGGTCGCCATTGGCGTGGAGCCACGACGCGCCCGAGCCGCGCGGCCCCCGCGTCATACGTTCAGCAGCAGATGCTCCCGCTCCCACGGCGAGATGACCTGCAGGAAGGCGCCGTTCTCCAGCCGTTTGACCGCGGTGTAGATCGACGCGAAGCGCGGGTGGAGGACCTCGTGGATCTCGGTCGCCGCCTCGAAGAGATCGAGCGCGGTGGAGAGGTCGCGGGGAATGCCGTCGGCGCTGTCATAGGCGTCGCCGGTGAATTGCGGCGCGGGTTCGATCTTGTTGACCAGCCCGAGATAGCCGCAGGCCAGCGACGCGGCGAGGGCGAGATACGGGTTGCAGTCCATCCCCGCGATGCGGTTCTCGACGCGCTTGGCCTCCGGCTCCGAGACGGGGACGCGCAGCCCGGTCGTGCGGTTGTCGCGCCCCCATTCGAGGTTCACGGGTGCTGCGAAGTCGCGCACGAAGCGCCGGTAGGAGTTCACGTAGGGCGCCAGCAGCGCGATCACCGAGGGCAGGTGCCGCTGCATCCCGCCGATGAAGTGCATGAAGGCTTCGGTCTCGGTTCCGTCGCCGCCGTCGAAGAGGTTCCGCCCCGTGGCCCGGTCCACGACCGAATGATGGAGATGCATGGCGCTGCCGGGTTCGTCCTGGATCGGCTTGGCCATGAAGGTCGCGTAGCAGTCGTGCCGGAGCGCGGCCTCGCGGATGAGGCGCTTGAAGTAGAAGATCTCGTCGGCCAGCCGGATCGGGTCGCCATGGGCGAGGTTCATCTCGACCTGACCGGAGCCGCCCTCCTGCAGGATGCCGTCGATCTCGAGGCCCATGGCCTCGGCGAAGTCGTAGATGTCGTCGATGACGGGGCCGTATTCATCGACGGCGGACATCGAGTAGGCCTGCCGCGCGGCGGCCCGGCGGCCCGAGCGGCCCATCGGCGGCAACACGGGCTGCGACGGGTCGATGTTGCGGGCGACGAGATAGAACTCCATCTCGGGCGCCACGACGGGGCTCCAGCCCTGCGCTTCGTAGAGCGAGATCACCCGCCGCAGGACATTGCGCGGCGCCATCGGGACGGGCTTGCCCGCCTGGTCGGACATGTCGTGAATGACCTGCAGCGTCCAGTCGGCGGTCCAGGGCGCGGCGCAGGCGGTGTCGAAGTCGGGCGTCAGGATCATGTCCGGCTCAAGGAAGGCGGCGTCGCCGTCCTCCGCCCAGTCGCCGGTGATGGTCTGCTGGAAAATCGAGTTCGGCAGGTAGAATTTCGTCTGCTTGGCGAATTTCGCGGCGGGCATCGCCTTGCCCCGCGCGATCCCCGAGAGGTCGGCGACGATGCACTCCACTTCGTCGAGGCGGCGCCCGTCGAGATAGGTGCGCGCGTGGTCGGGGATGCGGTCGAGCCAGTCAGACATGGGCCACCCGGTCGGTGAAGAAGCGCGCGATGGCGCGGGCGAGGCGGGCGTCGTCGACGGGCTGCGCCAGCGTCGCCTCGGCCTCGTCCATCCGGTCGTCGGGGTAGGTTCCCGTGCCGCGCCGGACGCGGACATAGTCGGTCAGGACGGAATTCGAGAATTCGGGATGGGCCTGCACGGTAAAGGCGCGGTCGCCATAGGAGAGGATCGCGTTGGCGCAGAACGCGCTCGATGCCAGCACCTCGGCGCCGGGGGGGAGGGTTACGACCTGGTCCTGGTGCCAGGCGTTCAGGGTGATTTCGGACCCGTCGGCCAGGCAGTAGGGATGGCGGCCCAGCGCCCAGCCGCCGTCGAACTTCACCACCTCGCCGCCGAGCGCGGTCGCCACGATCTGGTGACCGAAGCAGATGCCCACGAGGGGGACGTTCGTCTCATGCGCCTCGCGGATGAAGGCTTCGAGCGGCGGGATGAAGGCATGGTCCTCGTAGGTCCCGTGCCGCGAGCCGGTCACGAGCCAGCCGTCGCATTCGGTGACGGCGTCGGGAAAGACCATGTGCTCCACATCGTAGGACCGGAAGGCGAAGCCGTGCCCGTCCAAAAGCCGTTTGAACATGGCGTCGAAGTCGCCGTGGACGGCGCGGATGTCCTCGGTCGTGTGTCCGGCCTGCAGAATGCCGATTTTCATGGGATGCCTTGGAGGTTGCTGCGCGGATCGACGCTATGCCGGGGGCGGGATGGCGGCAAGCGTCGTCGCGGCGGTCACGGGTCGTTAAGGTCCGGTTGGCAGGATGCGGGGCGATGACGATGCGGTTCTTGATTTCGGTGGTGGTGGGCCTTTGTCTGGCGCTGGGCGCACAGGCGGGTCCGATGGGTGCCGCGACGGCGTACCGCGCGGCAGCGGGGCTGGCCCCCGTCGCGGACGATGCCCGCTTGATGCGCGCCGCGCAGGCGCAGGCGAACCACATGGCGCGACGGGGGCGCATCGGCCATGACGGACCGGGCGGCTCGACAGTGTTCGAACGGGTCCGTGATGCGGGCTTCAAGGCGTGCTTTGCGGCCGAGAACGTGGCGGCGGGGCAGGGCGATCTGGGCGCGGTGATGCGCGACTGGCTGGCCTCGTCGGGGCATCGCCGCAACATCCTCGACCGGCGGGTGACCCACGGCGCGGTGGCCGCAGCGCAGGCACGGGGCACGGTCTATTGGACGATGGTGCTGGCCGGGCGGTGCTAGGCGCGCGCGGCCCGGACCGGCGGGCGCGCTAGAGGCGGGTCAGGGCGACGCCACCCACGATCAGGATCGCCGCGACGGCTTTCCAGCGGTCGATCCGTTCGCCCAGCAAGGCCCAGCCGAGGAACACGGCGAAGAGGATCGACGTCTCGCGCAGCGCGCCGACCAGCGCGATGGGCGCCACTGTCATCGCCCAGACGGCCACCGCATAGGCGGCATAGGACAGAAGTGCGGCCAGTGCCCCGAGGCCCCAGGCCCGCGCATCCGCGCGCAGCACCTCGAGCCCGCGCAGCGCAAGGATGATCGGCGTGAAGATCAGGACATCGAGGAGGAAGAGCCACGCGACGTATTGCGTGGCCGAGGCCGCGACCCGCGCGCCCGAGCCGTCGACGATCGTGTAGCCCGCCGTCATCAGGGCCGACCCCAGCGCGTAAGGGATCAGCCGCCGCGCCTCACGGGCGCGCAGGCTTCCGGTGGCCATGGTGGCGATCCCCGCCCCGAGGATCAGGATGCCGACGATCTCGGTCGGGGTCAGGATATCGGTCAGAAGCAGCGGCGAGACGAGGAGGACGATCATCGGCGCCGCGCCGCGCGCGATCGGATAGACGCGGCTGAGGTCGCCCTGCTCGTAGGCGAAGGCGAGGAAGAGCTTGTAGCCCGCGTGGAAGGCCCCCGAAAGCAGGAGCCAGCCCCAGACCGACCCGGTGGGAAGCGGCAGGGTCAGCGCGATCAGACCGCCCGCGCCCCCCTGCACGAGGGTCATGATCGTGATCCCGCCGACCTTCGACGCGCCCGATTTCACCAGCGCGTTCCATCCGGCATGGAGCAGCGCCGCGGCGAGGACGGCGGCGAAGACGCCCGCGGTCATACGGTGTCCAGGTAGAGATCCATCCGCTCGTCCTCGGTCAGCGCGTCGATGTCGCGCAGCTCCTGTCGCTTGGTCAGGACGAGGTTCCGTATGAGCGCGCTGGGCAGAAGACGGGCCGACCACGGATCGCTCTCGAAGCGGTCGATCGCCTCGGCCCAGCGCGACGGGATCTGCGGAAGGGTCATCGCGTAGGCATTGCCGGTTATCGGCTGTGGCGGGTCCTGCGCGTCCTCGATTCCCTGCAATGCGGCGGCGAGGATGCTGGCCAGCAAGAGATAGGGATTCGCGTCCCCGCCCGAGATGCGGTGCTCGATCCGGCGCGCGGCGTTCGGGCCGGACGGGATGCGGATGGCGCTGGTGCGGTTCTCGTAGGCCCAGGCGAGGCCGGTGGGCGCATGCGCGCCCGGCACGAGCCGGTCGTAGCTGTTGAGATGCGGCGCGAAGACGAGGGTCGAGGCCGGGGCCGCCGCCAGAAGGCCCGCGACCGCGTGGCGCAGCATGTCCGATCCCTGCGGCCCGCCATCGTCGAACACGTTCGCGCCATCGGCGTCGAGCACCGAGAAATGCACATGCATCCCGTTGCCCGCGTAATCCGGATAGGGCTTCGCCATGAAGCTGGCCGCAAAGCCGTGCTGCCGCGCCAGCCCGCGCAGGGCGAGCTTGAAGAGCCACGCGTCGTCTGCGGCCTTGAGCGCGTCCGGCTGGTGGCTGAGGTCGATCTCGAACTGGCCGATCCCGGCCTCGGAGATGGCGGTGTTGGCGGGAATATCCATCGCCTCGCAGGCGTCGTAGAGCTGGGTGAAGAACATGTCGAAGGCGTCGAGCTGCCGCATCGAGAGCGTTTCGGCCCCCGGGCGCCGCTTGCCCGAAACGGGCGAGATCGGCGCGCGGAGTTGCCGCGTGCTGTCGTCGATCAGGTAGAACTCCATCTCGGTCGCGACCACCGGCGTCAGCCCGTGCTTGGCATAGCGCGCCAGTACGGCGGCCAGCGCGTGACGCGGATCGCCCGCGAAGGGCCGCCCGTCCTCGTGGTACATCCAGACCGGCAGGAGCGCGGTCGGCGTGGCCAGCCACGGCATCGGCACAAAGCCCCGCTCGGTCGGTTTCAGGATGCCGTCCGCGTCGCCGGTGTCGAAGACCAGCGGGCTGTCCTCGATATCCTCGCCCCAGATATCGAGGTTGAGGATCGAGAAGGGAAAGCGCGTGCCGTCGGTCTCGAGCTTGTGGGCGAAGCGGCGCGGAAAACGCTTGCCGCGCGCCTGCCCGTTGAGGTCGCAGGCCGCGGCGCGGACCGAATGGATCTCGGGGTGGTCGTGAAGCCAGCCCGCCGGTGCCTCGTCGCTCATCGCATCACCTGTCCCAGAAGGCTCGGCCGGCCCGGCGCCTCGGGCAGGTGGCGGTTCAGGCGACGGTTGATGGACCCCATGATGCCGATGATGACGAGGGTCAGGAGGATGAAATACCCCGCGAGGATCGGATAGGGCACGAAGGGGTTGAAGGTCTTGTCGGCGAAGTAATTGGCGTAATAGAGCGCGTCGCCTTTCTGCTGGCGGGCCGGGAAGCCGGTGAAGAACACCAGCGTCGTCGCATGGAAGAGGAAGATCGCCTCGTTCGTGTAGGCGGGCCAGGCGAGGCGCAGCGTGGTGGGCCAGGTGATCCGCTTGAACTTGCGCCAGCCGGTGATGCCATAGGCCTCGGCCGCCTCCTGGTCGCCCTTCGGGACCGAGCCCAGCGCGCCGTAGAAGATCTCGGCCGAATAGGCGGCGGTGTTGAGGAAGAGCACGACGACCGCGCCCGCCCAGGCCGAGGAGAGCGGTTCGGCCCAGGGGGCGATCTGCTTGAGGGCGAGGAAGGCGAAATAGGCGAAGAAGAACTGGATGAAGAGCGGCGAGCCCCGGAAAATAAAGATGAACCATTCCGACGGCTTGCGCGCCCAGAGCTTGGGCGAGGCCTTGCCGACCGCCAGCACCGTCGCCAGCGCAAAGCCCGACAAAAGCGCGATCAGCCCGAAATAGACGTTCCAGATCAGGCCCGACCCGATCAGCACGACCTGCTGGCAGAGCGTGAACTCCGAGCGCGGCAACAGCCGCTCGCCGATGCCGAGCGATCGGAGGCCGTAATCGGCGATGGTCTGGAGACATTCCTCCATCAGACGCGCCCGGCGGCGGAGGGCGCGCTCATGCGCCCGCCTTCCGCATCGCTTCGCCCGCCGCCGTGGCCTGACCGCGGGACAGGCGTCGGGTCAGCCGCGTGATCACGATCTCGGAAACCCGCGTGAAGGCGAGGTAGAACACCAGAAGCGCCGAGAAATACCAGATCCGCCAGTCGCCATGGGGATACTCCGAGAAGCGCGGCGTCTTGGCCGCCCCGAGCTCGCGCGCCCAATAGACGATATCCTCGACGCCCAGCAGGAAGAGGAGCGGCGTCGCCTTGATGAGGACCATCCAAAGATTGCCCAGCCCCGGCAGCGCGTAGACCCACATCTGCGGCAGGATTACCCGGCGAAAGGCCTGCGACCGCGACATGCCATAGGCCTCGGCCGTCTCGACTTGCGCGCGGGGGACGGCCCGCATCGCGCCGTAGAGGACATTGGCCGCGAAGGCGCCGAAGACGATCGCGAAGGTCAGCACCGCGAGCGCGAAACCGTAGCCTTCATGCACCCATTGCGGCGCATTGCCGAGCGGCAGCTTGGCCGATTGGCAGACGATGAAGTCGGTGCCCTGGCGGATCGGCTCGTCCCATTCGGGGCATTTGACCTGATGCCGGATCCACTCGAACGCCTGGTCCAACGCGATCACGAAGAACAGAAAGAACGCGATGTCGGGCACGCCGCGCACGACCGCGATATAGCCCTTGCCCAGCCAGCGCAGCGGCGCGATCCGCGACCGGGCCGCCATCGCCCCCCCGAGGCCGAAGGCCAGCGCCGAGGGCGCGGTCACCGCCAACAGGATGAGCACCGTGCCGAACGCGCCGTAGAAGGCGAAATGCTTGCCCGTCGTCAGGTAGCAGGCCAGCCAGGCGAGGCCGTCGAGCGTGGCGGGATCGGTGCAAAAGGAGAAGATGGCCGGAAACCTCGGACGGTCGGGCGGGGTGGAGCGGCCCGCATGGGCCGCTCCGGTGGGCGGGTCAGTACTGCGGCGCGTCGTCGCCGAACCACTTGACGATCAGTTCGTTGAGCGAGCCGTCGGCCTTCATGTCGGTGATGATGGCGTCGAAGGTATCGCGCAGCTCGCCGTCGCTCTCGCGCAGACCCATGCCGACGCCGCCGCCCAGCGGCACGCCCTCGCCGGTGATGACCAGCTCGCCGCCCGATTCCTCGACCGTCGGCAGAAGCGCGTCGCGGTCGGCGAAGACCGCATCGGCCTCGCCGTTGCGGACGGCGGCGATGGTCTCGTCATAGGTTGCGAATTCCAGGAGCGTGGCGCCCGATTCCGCGATGTAGCCGGCCTGGATCGTGTTGGTCTGCGCCGCGATCACGCCGCCTTCGAGATCGGCATCGTCCGACAGGGCCACGTAGTTCGACTCGGTCGGCGGGAAGTAGTTCTGGGTGAAGTCGATGACCTCGTCGCGCTCGTCGGTGATCGACATGCCGGCCATGATCGTATCGTAGTTGCCCGAAGTGAGGTTCGGGATGATCGAGTCCCACTCGTTCGTCACCCACTCGCAGGTCAGCTCGGCCTTCTCGCAGAGCATGTTGCCCAGTTCGATCTCGAAGCCGTCGACCTCGCCCGCGTCATTGAGGAAGTTGTAGGGGGCATAGGCGCCCTCGGTGCCCATGCGGATCGTCGTCGCGTGGCCGTCGGCCAGGGCCGCGGTCGCGGTGAGGGCGGCAAGTGCCGTCGTCAGGATCAGTTTCATTGTGGTCTCTCCATGTTGTCGCCGCCCCTGTTTGCGGGGCTGACGGGTCTAGAAAATCGTGCCGAGGAACTGTTGCAGCCGCTCGGATTTCGGCGTGTCGAAGAGCTCGGAGGGCGAACCCTCCTCCTCGATCAGGCCCTGGTGCAGGAATATGACGTGATCGCTCACGTCGCGGGCCAGCGCCATGTCGTGGGTCACAATCATCATCGTGCGCCCCTCGGCGGCCAGCGACTTGATGACCCGGATCACCTCCTGCTCGAGCTCGGGGTCGAGCGCGCTGGTCGGCTCGTCGAAGAGCAGCGCCTTCGGCTCCATGCAGAGCGCGCGCGCGATGGCGGCGCGCTGCTGCTGGCCGCCGGACAGCTGCGCGGGCCAGGCGTCGCACTTGTCGCCGATGCCGACCTTCGCGAGGTAGTCCCGCGCCGCCGTCTCGACCTCGGCGGGGTCGCGCTTGAGGACCTGGACCGGGGCCTCCATGACGTTCTGAAGAACGGTCAGGTGGGACCAGAGGTTGAAGGACTGGAACACCATCGACAGGTTCGTGCGGATGCGCGTGACCTGAGCCGCGTTCGCGGGGTGCCGGCCGTGGCCCGTACCGCGCCAGGTGACCGCTTCGCCTTCGAACAGGATCTCGCCCTGCTGGCTGTCCTCGAGAAGGTTCGCGCAGCGCAGCAGCGTCGATTTCCCAGACCCCGACGACCCGATGAGCGAGATGACCTGTCCGCGCGGCGCGGTCACGTCGACGCCCCGAAGTACCTCCAGCTGACCATAGGCCTTGTGGAGCGACCGGATCGACAGAACCGGTGTCTCGTCGGAAGGGCTGTCGAGGGGCACGGACGGCCTCGTTTCTGGCGACTTCGGGCGTTTACGCCGCAAATACACGGCGATTGCAATGGGAATGCCGCGTCAGGCGCCCGGATACGCCATGTCCGGGGCGTAGGCGGCGGCGGGCAGATCCATGATCCCGACCAGCCTTGTGGCGGCGCGGTCGGCCTCGGGCATCGCGGCGATCGCGGCCTCGAGGGCGGCGCGGACCGGGGCACGCCATTCGGGGCGCGCGGTGATGAACGGGGTCGAGGGCGAGGCGGGCGAGGTCATCCGGATCGCGAGGTCGGGATGCGGCGCCATCGTCCAGGTCACGACGTCGATCGCCGCCAGGTGGGCCCGTCCTTCGGCCACGGCCCGCATCGCCGCGGCATGGCTGCCGACATAGGTCACGGGCCCCGCGACGCCCATGTCGTCCAGCACGCCGCGGCCCGACTGGCTGTCGGCATCGTTGGCGGCGATGCCTGCCGCCGCGGCCTCGGCCACGCTCCGGGTGTCATCGGCCCGCATCACCAGATGCGACGCGTAATGCCCCGGCGGCAGGCCCGGCACGTCCCAGACGGGGCTGCCCACCAGCGTCACCGACCGCGCGAGGCCCCGCCGCATCGGCAGCGCACAGGTCATCGACAGCAGGAGACCCGGATCCCGCCAGTGCGCGCCCACGGTATTGGGCCATGTCAGGTATGCAGGCCCCGCATCCAGTCGCGCGCGGATATCGGCCCAGAGCCGGTCCCACGCGGGGCGGGTCGCGGGATACCAGCACAGGCTGGCCGTCGTGGCCTCACGCATCGCGGCGCGTCCATTGCTCCCAGACGAAAGGATAGGACCAGTCGGGTGCATGGGTCGCCTCGATCCGGCGCACGAGGTCGGCGCGGGCCTCGAGATGGTCTCGTTCATAAAGGTGGAACTGCACCTGCAGCCGGTCGATCCGGGGCAGGGCGCCCGCCTTGATCAACGCCGGGAGGAGGTCGTATTCGCCGCCCTCGATATTGATCTTGGCCACCGCGAAGCGCGGCTCGGGCAGGTCCGCCATCACCTTGGCGGCCGCCCGCATCATGCCCTCGACCGTGCCGCGCCCCGAGAGCGCCGACGACGCGTCGCCGTCATCCGAAAGCGGCAGCGTGCCGTCCGCGCTGCCCACCGCGAAGGGGTGGATCACGATGGCATCGTTGCCCGAAAACCGCGCGCGCAGCCGATCGACGAAGGCGGGATGGGGCTCGAAGACGTGGACGCGGCAGCCGTGGGCATCGTGCAGCTTGGCGGCCCAGTCGCCCTCGAACCCGCCGAAATCCAGCACCGTATCCGTCGGCCCGAGCCCGTCGAAGCGCATCCGAAGTGCCTCGCCGCCATCTTCGGACCAGTCCAGAAGGGCATTGGCCGCGGGCGCGCGCCAGGTGTTGAAGGTGCGGGCGATCCATCTCTTGAAGGCGCGGCGCATGGGCGGTCTCCGGGTGGCGTCAGCGCGCAGTAGCCTTGCCGCGCGGGGCGGACAAGGGTCAGCCCGCGCCCTCGACCCGCTGCCGGGCGAGATTCGAGTCGCGGTCATTGACCCCCAGAAGGTTGGCGAGAAGGCGCAGGAGCCCGTCCTCGTCCTCGTCGCGGTGTCCATCGGCGAGCACCACCGACCAGAGCGCCTCGATCACCGAGATCCGCTCCTCCAGGTCGACGCTGTCCTTGATGGCGCGGGTGAAGCGCACGGTGTCGGGGGCCTCGGCTTCGAGCGCTTCGGCGCTGTGTCGCAATTGCGCGGCGCCGTCGGGCGTCAGCGTGTGACGCTTCATCAGGATGCGATCGATGCGCGCGATCTCCTCGGGGGCGTAATGGCCGTCGCTGCGCGCGACGCGCACCAGAAGTGCAGCCAGCGCCAGGCGGGCGTCGGGTTCGGGAAGGCGATCGGGTTCGGGGGCCGTCAGGCGGCGGATCAGGTCTGCAAACATGAGCCCGATATAGGGTGCGAACTCAGCCCTCCCACCCCTCGGCGATCACGAGGTCGCTTTCGCTGATCCCCTCGCGAAGCCGCATCGCAGCCTGGTAGCCGTCCGACTGGTAGCACTCCATCGCGGCCTGGAAGTCGGGAAACTCGATCACCACGGTCCGGGGCTTGGCGTTGCCCTCGACGACGCTGCGCTGGCCGCCGCGCACGAGGAACCGGCCGCCATATTCGGCCAGCGGTGCCGCGTTGGCCGCGCGGTAAAGGTCGTAGGCGTCGGGGTCGTCGACCCGGCCATGCGCGATCCAGTATCCCTTCGGCATCTCAGTCCTCCTTGAAGCGGGCCGCGAGGGCCGTCGCCGCCTCGGGCAGGCCCCAGGGCGGATTGACCACGACCATGCCCGACCCCTCCATCCCGTGTCCATCGCGCGCGGGCGCGAAGCGGACCTCGCTGACAAGCGCGTCGGGCAGCGTCTCGCGGAGCGCGCGGAGCATCGGGCCATGCCGGCGGTCGCGCAGGATCGGATACCAGAGCATCAGCACCCCGACGCCCCACTTGCGGTGCAGCGCGGGCAAGAGCTTCGCCATTCGCTCGTAATCGCTCCGCACCTCCCAGGACGGGTCGATCAGCATCAGGCCCCGGCGCGGCTCGGGCGGGGTCAGCGCGCGGGCCATCTCGATCCCGTCGCGCTTGTGGATGCGGATGTTGGGATGCTCGGGCATCGCGGCCAGCAGCGCCGCATGTTCGGCCGGGTGCAATTCGGCCAGGTCGAGCCGGTCGAAGGGCCGCGTCAGCCGCGCGGCCAGAAGCGGCGAGCCGGGATAGGCGTCGGGTCCGTGATCGGCGCGCACCGCCTCGACCGTGCGCCGCCAGGGGTGATCGGCGGGCATCCGCGCAAGCCACCGCCCGACCCCTGCCGCCGCCTCGCCGGTGCGGCGCGCCTGGACGTCGGAAAGGTCGTAGCGCCCCCGCCCGGCATGGGTCTCGAAATAGCTGAGCGCCTTGTCCTTGCGGGCCATGTAGTCCAGCGCGACCGCCAGCAGCGCGTGCTTGTGGACGTCGGCCGCGTTCCCGGCGTGATAGGCGTGCTGGTAGGAAAGCATGGGCTCCGGCTAGCGCCCTGTGGTCCTCTGGACAAGCCGCGCGCGATTTCGTGACGTGAAGTGTAAAATTGCATCATGGCCAAGGCGAAGGACGTGCTAGATAGCTAGTCGACGCCAACCCTTTGGACGAATCCTGATGCTCCGCCTGACCGCCCTCGCCGCCGCCCTGGCCCTCGCCGCACCCGCCGTCGCGCAGGAGCAGGCCGCGGGCACCGGCCCCGTGACCCTCTCGACGCAGGGCACCGGCCCGGCGCTCGGGTTCACGCTGCGCACCGGGGTGGCCACCGCGCCCGATTATTTCGGCGCGGACGGGTCCGAAGCGGTCCCCGATCTCGGGTTCGAGCTGAACTACCTGCGGCTCGGCGGATTCACATTCGGCAATCCCGATCCGCTCTACCAGCCCGAAGGCTTCGGCGTGACCGGGTCGTTCCGCTATATCGGCGACCGCGACGTGGCCGATAATCCGGAACTGGCGGGCTTCAACGATGTCGATGCCGCGCTCGAGCTGGGCGTCGGCCTGCGCTACGCGACCTCGGACTATCAGGTGTTCGGCGCCGTCCGCTACGGCGTGATCGGGCACGAGGCCTGGGTGGGCGAGCTGGGGGCCGATGTGTTCGTCCGCCCGACCGACCGCCTGACGCTCCGGGCCGGGCCGCGGGCCTTCTTCGCCGACAGCGACTACGCCTCGACCTATTTCGGCGTCACCGCCGCGGAAGCCGCGGCCTCCGCCCCCGCCTACACCCAGTTCAATGCGTCGGGTGGCCTGATGTCGACCGGGGTCGAGCTCGGCGCCGGCTATCGCATCAACGACCGCTGGGGCGTCGACGCCGCCGTCTCCTACGACCGGTTGCGCAACGATGCCGCCGACAGCCCGATCTCGCTCGATGACAGCCAGGTCTCGGCGCGGATCGGTCTGACCCGACGATTCACTCTGGGATTCTGATCCGGCCCTCGGCGACCGGCACGGCGCCGCCCGCGATGCGGACCGCCGTGATCGCGCCCTCCGCGACATCCGCTTCGAACCCGATCTCGGACGGGCGTCCCATATCCGCCCCCTGTCGGATCATGTGGCGCGTTGTCCCATCGGGCAGCGCGCCGTTCGCCAGAAGCTGTGCTGCGAGGATCGCGCTGGCCGAGCCGGTCGCCGGATCTTCGGGGATGCCCGCGCCGGGCGCGAACATCCGCGCGTCGAGGTCCGGGGTATAGAGCCAGGCGTTGTCGACCCCCGCGGCGGCCATCAGCGACGACCAGCCGGGGTCACGCGGAGCGGCGGCGGCCAGCGCGGCGCGGTCGCGCACCGGCACGTAGAGGAAGGTCGGACCGCCCGCGAAGACACCCGGCGCGTGCGGGCCGATCCGGTCCGGGTCGAGGCCCAGCGCCGCCGCACAGAGGTCGGGATCGACCGGGCCGCCCCGGCGTTCGGGGAGAACCGGGGCCGTGAACTGCGCGCGCCCGTCTGAGATCGTCACCGGGACCACTCCCGCCTCCTCCTCCAGTACCACGTTCGACAAGCCGTCGCGCCCCGCGAGAAACAGCGCCGCGCCGATGGTCGGGTGACCGGCGAAGGGGATCTCGGCCGTCGGGAAGAAAATCCGCGCGCGCGCCGTATGCGCCGGGTCGCGGGGCGGCATCAGGACGATCGTTTCGGAAAGGTTGAATTGACGCGCAAGCGTCTGCATCTGCGCCGTGCCGAGGCTGCCGTCGCTTTCGACGATGGCCAGCGGATTGCCGGTAAAGGGGGCGTCGGTGAACACGTCCCAGATCTGGAAGGGCAGGGTGTCTGGCATGGTCTCTCCTCGTCGTGCGAGGAGGAGAAAGCCGGGGGCGGCACAAGTCCACCCCCGGCCGGTCGTCACATCTTCTTGATGTCTTCCTTCAGGTCGCCGACGCCCTTCTGCACCTTGCCCTCGACCTGATCGGCCTGGCCTTCGTGCTTCATCTTGTCGTTGCCCGTCAGGTCGCCGGCCTCTTCCTTGATCTTGCCGGTGATGTCCTTGGTCTTGCCTTCGGTCTGATCTTCGTTCGCCATGGGATGATCCTCCGTTTGCAGGTACTTGCAGAACGAATGGCGGGTGGCGGGGGTTCCCGCCGACGCCGCGGCACGCACGTCACACCAGCCGCGACTGGTCCTTTGCGGCGCGCACGAAATCGGCGAACAGCGGATGCGGCGCGAAGGGCTTCGATTTCAGCTCGGGGTGGAACTGCACGCCGATATACCACGGGTGGTCCTTGACCTCGACGATCTCGGGCAGGCGGCCGTCCGGCGACAGGCCCGAGAAGATCAGGCCCTGATCCTCGAGCTGCTCGCGGAACTTGATATCCACTTCGTAGCGATGGCGGTGGCGCTCCTCGATGGCGGTCTCGCCGTAGGCATCGGCCACCCGCGATCCTTCGGCCAGCACTGCGTCATAGGCGCCCAGCCGCATCGTGCCGCCCTTGTCGTCATCCTTCTTGCGCGTGACCTTGGCGTTGCCCTGCACCCATTCCTTCAGGTGATAGACCACGGGCGTGAAGTTGCGCGGATCGACGCCTTCGCTGAACTCCTCGGACATCGCGTCGCCCATGTCGGCAAGGTTCCGCGCCGCCTCGATCACGGCCATCTGCATGCCGAGGCAGATGCCCAGATAGGGCACGCCCCGCTCGCGCGCGAATTGCGCCGCCTTGATCTTGCCCTCGGTCCCCCGCTCGCCGAAGCCGCCGGGCACGAGGATCGCGTGGAAGCCGGCCAGTTGGGACGCCACGTCCCCGTCCTCGAAGAGCGCGCTGTCGATCCACTCCGCGCGCACCTTCACGCGGTTCGCCATGCCGCCATGGGTCAGCGCCTCGGCGATGGATTTATATGCGTCCTCGAGCTGGGTGTATTTGCCGACGATGGCGACGCGCACCTCGCCGTCGGTATTGTGGATGCGGTCGACCACATCTTCCCAACGGTCGAGATTGGGCCGCGGCGCGGGCGAGATGCCGAACGCGTCCAGAACCGCCTGATCGAGTCCTTCGGCGTGATAGGCGAGCGGTGCTTCGTAGATCGACTTGAGATCCTGTGCGGCGATCACGCTATCGGGGCGCACATTGCAGAACAGCGCCAGCTTCTCGCGCTCCTTGACGGGGATCGGCCCCTCGGAGCGGCAGACGAGGATATCGGGGGCCAGACCGATCGAGCGCAGCTCCTTGACCGAATGCTGCGTCGGCTTGGTCTTCAGCTCGCCCGACGCCTTGATGTAGGGCAGGAGCGTCAGGTGCATCAGCACGCATTGGCCGCGCGGCTGCTCCTGCCCGAACTGCCGGATCGCCTCGAAGAAGGGCAGGCCCTCGATATCGCCGACCGTCCCGCCGATCTCGCAGAGCATGAAATCGACCTCGTCGGCGCCGATATGCAGGAACTCCTTGATCTCGTTGGTGACGTGCGGGATCACCTGGATCGTCTTGCCGAGATAGTCGCCCCGCCGCTCCTTCTCGAGCACGGTGGAATAGACCCGGCCCGAACTGATCGAATCCGTCCCGCGCGCCGCGACGCCGGTGAAGCGCTCGTAATGCCCGAGGTCGAGATCCGTCTCGGCACCGTCATCGGTGACGAAGACCTCGCCATGCTCGAACGGGCTCATCGTGCCGGGATCGACGTTGAGATAGGGGTCGAGCTTGCGCAGCCGCACGGTATAGCCCCGCGCCTGCAGGAGCGCGCCGAGCGCGGCCGAGGCCAGCCCCTTGCCCAGCGACGACACCACCCCGCCGGTGATGAAGATGTAGCGTGCCATGTTCGAATTACCCCGCGAAGCGCTCTGATTCTGGTCGCACCGGAATCACCAATCACGGGATTTGACGGGTACAGGCATTTCGCGCGGCGCGCAACCGCGCGCGCTACATCCTGAGACCCGACGTCCCGTTCGTCCTAGATATGGTCTATTCCGACCGGGGCGGCGTCAGCGGCTGATCGCCGGTCGACGGCGGCAGCAGCGACTCGCCCGACGGCACGGACGGGACCGCGGCCTCGCCCTCGGGCACGCTGTCGACGACCGAGCCACCCGCGCTGTCCGACGCGGCCAGAACCGTCAGCGTGATCGACGTCGCGAGGAACGCGATCGCCAAGAGCCAGGTCAGCTTGGTCATCGCGGTCGCGGCCTGCCGACCGGTGACCGCGCCACCGCCGCCACCCATGCCGAGGCCACCGCCCTCGGAGCGCTGGAGCAGCACGATCCCGATCAGCCCGAGGGCCAGGATCAGGTGGATGACGAGGATGACGTTTTCCATGGACGGCCCGCTTCGCTTCGATCCGCGCTACCTAGAGACCGTCCCCGAGACCCGCAAGACCCCGGCGCGGCCCCCCGACCCCGAATGGCGGGTTTCGCCCCGGCGCGGCATTCGCTATCGGGGGGCCGGATTTTCGACATTCCTTATCGCGGTGATGGAGACGGCTCATGGCCAACGTGGTGGTGGTCGGCGCCCAATGGGGCGACGAGGGCAAGGGCAAGATCGTCGACTGGCTGTCGGAACGCGCGGACGTGATCGCGCGCTTTCAGGGCGGGCACAACGCGGGTCACACGCTGGTCATCGACGGCACGGTCTTCAAGCTGTCGCTGCTGCCCTCGGGGATCGTGCGCGGCGGAAAGCTCTCGGTGATCGGGAACGGCGTCGTGCTCGACCCCTGGCATCTCGTGGCCGAAATCGAGGGTCTTCGTGGCCAGGGCGTCGAGATCACGCCCGAAACCCTGATGATTGCCGAGAATACGCCGCTGATCCTGCCGATCCACGGCGAGCTCGACCGCGCCCGCGAGGCCGCATCCTCGGCGGGCACGAAGATCGGCACGACCGGGCGCGGCATAGGTCCGGCCTACGAGGACAAGGTCGGGCGACGCGCGATCCGGGTCGCCGACCTCGCCGATGCGGCGACGCTCGAGGCCCGCGTCGACCGTGCGCTCGCCCATCACGACGCGCTCCGCCGCGGCCTCGGGATGGAGCCCGTCGACCGGGCCGCGCTCCTCGCGCAGCTCACCGAGATCGCGGACGAGGTGCTCCAATACGCGGCCCCCGTCTGGAAGGTGCTGGACGAAAAGCGCCGCCGCGGGCGCCGCATCCTGTTCGAAGGGGCGCAGGGCGCGCTTCTGGACATCGATTTCGGGACCTATCCCTTCGTGACCTCGTCCAACGTCATCGCCGGGCAGGCCGCGACGGGCACCGGGATCGGGCCGGGCGCCATCGATTTCGTCCTCGGCATCGTCAAGGCCTACACGACGCGGGTGGGCGAAGGCCCGTTCCCCGCCGAGCTCGACGATGCCGATGGCCAGCGGCTGGGCGAACGCGGGCACGAGTTCGGCACGGTGACGGGGCGCAAGCGCCGCTGCGGCTGGTTCGATGCGGTTCTGGTTCGCCAGACCTGCGCGACCAGCGGCATGAACGGCATCGCGCTGACCAAGCTCGACGTGCTCGACGGGTTCGAGACGTTGAAGATCTGCGTCGGATACGAACTCGACGGTGCGCGGATCGACCATCTGCCCTTCGCGGCCGACGCGCAGGCCCGCTGCACGCCGATCTACGAGGAGATGCCCGGCTGGTCGGAATCGACCGAAGGCGCGCGGAGCTGGGCCGACCTGCCCGCCAACGCGATCAAGTATGTCCGGCGCGTCGAAGAGCTGATTTCCTGCCCGGTGGCGCTGCTCTCGACCTCGCCCGAGCGCGAGGACACGATCCTCGTCACCGACCCGTTCGAGGATTGACATGGCGCTCCGCTACAAGACCCGCAAACGCCTCGCCTTCCTGATCCTGATCGTCGGGCTGCCGCTTTACGTCGTGGTCGCGGTCTCGGTGGTGAACCTGTTCGACCGCCCGCCGATCTGGCTCGAATTCGTCATCTATGCCGCGCTGGGCATCCTCTGGGTCCTTCCGTTCAAGAGCATCTTCCGCGGCGTCGGCCAACCCGACCCGGATGCCCCGCCGCGCGACGACTAGTCGGCGCGCCGCCCGCGCGGGCCCATCGCTTCGTTCGGGGCCGATGCGAAGGGGTGCCGCGCTCCGACATCGCTCGGTCGAGGCGCAGGGCCGGCACCGTGGATCAGGGCGCGGATCAGCGCTTCATCGCGGCCTCCGATAGCGCCGAGTGTCGCCAATGGATCCGACAGGTGTCGTCGAGCCCGCTAGCCCGGACGAAAACCGGCCCGCCATGTTGCCATGGCGGGCCGGTTCGACTGCTCGGTTGTTCAGGGGTCAGCCGGCGCGGCGGGTCGTCTTTTCGCCGAAGCGGCCATCTTCGCCCAGGGCGAATTCGCCGCGGCTGATCTTGCGGATGGTGCCGTCGCGCAAGAGCTGGCCGAACCCGCGCAGACCGTCCTCGCGGCTCAGATCGTCGACCGCCTCGGCGGCGAGATGCAGGAGACGGGGGCGCGAGAAGCTCTCGTGGCCCATGACCTTGGTCGAGTAGACGGCCGCGGCCTGCAGGATCTCGGGCAGGTCGACCGCACCGCGATCGGCGGCGAAGGCCTCGAAATCCTGCGCGTCCGAGGCGACGGCCTCGCTCGATCCATTGGCCGCGTCGCGCAGCATCTCGGCCTCGCGGGCTTCGGCCTCGGTCTGCCGCGCCGCACGGCGGGGCTGGACGGGGGCCGCGGGGGTCGGGTCGGCGGCGGGCGCATCCTCGACGCGCTGCTCGGAGACGAGCACCAGGGGGCCCGGACGCTCGGGGCGCTGCGGACGGTCCGTCCGGCCCTCGGCCGGGCGGGCGGCGCGGCGCGGGCGGACCGTGTTGGCCAGATCCTCGCGGTAGGCGCCGGTGTCGTCGGACTTGGCGGCTTCGACCGGCCCATCGGCGCGACGGGCTGCAACCGCGGCCTTCAGGTGCGAGATGTTGGCATGGCGGCGCGAGGTGTCCTCGCCCGACAGCCGGCTGTCGGTCGCCGCGAAGAGACGCTCCATGTCGCGGTCGTCGGGTGCCGCGGCCTGGGGTTCGGCGTCCGTCTCGTCGACCTCGGGCTCGTATCCCTTCGAAGGGGCGATCGCGATCTCCTCGATGTCGATGGCATCGCGAATGTCGCCCGCGCGGTGATCCGCCTCGGCCTCGTCCGCGTCGGTCTCGTCCGTTTCGGCCGCATCCTCCGTCTCCGCATCCGCTTCGGCGGCGATGGCGTCCGCATTGCTTTCGGTCGCTTCGTCCTCGGCGGCGGGCGTGTCGGCCTCGGGGGTCTCGTCGGAGGCGGCGATGGCGTCGGGGGCGCTGGCCGGCGCCTCGTCTTCGGCGGCACCAGTTTCGGTGGCGGCGTCCTCCGCCTCGGCCTCGGGGGTGTCGGAGACGGCGTCTTCGGACGTGGTCGCGGCGCGGATGGCGGCGAGTTCGGCCAGAAGATCGCTGTCGTCGAGATCATCGAGCGACGGCAGGTTGTCGTCATCCTCGGGCATCTCGGCCTGATCCTCGGACGCGGTCTCGACCTCGGGGCCGGTGGCGTCGCGGGTCAGCTCGGCCTCGATCGCGGCGAGCTCGGACATCAGGTCGGCCTCCTCCGCTTCGGGAAGCTCCGGCTCGGCGGGTTCGGCCGCATCATTGGCTTCGGCAGCCTCGGCGGCGGCCTGGGCGCGGCGCAGACGGCGGACGCGGATCCGGCGGGCACGGGGCGGCTCGGCGTCAGTATCGGGGGTCTCGGCGATCGCGGGGGTCGCCTCGGCCTCGGTGTCGTCGGCGTCGTTCAGCATCGCCTCGACATCGGCGGCAATGCCGCTTTCGTCTTCGGCGGTCTCGTCTTCGACGATCTCGTCCTCGGCGGTCTCCTCCGCGGGGGTTTCGGGCGCGATATCCTCGGGCGCGGTGTCGGCGAAGGCGGCCGCGATGTCGTCCGAGACGATCGTCGCGCCGATCTCGTCGGCATGTTCGTCCTCGGTATAGCCGTCCTCGGCGGCGCGGTCGGCATCGACCATGCCACGGATGCGGGCCAGCTTGGCGGCGACGCCGTCCTCGGCGGCCTCGTCCTCGGCAGCTTCGTCCTTGGCAGGGGCGGCATCGGCAGGCGCGGCATCGGGGGCTTCGTCCGTCGCGACGGCTTCGACCTCGGGGATCTCGGGCTGGTCGTCGGACGCGTCGGCGACCGCCTCGGCCACGGCGCTGTCGTCTTGTGCGGGTTCGGGCGTCTCGGCGACCTCGGGCACGGGAACCGGCGCCACGACGGCGATCGGGGCCTCGGCCACCGCCTCGTCGCGGGTGTCGTCGCTCGTGTCGTCGGCGAAGGGGGCCTCGTTGGCGGGCGCATCGGCGGCCAGCGCGGCGGGGCGCAGCACGACGCCGCCGTCCTCGGGCTGGGCGTCGACCGTGCGATTGGCTCGGGCCTCGGCGATCAGGCGCAGCGTGGCCATGTCAGGGGTCGGGGGTTCGGCCCCGAAGAACCGGTCACCTTCGGCGAGATCGCGGAAATACTCCGCGATGTCGGTCATCGTCGAGAACGGATCGTCGAAGCCTTCCAGCGTGCACGAGAAGGTGCCGTAGGCGACTGTGAGTATCTTGTTGGCGGGAACCATGTCTTCACCCTCACTTTGCATCCCCGGAGGGAAACCTGTTTCACTTCACCGTGCACTAAACGGGCTGATTCCATTCAAATCGTGCCCGCTTCGGGACAATTTAACGAATTCGAGGGCGGATTTTTGCCAGATTCGAAACCAACCGTCCACCGATCCGTCCCTTTCGCGCCTTCGGGCCAGACGCTTGTCGGTGGGGGACCGGTTAGCATGCCCGTCCTTGACGAAGCCTTAAGCCGGGCGCCGCGGCTGATCGCGGCAGATGGCGGCGCGGATGCGCTCCTGACGGCCGGACATGTCCCCGACGCGGTGATCGGCGACATGGATTCGGTCTCCGGGGCGGCGCGCGCGGCCTTCGCGGACCGACTCGTCCCCATCGCCGAGCAGGATAGCACGGATTTCGCCAAGGCGCTCCGCACAGCACCGGCGGCCTTTACGCTGGCCGTGGGGTTCCTTGGCGGTCGCACCGACCACACGCTCGCCTGCCTGACCGAGCTTGCGCGGAGCGGCGCGCCGGTCGTGCTTCTGGATGCCGTCGACGCCATCGCCTGCGCGCCGGCCGATCTGGCGCTGGACCTCTCGCCGGGCACGCGCGTCTCGCTCTGGCCGATGGGACGGGTCACGGGGCGGTCCGAGGGTCTCCAGTGGCCGATCGACGGGCTGGTCCTGACCCCCGACGGGCGGGTGGGGACGTCGAATCGCGCGACAGGGCCGGTGCGCCTGCATCTCGAGGGGCCATGTCTCGTGCTGGTGCCCGCATCGGCACTCGGAGCGCTGATGGAGGGGCTCCAATTCGGGCCTGTCCGTGCGGAAGCCCGGTCGCTATAACCGCCGCGGACCGCAGGGGAAGGGACATCAGATGGCCGCCAAGCCCAATCCGATCGACATGGCAAAATACGTCTCGGCGAAGCGGGCGCTGGATTACGTGCAGGACGGGATGCGCGTCGGTCTGGGCACCGGTTCGACCGCCGCGTGGATGGTCCGGTGCTTGGGCGAGATGGTGCGCCAGGACGGCCTGCGCGTCACCGGCGTGCCGACCTCCAGCCGCACGGCTGACCTCGCGCGGCAATGCGGTGTGCCGGTGGCGACCCTCGAAGACGTCAAGTGGCTCGACCTGACGATCGATGGGGCCGACGAGTTCGATGCCGATCTCAGCCTGATCAAGGGCGGCGGCGGCGCGCTGTTGCAGGAGAAGATCGTGGCCACCGCGTCGGACATGATGGTCGTCATCACCGACGCCTCGAAGCTGGTCGATCACCTCGGCGCCTTCCCCCTGCCGGTCGAGGTCATCCCCTTCGGCTGGCAGACCACGAAGGCCCTGATCGAGGAGAGCCTGATCGGGATGGACGTCGCGGGCCGTTCAGTCACGCTGCGGCTCAACCGCGACGCGCCCTACCGCACGGACGAAGGCAACCTGATCCTCGATCTGCACCTGCGGCGCATCGGCAATCCGCGGCAACTGGCGCTGGTGCTCAACCAGATCCCCGGCGTGGTCGAGAACGGCCTTTTTCTCGACATGTGCGATGTCGTGGTGGTCGGGACGGCGGACGGGTCGGTCGAGGTGCGCGACATCAATCGCGGCACGCTGACCCACGAGCAGATCGACATTCGCGACGACGACAACTTGTTCGTGGACGTCGCCGACTGACACCCGCGCCGGAGCCGGCAGGCAGCCGGTGCCGCCGGCCCTTGAGGGTCGGGTGGCCGCGGGATAGGCCGGTGCCAGCCGGAGAGAGGATCACCCCATGGAATTCGACTATGATCTCTTCGTCCTCGGCGGTGGTTCGGGGGGAGTCCGCGCCGCACGGCTGACCGCGCTCGACGGGCACAAGGTCGCGCTGGCCGAGGAAAGTCGCATGGGCGGCACCTGCGTGATCCGTGGCTGCGTCCCGAAGAAGCTGATGGTCTTCGCCTCCGAGATGCCGTGGACCGTTGATCTGGCGCGCAATTACGGCTGGGACGCCGAGCCGGGTCGCTTCGACTGGGACGCCTTCCGTGACCGGATGCATTCCGAGCTGGACCGGCTCGAAAACGCCTACGAGACCAATGCCGAGAAGGCGGGTGTCGAGATCTTCAAGCAGCGGGCCCGCCTCACGGATGCCCATACCGTCGAGCTGGCGGACGGGACCACCAAGACCGCCAAGCACATCCTGATCGCCGTCGGTGGCCACCCGGTGCGCCCCGACATGGAGAATGCCGATCTGGGCATCGTGTCGGACGACGTGTTCCACCTCGAGGCGTTGCCCAAGAAACTCCTGATCGTGGGCGGCGGATATATCGGCTGCGAGTTCGCGGGCGTGTTCAACGGGATGGGCGTCGAGACTTCGATGTTCATCCGCAAGGCGCAGATCCTGCGCGGCTTCGACGACGAGGCGCGGGGCCATGTCGCCGATTGCATGCAGCAGCGCGGTATCACGATCCACACCGGCTGCGCGCCGACCGCCATCGAGGAGCGGGATGGCGGCATCTGGGTCAAGGGCTCGAACGGGCACGAGGAGGTGTTCGACGCGATGCTCTGGGCGACGGGGCGCAAGCCGAACACCAAGGGGCTGGGCCTCGAGGAGATCGGCGTCGAGCTGAACCGGCAGGGCGCGATCTGCGTCGACGAATACGGCCAGACGGCGGTGCCCTCGATCTTCGCGCTGGGCGACGTGATCGGGAAGGTCGAACTGACCCCCGTGGCCATCCGCGAGGCCGTCGCCTTTCACAAGACGGTCTTCAAGGGCGAGAAGACGGCGATGGATTACGACCTGATCCCGTCGGCCACCTTCACCCAGCCCGAGATGGCGACCTGCGGCCTGACCGAGGAGGAGGCCGAGGAGAAGGAGCCGACCGATGTCTACGCGACCGCCTTCCGGCCCATGCGTCAGGCCTTCGCGGGCGACGAGGAGCGGGTGCTCTTCAAGATGCTGGTCTCGAAGGAGAGCGGCAAGGTCACCGGCGCCACGATCATCGGGCCGGGTGCTGCCGAGATGATGCAATTCGTCGCGGTGGCCATGAAGATGGGCGCCACGAAGGAGGATTTCGACCGGACCTGCGCGATCCATCCCTCGATGGCCGAGGAGATGGTCACCCTGAAGGACCCTGTGCGGTCGCTTTCTTGAACTCTGGTCGCCGAGGGCCAATCTCGGGTACGGACAGCACGACACAAAAACGCGAAGAGGAACGATCCTGATGGCAGGACCTGGCGGCCCCTGGGGGGGCGGTGGAAATTCCGGCGGCGGCGACGACGATCGCGGCTCCCGACCGACCGGTGGGCGCAGGCCCCCGACCCGTGGTGGCCAGGGCGGCCCCAACATTCCCGAGATCGACGAGCTGATGAAAAAGGGCCAGGACCAGCTCCGCGTCCTGATGGGCGGTCGCAGCGGCGGGCCGCGTCGTCCCAACGGCTCCGGCGGGGGCGGCGGCTTCGAGATCAATCGCACGACCATCGGCATCGGCCTCCTGATCCTCGTGATCGCGTGGCTCTTCATGTCCTTCTACCGCGTGCAGGCCGACCAGCGCTCGGTCGAGCTGTTCTTCGGTGACTTCTCCGATATCGGCGAGCCGGGCCTCAACTTCGCGCCCTGGCCTGTCGTCACCAAGGAGGTCCTGTCGGTTACTTCGGAGCGGACGGTCGCCATCGGCGTCAACCGCGGCAGCCGCGCCGAACAGGGCCTGATGCTGACCGGCGACGAGAACGTCGTCGATATCGACTTTCAGGTCGTTTGGAACATCAACGACCCGGCCATGTTCCTCTTTAACCTGCGCGACCCCGAGCAGACCATCCGTGCCGTGGCCGAATCGGCCATGCGCGAGATCGTCGCCCGCTCGCAGCTCGCGCCGATCCTCAACCGCGACCGTGGCATCATCGCCGAGGAGCTGCGCCTGCTGATCCAGGCCACGCTCGACAGCTACGATTCGGGCATGCAGGTGCTGCGCGTGAACTTCGACCGCGCCGACCCGCCCGAGCAGGTCATCGACGCCTTCCGCGAGGTGCAGGCCGCCGAGCAGCAGCGCGATCGTCTGCAATCCGAGGCCGATGCCTATGCCAACCGGGTCCTTGCCGGCGCGCGTGGTGAGGCAGCACAGCTTCTCGAACAGGCCGAGGGTTATCGCGCCCGCGTGGTCAACGAGGCCGAAGGTGAGGCGTCGCGCTTCTCCGCCGTCCTGGGCGAGTATGCGCTGGCCCCCGATGTCACCCGCAAGCGGCTCTATCTCGAGACGATGGAGCAGGTCTTCGGCGACGTCGACAAGATCATCATCGACGGCAATGTCGGCGGCAATGGCGGGCAGGGCATCGTTCCGTACCTTCCGCTCAACGAGCTGCGCGGCGGGCGCACCACCCAAGGGGGAACCAACTGATGAAGCGCTCCGCTTTCCTTCTCCCCATCGTGGCCGTCGTGCTCGTGGGCATCTTCTCGTCCCTCTACGTCGTGGACGAACGCCAGAAGGCTCTCGTGCTGCAGTTCGGTCGCGTCGTCGACGTCAAGACGGATCCGGGCCTCGCGTTCAAATGGCCGCTGATTCAGGACGTCGCCTACTACGACGACCGCATCCTGTCGCGCGACATCGACCCGATCGAGGTCACGCCCTCGGATGACCGCCGCCTCGTGGTTGACGCCTTCGCGCGCTACCGGATCGCCGACCTGCGTCAGTTCCGCGAAGCCAACCCGACCGGCGGCGTCGAACAGGCCGAGCAGCGCCTCGACGACATCATCCGGGCGCAGATGCGCGAAGTCCTGGGTTCGGTCTCCTCCAACGAGATCCTGTCCGAGGATCGCGCCGCGCTGATGACGCGGATCGCATCGGGGTCGCGGTCGCGCGCGGCCAATCTGGGGCTTCAGATCATCGACGTGCGCCTCAAGCGCACCGACCTGCCGCCGCAGAACCTTGACGCGACCTTCGCCCGGATGCGGGCCGAGCGCGAACGCGAGGCCGCCGACGAGATCGCGCGCGGCGAGGAAGCCGCCCAGCGGATCCGTGCCCAGGCCGACCGGACCGTGGTCGAGCTGACCTCCGAGGCGACCCGCGAAAGCGAGATCGCCCGAGGCGAGGCCGATGCGCGCCGCAACGCGATCTTCGCGACGGCCTTCAGCGAGGACCCGGAGTTCTTCGAGTTCTACCGCTCGCTGACCGCCTATACGCGAGCGCTGCAGGGGTCCAACTCGACGCTGGTCCTCAGCCCGGATTCGGAGTTCTTCGACTACCTCAAGACCGACCGCCTGCCGGGTGACGACCGCGCGCCGGCACCGCCGTCGGCCGCGGGCTCTGTCGATCTCGGCAACGTCGCCGAGGGGGACGAGGCCGACGTGACGGTCGAGGCCACGACGGATGACGAGGCGCCCGAGGCCACCGGCGGCAACGCCGCGCCCACGACCACCGAGGTCGAGATCGTGCCCGCCACCGGGAACTGACACCGGCGCCCCGGCGCCCGGACCAGAAGGGCCGCTCCTCGGGGCGGCCCTTTGCATGTCCGCTCCCTTGGCAGCGGCGGCGCGCGGACCTACCTTGATCGGAACCGGGCGCGTCACGGTCATGTGACCGCCCGTGCGTTGAATGTCCCGTGAGCGGTGCGGATATGCCACGCATCGCCGCCCGGCCGAACCGGGCGCGGACAGGTACACCAGGAGGGAACACCTTGTTCACAGACACGAATCTGCAGCGACCCCGCACCGCGTTCCACGCGCTCGCGGTCGCCGTGCTGGGACTTGCGATGCTGCTCGTCTCGACGCTCTCCGCCGCGGCCCAGAGCCGCCCGGACACCTTCGCCGACCTCGTCGACCAGGTCGCCAACTCGGTCGTCAACATCACGACCAACACATCCGTCGCGTCCACCTCGGGTGGCCCGAACGAAGGCAACCCGCTCGAGGATTTCTTCGAGGAGTTCCGCCGCCGCAACGCGCCCGACGGCGCCCCCGAGGAACGCCCCCGCCGCCGTGGCAGCGCGCTGGGCTCAGGCTTCGTCATCTCCGAGGACGGCTATGTCGTCACCAACAATCACGTCATCGAGAACGCCGACGAGATCCTGATCGAGTTCTACGATGGCAAGGAGCTTCCGGCCGAGGTCGTGGGCACCGATCCCAACACCGACATCGCCGTTCTCAAGGTCGAGTTCGGCACCCCGCTGGCCTTCGTGCCCTTCGGCGATTCCACCGCCATGCGCACGGGCGACTGGGTCATGGCCATGGGCAACCCGCTGGGCCAGGGCTTCTCGGTTTCGGCAGGCATCGTGTCGTCGGTCGGGCGCGAACTTCAGGGCGCCTATGACGACTACATCCAGACCGACGCCGCCATCAATCGTGGCAATTCGGGCGGCCCGCTCTTCAACATGGACGGCGAGGTGATCGGCGTGAACACCGCGATCCTGTCGCCCAATGGCGGCTCGATCGGGATCGGCTTTGCGATGTCGTCCAACGTCGTCACCCGCGTCGTCGACCAGCTTCAGGAGTTCGGCGAGACCCGGCGGGGCTGGCTCGGCGTGCGCATCCAGGACGTCGACGAGGAGCTGGCCGAGAGCCTCGGGCTGGACGCCGCATCGGGCGCGCTCATCACCGACGTGCCCGAAGGCCCCGCCCGCGAGGCCGGGATCGAGGTGCGCGACGTGATCCTGACCTTCGACGGTCGCGAAATCGCCGACACGCGTGAACTCGTGCGCACCGTCGGCAACGCGCCCGTGGGCGAGGCCGTGCGCGTCACCGTCTTCCGTGATGGCCAGACCGAGACGCTTCTGGTCACGCTGGGTCGCCGCGAGGAAGCCGAGCGCGCCGTCCCCGCCTCGGCCGAAGCCGATCCCGAGGAGGTCGGCGAGGCGGAACTGCTGGGCATGACCGTCTCGACCCTGACCGAAGAGCTGCGTCAGCAGCTCGGGCTGGACGGCGACGCCTCGGGACTTGTGGTGTCGGATATCGACCCCGACAGCTCGGCCTACGGCAAGGGCCTGCGCGCGGGCGACCTGATCGAGGAAGCGGGCCAGGTCCGCGTCGAGACGGTGGCCGAACTCGAAGCGCGCCTCGACGAGGCGCGGGAGGCGGGCCAGACGTCCTTCCTCCTCCTGACGCGCCGCTCCGGCGACGCCCGCTTCGTGGCGCTTTCGCTCGACGACGAGTGACCATTACGGAATGACGGCAAACGGGCGCCTTCGGGCGCCCGTTTCGTATTTGGGCAGTCCGCGAGGGGACGCCCGCCCCGATCATCTCTCAGCCGGTGAGCCAGACCCAACCCAGGATCAGGCCGATCAGCACCGGTTGATGGATCAGGTAGATCGCCAGCGTATGCCGCCCCGGCCAAGCCAGCCGCTTCGCCCACCGCACCCGCGGAATGCGCCAGCGCAAGAGCCGCGCACCCCCCGCTTGCCCGAAGGCCAGCCCGGCCAGTAGCGGGGCCAGCCACGGCACCATCGGCTCGTAATCGATCATGGGCGGGATCGGCCCGGCGCCGAGGCCGGACCAGAGCCACCAGACACCGCCCAGCGCCTCGTTCCGCAGCTTCGGCAGCACCGTGAGAACCACGACCGCCCCGGCCGCCGTGAGCCACCACCGCATGCGCAGGAACGGCAGAGCGAGCACCGAGGCGAGCGCGATCGAATGCAGGATGCCGAACCGGACCCAGGCCCCCGGCACCGCCACGTAGGTCGCCAGCGACACCGCCGCCGCCGCCGCCACGAGCACCGCGAGACGGGTCAGGAACCCGCGCGCCCGGAACACCGTGCCATGGGCCAGCCAGAGGGACAGCCCGGCGAGGAACAGGAAGCTGCCCGCGATGCCCTTGGCCCAGAGCGCGAACCACGGCCCGAGGGTGTCGGGGGCGAGAAGGCCGTAGAGCCGCAGGTCGAAGAGGAAATGGAACGCCACCATGTGGACCAGCGCCATCGTCCGGAGCCAATCCACCGCGATCAGGCGGTCGCCCGTCGCGCCCGTCACGCGCCGTCGCGCCCCAGCTCGACGAGCCCCAGCGCCTTGGCGTTCTCGGTCGAGAGCGTCCCGCTTTCCAGCCCGCGTTCGGTCTGGAAGGCGCGGACGGCCAGCCGCGTGTCGCCGTCGTAGAACCCCGTGATCGGGCCGGCATAGAGGTCGCGCGCCGCCAGCGCCCGCTGGACCGAGGCGACGAAGCCCGGCTCGCCCGCCCGGAGCGCGCAGGGCGTCTCGAACCAATCCTCGCCACGCGGGCGAACGATGCGCGTCGAGGTCACGGTCCGGAACCGGCCGGGCGACAGGATCGTGCCGTCGGGGCCGCGCACGGCGCCGTCCTCCTGCACCTGCTCGGTCACCGTCTCGATCAAGGCGGGCACGATGCCGCGCGCGTAGCAGGCCCCCGGCCGCGCGTCCGGCGGGCCCGCGCCGCGCGTCACCGACACGGGCGGCGGCGGCGCGCAGGCGGCGAGGCAGGCGAGGATGGGAAGGATGCGGATCATGGGCCTGCGGGTTCGGGGAGGCGGACGCAGGGTCCGCGCCGGTCGGACCGACCCTAGCCCGCCCGCGCCCGCCTCCCAATGGCGCAGGGCCCCCACCCGGTCCGTTGGCCGCGATCCGCCCCGGAAATGTTGCGCCCGCGCCACCGCTTGGCTAGTCCCGGTCGGGACACGCACACGCCCGGAGGCACCCATGGCGAAGATCACCTATGTCGAGCACGGCGGCAAAGAACACGTCGTCGACGTCCCCACTGGCCTGACGGTCATGGAAGGCGCGCGCGACAACGGCATTCCCGGCATCGAGGCCGATTGCGGCGGCGCCTGCGCCTGCTCGACCTGCCACGTCTACGTGGACCCGGCCTGGACCGACAAGCTGCCCGCCAAGGACGCGATGGAGGAGGACATGCTCGATTTCGCCTACGAGCCCGACCCCGCCCGCTCGCGCCTGACCTGCCAGCTCAAGGTCACGGACGAGTTGGACGGCCTGCGGGTGCAGATGCCCGAAAAGCAGATCTGATGGCGGCGGGGGCGGCGTGTCCGCTGTCCCGCCTGGCCGTCCGCTGCGCCCGCGCCGCGCGGCGGGCCATCGCACCCGTGGCGATGGCGCTTGCGGCGCTCGGCGCGCTGCCGGCCTGGGCGTGCCTGCCGGATGCGATGGCGGATGCGCTGCCCGGTAGCCAGACGCTCTCGCTCACGGGTGCCAGTGCCGCTTGGTACGCCGATCCGACCGACATCTACGGCCACGGCATCATGGGTGGTGTCGAGGACGCGCTGACCCTCGCCGCCGTCATCCAGCCCGACACGGCGACATGCCACATTCGGCGCGTCGCGGCGGGTGACGGCCACGTCTTCGAGGATATCGCGCCGCGCCTGCACGACGTGGATGGCGACGGCCGCGCTGAGGTGATGGCCGTCCGGTCGTCGCTGACCGACGGCGCGCAGCTCGTCATCTATGCCGCGCGGGGCGACGGGCTTGAGCTGCTTGCGGCCACGCCGTTCATTGGCCGGCGCAACCGCTGGCTGGCCCCGGCGGGCATCGGCGATCTGGACGGCGACGGCGCGGTCGAGCTGGCCTATGTCGACCGTCCACACCTGGCCAAACGCCTGCGGATCTGGCGCTACGCCGACGGGGCGCTGCGCGAGGTCGCGGCGCTCGACGGTGTGACCAACCACCGGATCGGTGGTGAGACCATCGAGGGCGGGCTGATCCGCTGCGGCGAAGGCCCGATCCTGATCCTCGCCTCCGCTGATTGGTCGCGGCGGCTGGCCGTGGCCGTCCACGGCGGCACCTTCGAGACCCGCGACCTCGGTCCGTGGCGCGACGGCACGCCCCTGACATGCGCGCCCTGATCGCCGCCCTCCTGCTGGCCGCGCCCGCGCTGGCCGAGACGCCGGTGACGCCCGAGGCTTTTCTCGATGCCGTCGCGGGCCGCACGGTGACCTTCGTGATCCCCGGGACCGGCCAGATCGTCGGGGCCGAGCGGTTCATCGATCGCCGCCGCACCGTCTGGACCCGCGCCAACGGCGAATGCGCCCATGGCGAGGTGCGGGCGGTCGGCGACGAGATCTGCTTTCGCTACGAGGACCGGCCGGACATCGACTGGTGCTGGGTGCCGTTCGAGGCGGACGGCGCGCTCCATTACCGCGCGACGGACACGGGCGAAGTCCAGCGGGTCACCGACCTGCGCGACAGCCTTCTGGGATGCGACGGCGAGCCGATGTCATGAGGCCGGGCGCGCCGCCGCCACGGCCAGCGACAGGCAGCCACCCGCAATGGCCCAGTTCTTGACGAAGATCGACATCTGCCATGGATCGTCAGGGACCAGGTGGAATAGGCTGGTCAGCCCCGAATAGGCCGCGAGCGACAGCGCGACCGGCACCACGCGCCAGCCCGCAACCAGCGCCAGCGCGGCGGCGGCGTTGTAGGCCAGCGCGGGCCAGACCAGCCCTTCGGGCAGGCCGCGCCCGATCAGGAGCGCGCCCGCGGCGCCGGGATCGACCGCCTTCTGCACCGCCCCCGCCGCGAAGAGCACCGCGATCAGCCAGCGCGCGGCGACCAGCGCGGGCCCAGCCCATGTCACAGCGCACGCCACCCGATATCGCGCCGCCAGACCGCGTCCGACCACTCCACCGCATCGACCATCGCGTAGGCCGCGTCCCGCGCCTCGGCCAACGTCCCGGCCCGTGCCGTGGCCCCCAGCACGCGGCCGCCGATGGCGACCACGGCACCGTCCCGCTCGGCGGTTCCCGCGTGAAACATCATCGCGCCCGACGTGCGCGGCAGGGCGCCCAGCCCGGCGATTTTCCCGCCCGTGGCGGCCGCGCCCGGATAGCCCCGCGCGGCCATCACGACGCACATCGCGTGATCGTCGGCCCAGTTGACGCGCGCCGCGTCCAGCCGCCCTTCGGCACAGGCCATCATCAGGTCCAGCGCCTGCCCGCCCAGCCGCATCATCAGGCATTGGCATTCGGGGTCACCAAAACGGACGTTGTATTCCACGAGGCTCGGCGCGCCGTCCTCGATCATCAAGCCGACGAACAGCACGCCGCGCATCGGCGTGCCCCGCCGCGACATCTCGGCCATGGTCGGGCGCACGATCTCGGACAAGGCGCGCGCCTCGACCTCGGGCGTCATCACCGGCGCGGGGGAATAGGCCCCCATGCCGCCGGTATTCGGCCCCGTGTCGCCTTCGCCGATCCGCTTGTGATCCTGCGCCGAGCCGATCGGCAGCACGTCTTCGCCGTCCACGAGGCAGAAGAACGACGCCTCCTCGCCGGTCAGGAGCGCCTCGATGACCACGGCGCCGTCGCCGCCGTCGAAGATGTGCCGCAGCGCGGCCTCGGCTTCGGCCACGGTCGTGGCGACGGTGACGCCCTTGCCCGCGGCCAGACCGTCGGCCTTGACCACGATCGGGGCACCCTCCGCCCTGACATGGGCCAGCGCGGGCTCCAGCGCGTCGAACCGCGCGTAGTCCGCCGTCGGTGCCTCCACGGCGGCGCAAATCTCCTTGGTGAAGGCTTTCGACGCCTCGAGCCGCGCGGCCGCCGCCGACGGCCCGAATACCGCGATCCCCGCGCCGGTCAGCGCGTCCGCCACGCCCGCGGCCAGCGGCGCCTCGGGGCCGACGATCACGAGGTCCACGCTCTCCTCGCAGGCCCAGTCGGCCACTGCCGCGCCGTCGAGGATGTCGAGATCGGCGCATTCCGCGATCTCGGCGATGCCCGCATTGCCCGGCGCCACGATCAGCCGGTCGCATTTGGGGTTCTGAAGGACGGCCCAAGCGATGCTGTGCTCGCGCCCGCCGCCGCCGAGGATGAGGATGTTCATGGTCGCGCGCCCCTGTGATCCGGGGGTGGGTGTAGGCAGCCCGCCGCGAGGGGGCAAGCCACGCGGGTCCGCGCCGCTGGTGGCCCGGCCGACGCCGCGCTAGACCGAGCCTCATGGACGACCTGATCGACGACCCCCGCCCCGGCCGCAACGAGGCCGAGTTCACCGTCTCCGAGATCTCGGGCGCGGTGAAGAAGACCCTCGAGGGCACGTTCGGTCGCGTCCGCGTGCGGGGCGAGGTCTCGAAAGTGATGCGCGCCCGCTCCGGGCATCTCTATTTCGATATCAAGGACGACCGCTCGGTCCTCTCCTGCACGTCGTGGAAGGGGCAGGTGGCTGGCCTCTCGGTGATCCCCGAGGAGGGGATGGAGATCGTCGCGACGGGCAAGATGACGTCGTTTGCGGCCTCGATGTCCAAGTACCAGCTCAATGTCGACGAGGTGCAGGTCGCGGGGCAGGGCGCGCTTCTGGCGATGCTGGAGAAGCGCCGCGCCCAGCTCGCCGCCGAAGGGCTGTTCGAGCCCTCGGCCAAGCGCGCGATCCCCTACCTGCCCGACGTGATCGGCGTCGTCACCTCGCCGCAGGGGGCGGTGATCCGCGACATCCTGCACCGGCTGGCCGACCGCTTCCCCCGCCATGTCCTGATCTGGCCCGTGTCCGTGCAGGGGAAAGCCTCCGCGGGCGAGGTGGCGCGCGCGATCCGGGGCTTCGACGCGCTGGCCCCCGGCGGGGCGACCCCCCGGCCGGACCTTCTGATCGTGGCGCGCGGCGGCGGCTCGATCGAGGATCTCTGGGGCTTCAACGAGGAGGTGGTCGTGCGCGCCGCCGCCGACTGCACGATCCCGCTGATCTCGGCCGTGGGTCACGAGACGGACACAACGCTGATCGACCACGCCGCCGACCGCCGCGCGCCGACACCGACCGCTGCCGCCGAGATGGCGGTGCCCGTGCGCCTCGACCTCGCCGCCGCCATTCGCGACCTTGCCACGCGGCAGGCGCGCGCCGCGCGGGGTCACGTCACCGCCCGGCGGCAGCGCCTGACCGACCTCGCCCGCGGGCTGCCGCGACCGGACGCCGTCCTGGCGGGACCGGCGCAACGCCTCGATACCCTGTCCGAGCGGCTGCCGGTGGCGCTGCGCGGTCGCACCGCCCGCGCCCGCGTCGCCTTCTCGCGGCTCGAAGGGCGCAGCACGCCGCAGGCCGTGGCGGCCCGCGTCGCCGAGCGCCGCAGGACGCTCGCGGCACTGGCCCTGCGCCTCGATGCGGGGCTGCCGCGCCGCCGGACCGAGGCGCAGGCCCGTCTCGATCGCGTCGCGTCGAGCTTGCTGCGCGCGGGCCATCGGTTGGGCGAACGACCGGCCGCCCGGCTCGCCGCGCTCCGCTTGCGGACCGATGCTCTGACCCGCGCCACCGCCCGCGCGCGCGAACGGCTCGACGCCCGTCTCCGTCGGCTCTCGGACGTGGCGGGCGGAGGCCAGCGTGCGCGTGCGCAGCACCTCGCCGCCCTGGGTCGCCTCAACGAGACGCTCAGCCACAACGCGACCCTCGCGCGGGGCTTCGCCATCGTCCGCGACGGCGACGACATGGTGCTCACGACCGCGGCCGAGGCCCGCGCCTCCGCCCGCCTCGAGATCGAATTCAAGGATGGTCGCGTGGCGCTCGGCGCGCCCGCCCGCCGGAAGGCCAAGCCGCCGCCCCCCGATCAGGGCACGCTGCTCTGAGTCCCCGCAATCGATGTTCCAGGAAATATGCCGGGGGGTCCGGGGGGCTGGCCCCCCGGCCTCGAGCTTTGTTCGGGGGCTTTCCCCAGACGCGCCTTCAGACGCCCAGATCGGGCAGCGGGCAGTCCAGCGATTCGCGGCTGACGTCGCGCGTCACGAGGTCTTCGGACGGCGCATCGCCGTCCAGACGGGCATGGAACGCGCCATCCTCCATCTCGATGAAGTCCCAGCATTGCGGTGTCGGATCGCTATCGTAGACAAAGCAGATCTGGCCTTCGGGGTTTGCGAACCAGATACCCCGCTGGCACTGGCCGCCCTCGAAGGCCCAGATCACGCGGCTGTCCTCGAAATACTGCTCGGCCCCGAAGGCTTCGCCGAAGCGGTCGAAATGAAGCGTGCGTCCGGTGACCATCTGGTGGAACTCGTCGGGTGTGACGACCCGCTCGGCCCAGGCGGGTCCGGCGGCGAGGAGAAGGGCGAGGATCAGGCGCATAGCGGCTCCGGGTCGGCGGCAGGCGTTGAGATGGGCCGCGCCGCAAGGGCGTCCACCCTAGGATGCATCAGCCGACGCCACCACCACGGCCAAAGCGCGAAGCTGACCATCACCGGCAGCGAATAGGGCAGTTGTGGCGCGTCCGCGCCGATCTCAAGCGCCTCGAAGCCTCGGTTCGGGTGGGCGTGATGGTCGGAATGACGCGGCGCGTGCAGCGTCAGAAGGTTCGTCACCAGGTGCGGCGCGTTCCACGAATGCCGCGCGCCCACCGGCTCGTAGCGTTCGCCCAGCCACGTGCGGCGCATGCCGTAATGGAGCACGTAATCGGTGATCAGAAGCTGGCTCTGGGCCAGCAGACACAGCGCCACGTAGGCCCCGAGGCCGGCCCAGCCGAGCCAGAGACCGGCCGCCCCGAGGCAAAGCCCGCCGCCGCCGAGATAGACCCAGTAGGGGTTCCGCCAGTGCCATCCGGCCCGACCGAGCCGCCGCTGGCGCGCCTTCTCGACCTCGAGACCCTTCCAGAACGACCCGTGCCAGGCGCGAACACAGAAGCGCCACCAGCTCTCGCCGTAGCGCGCGGTATTCGGATCCTCGGGCGTGGCGACATGGACGTGATGCACGCCGGGATGCGCCGTCGTCTGGTGCCCGAAGAGCAGCGTGACGTAGATCCAGCGGCCCATCGCGCGTCGGATGCGCCCGCCCGCATGGATCAGCTCGTGGGCGTTGGAATTAATAATCTGGCCGAAGAACAGTCCCGACGCCGCGAAATAGGCCAGCCAGTTCGGCCAGGGCCCGCCGCCCGCCAGCGTCCAGACCGACAGCGCCAGCAGCGGCAGGTGCACCGCCGCCAACCCGATCGTCAGCGCCTTGGCCGCGCGCCCGTCCGGCGCGGGTCCGTGCTCGGGCAGCACATGGTCCAGCCCCGCCACCACCAGCGCCATCCAGACCAGCGAGGCGAAGTCCCACGCGCCATCCCAGACCGCCCCCGCCCCGAGGAGGGCGACCGACAGGCCAAGGGCCGCGAGATAGGGCAGGAGGGCGAACATGGCGTCTCGTCCGGGGTGGATCGTCGAGGTCCAGCCTAGCGGCGTTTCCGCGCGACATTAAGGCGGTGCCTTGTCGCGCGGCCTCGACCGCGACAATCATGCCGCGCGTGCCGCCTTCTGTCCGCGAACCGGCCCCGCGATGTCGCAACAGGGCCACGGGCAGCCCGGGGCGCGCGCTAGAAGCGGCCAGGCGGACGGGCGGAGGACGGACATGCTGGACGGCGCGAAGACCAAGGGCGTCTGGAAGTCGGGACGCGGCCGCGGGCGCGCGACGCCGAAGGGACGGCAATATGAAGAGGTCGCGCTGGCCGAGATCCGCGCCCTGCTGGGCGACCGGCCCCGCCGCCGCGACCTGCTGATCGAGTTCCTGCATCTGATCCAGGACGAATACGGCCACCAGAGCGCGGCCCACCTGCGCGCGCTGGCCGAGGAAATGCGCCTTTCGATGGCGGAGGTCTGGGAGGTCGCGACCTTCTATGCCCATTTCGACCCGCTGCGCGAAGACGATCCCGTGCCGCCCGACCTGACGATCCGTGTCTGCGATTCGCTCTCCTGCGAGCTGGCCGGGTCCGAGGCACTGATCGCGGCGCTGGAAGATGGTCTCGACCCCGCCCGCGTCCGCGTGCTCCGCGCACCGTGCATGGGCCGCTGCGACACCGCGCCCGTGCTCGAGCTGGGTCACGCCCATATCGACCGCGCGACGCCCGAGGCGGTCGAGGCGGCCATCACGGCGGGCCACACCCATCCGACGATCCCCGATTACGAGACGCTCGACGCCTACCGCGCGGGCGGCGGATACGCGGTCCTCGCAGAGTTGCGGCAGGGCGGCGACTGGGAGGCGGTGCAGGCCAGGATCGCGGCTTCGGGCCTGCGGGGCCTGGGCGGTGCGGGCTTCCCGTCGGGCAAGAAATGGGGCTTCGTGCGCGGCAATCCCGGCCCCCGCCTGATGGCCGTCAACGGCGACGAGGGCGAGCCCGGGACCTTCAAGGACCGCTACTACCTCGAGCGGGTGCCCCACCTCTTCCTCGAAGGCATGCTGATCGCCGCCTGGGCCGTCGAGGCCGAGCGCGTTTACCTCTACATGCGCGACGAATACCCGGCGATCCTCCGGATCCTCGCCACCGAGATCGCGGCGCTGGAATCGGCGGGCCTCGTCGCGCCCGGCTTCGTCGAGCTGCGCCGCGGGGCGGGCGCCTATATCTGCGGCGAAGAGAGCGCGATGATCGAGTCGATCGAGGGCAAGCGCGGCCTGCCGCGCCACCGCCCGCCCTATGTCGCACAGGTCGGGCTCTTCGGGCGGCCGACGCTGGTCCACAACGTCGAGACCTGCCACTGGATCGCCCGCGTCCTGCGGGAAGGCCCCGAGATCCTGTCGGGCGTCGTGAAAAACGGGCGCACCGGCCTGCGCTCCTATTCGGTGTCGGGCCGCGTGAACGATCCCGGCGTCCACCTGTTGCCCGCGGGCTCGACCATCACCGACATCATCGCGGCCGCCGGGGGAATGCTCGAGGGTCACGCCTTCAAGGCCTATCAACCCGGTGGCCCGTCCTCGGGGCTGCTGCCGGCGTCGCTGGACGACGTGCCGCTCGATTTCGACACGCTGCAGCCCCATGGGTCGTTCATCGGCTCGGCGGCAGTGGTGGTGCTGTCGGATCGCGACAGCGCGCGCGACGCGGCGCTCAACATGCTGCGCTTCTTCGAGGCGGAAAGCTGCGGGCAGTGCACGCCCTGCCGCGTCGGCTGTGAGAAGGCCGTGAAGCTGATGCAGGCGGGGCGCTGGGACACGGGGCTTCTGGAGGAGGTGAGCCAGGCCATGGTCGACGCCTCGATCTGCGGGCTGGGCCAGGCCGCGCCGAACCCGATCCGCCTGACGATGAAGCACTTTCCCGACGAGATCGGATAAGGGCCGGGGACCCAGGCATCGCCTCGCGCGCGCACACCGGGCCGCAAGGATCTCCGGCCAGCCTCGGTCTCGCGTCGGGTGTCGGACCTGCATATTTGACGAGCAAAGACGCAGATCGTGGTTAATCCGCGGTGAACGGCCCCTCTTTGCTCTGGAAATATGCAGGGTGCGGCGGTGCCGCTCGCGGATCAGTTCCGGAACACGCGGCAGGGGCAGCCCGCGCGGCTGACGGCACGGCAGGTGCGGATCGCCGCGGGCCGGTCCTCGGCGGCGAGCCGGGCTGCGATGATCGCCTTCCGACCCGGCCCCCGCCCCGGCACCCGAACATATTGCACCTCGTCCCCCGCCGCGCGGCAGGCGCGCGACAGCCGTCCGAACGCCGCTTCGGCCCGCGCCGTCGTCTGGCCATAGGCGACCTGCACGCCCCAAGGCGCGACCCGCGGCGGAACGGGGGTCAGCGGCGTGACGCGGCGCGCGGCGGCCATCGCCTCGCAGGCGGGCCCGAAGGCCGTGGCACCGTCCAGCGCGAAATCCAGCCCCTCGGGCGGGGCGTCGCGCCAGTCTTCCGCGGAGTGCCCGGTGATGATGCGCACGTAGTCGACCGTCTCGCGGGCGAGGCCGCCGGTCCCGGCCATAAACCCCTCGACCCGCCGTTCGCCGCCGTTATAGCCGATCGCCGCGAGGCCCACATTGCCGTAGCGCCGCGTCATCTCGCCCAGGTAATCGGCGGATTTCTCGACGGCCTCGGCGGGGTTCCAGACGTCGCTGAGGCCGCGCAGGCGGGCCGTCGACGCGATGAACTGCGCGATGCCCATGGCGCGCGCGGGGCTGAGCGCGTTCGGGTCGAACCGGCTTTCCTGCCAGAGGAGCCGCGCGAGATAGGCGGGCGGCAGGCCATGGAGCCGCGCCTCGGCCTCGATCTGCGCGCAGAGGTCGGCGGCGAAGCGGTCGGCCCGGATACAGTGGCGCGGCCCGTCCCGACCCTCGGAACAGGCGATGGGTGCGGGCGGATCGGCGCGGAGCGGCGTGGCCAGCAGCAAAAGGATCGTCAGAAGGCGCAGCATCATCCGTCAGGGGAGCCCGCGGGCCTGCGCGCGTCAACCGGGCTTTAACCGGGCGAGGCTTCGCAATAGGTGGGAGGGACCGGAGGTGGCATGTCGTTCTTCAAGAAACTCAAGGATCGTCTGACCCGCTCGTCCTCGAAGCTGGAGGACGGGCTCGATGCGATCGTGTCCGAGGGCGAACGCGCGCCCGAGACGGCGGAAGCCGCGCCGGTGCCCCCCGCGCCCACGCCAGACCCCGCCCCTGCGCCCGCGCCGCCCCGTCCGACGCCCGTCCTGCCGCCCCTCGACGAGACACCCGCGCCGGTGCCCCCTGTGCCCGCACCACCGCCGCCCCCCGCCCCGTCGGCCGCGGAACCGGCCAAGCCGGGCCTTCTGGACCGGATCATGGGGCGCGCGCCTGACGCGCCGCGCCGCGCGCTCGATGACGAGATGCTCGAACAGCTGGAAGAGCTGCTGATCGCCTCGGACATGGGCGTCGACACCGCGCTGCGCGTCACCGCCAACCTCGCCGAGGGGCGGATGGGCAAGCGGCTCTCGACGCCCGAGATCAAGACCCTTCTGGCTGCCGAGATCGCCCGCATCATGGAGCCGGTGGCCCGGCCGATGCCGCTGATGCGCCAGCGGCCGCAGGTGGTGCTGGTGGTCGGCGTGAACGGCTCGGGCAAGACCACGACCATCGGCAAGCTCGCCTCGCAGTTCCGCGCCGCCGGCAAGTCGGTCGTCATCGCCGCGGGCGACACCTTCCGCGCGGCGGCGGTCGAACAGCTTCAGGTCTGGGGCGACCGCGCGGGCGTGCCGGTGATGACCGCGCCCGAGGGATCGGACCCCGCGAGCCTCGCCTTCGATGCGATGGTGCGCGCCGAAGCCGAGGGCGCGGACCTTCTGATGATCGACACGGCGGGCCGCCTTCAGAACCGGGCCGATCTGATGGAGGAGCTCTCGAAGATCGTGCGCGTCATCCGCAAGAAGGACCCGTCCGCGCCGCACAACACTCTGCTCGTGCTGGACGCGACGACCGGCCAGAACGCGTTGAGCCAGGTCGAGACCTTCCGGAAGCTCGCCGACGTTTCCGGCCTCGTGATGACCAAGCTCGACGGGACGGCGCGGGGCGGTGTGCTGGTGGCGCTGGCCGACCGCTTCGGCCTGCCGATCCACGCGATTGGCGTGGGTGAACAGATCGACGATCTCGACGCGTTCGATCCCGAGGAATTCGCCGCCGCACTCGTGGGGACGGATGCCTGACTGGTCCGAGACACCGCCCGACGCCGAGGACTATGTCGCGTTGCGCGCGGCCTGCGGGCTGAGCGCACGGAGCCTTGCGGCCGCTCGCACGGCACTCCCGGCCAGCCTTCATGCCGTGACATGTCGCGAGGGGGTCCGCCTTCTGGGAATCGGGTGCGTCGTGGGGGACGGCGGGTGCTTCGTGCAACTCGTCGACATCGCCGTCCATCCCGACGCGCAGGGGCGGGGGGTCGGGCGGGCGATCACCCGTCGACTCGTCGCGTGGTGCGAGGCCCGGCTCCACCCGACCTGCCATATCGCGCTCGTCTCCTCGACGCGCGCCGTGCCGCTTTACGCCGCCGAGGGGTTCGCCGCCTGCCGGGGCATGGATCGCTACGCCGATCCGGGACGTCCGTCGGGGATGCGCGGATGAGCCGTCGCGCCCGGCGCGCGGTCCACGGCGCGTCCAGACCGTCCCTGCGGATGTCGGCGCGATGACCGCGACAACCCTGCGCCTTGGCGACGACCTCTTTCCCCGCGACGCGGCCGAGCGCGATGCCTTCCTGACCGCTGCGGGGCATCTGCCGCGCGAGACCTGTCCCCAAGGATTCGTCGGTCATTCCGCCATCTGGGCACGGGACCGCGACCTGCTGGTGGGGCAGGCGGCGCTGGTCGTTCTGACCGACGACCTGATGCGGCCCCGGCTGATCCCGCGGGGCGCTGCGCCCGACCTGCCCGTGGCGCTGATCGACGCGCTGGCCGTCCGGGCCGAGTACCGCGAGACGGGCCTCGAGGAGCGGATGGTCCGCCACCTGATCCGCGACGTCTGGGGTGGCGAGGAGGCGCTGGTCTACGTCG
This sequence comes from uncultured Jannaschia sp., assembly GCF_947503795.1. NCBI lineage: Bacteria > Pseudomonadati > Pseudomonadota > Alphaproteobacteria > Rhodobacterales > Roseobacteraceae > Jannaschia > uncultured Jannaschia sp. The sequence goes on along the minus strand of NZ_CANNEZ010000002.1, from coordinate 135,558 downwards.
GCGCGTCCCGCGCGCCGACCTGGGCCTCGACCTGGACGGCGACGGCGCCCGTGGCCGAGATGCTCGGGTGAGCGCGCCCGGTCGCGCGCCGTGCTGACCGACTGGGTCCTCGCCATCGAGGGCACGGAGGCGGGGCACACCGCCGCGATGATCCTCGCGCTGACGGCGGCGCTGCTGCACGCGCTGTTCGGGGCGCTCCAGAAGGGGCGCTACGACCCCTGGACGTCGCGCACGGCGATCGATGCGGCGCTGCTGGTCCTGTCGGCTCCCATCGCGCTCTTACTCGTGCCGTGGCCCCCGCTCGAGCTCTGGTGGGTCCTCGCCGGGATGGTGGTGATCCATTTCGTCTACAAGGTGCTGATGGCGATGACCTATGACCGGGGGGCCTACACGGTGGTCTACCCGGTCGTGCGCGGCACCGGCCCCCTGTTCACCGTGCTGGGCGCGGGCCTGATCTTCGGCGAGCACTTCACGGCCGTCCAGTGGACCGGCGTGGGCCTGCTTCTGGCGGGGCTGTTCGGGCTCTCGGCTTACAACATGGCCAAGGTCACGGTCGACCGCGCCACCCTGGTGCCGGCGCTGGGCCTCGCGGTGGCGACCGGGTTCATGGTCGCGGTCTACACGACCTGGGACGCCTGGGGCATCCGCGCGATGCCCGATCCGTTCACATTCCTTGCGTGGTTCTTCTTCCTGACGGCCTTCGACTTCCCGGTCATCGCTGCCGTCCGGGGCAAGTGGCGCAGGCCCGATCCGGCACTCGTCCGGCTGGCGCTGGCCGGCGCGGCCATCGCCTTCGGCAGCTTCGGCTGCGTCATGCTCGCGACACGGCTCGACAGCGTGGGCGAGGCGGCGGTCCTGCGCGAGACCTCGACCGTGTTCGCCGCGCTGATCGGCTGGGTCTGGCTGAAGGAGCCGGTCGGGCCCCGTCGCCTGGCCCTCATGTCGCTGATCGCACTGGGCGCCGTGGTGGTCGAATTCGGCGGCTGATCGCCGCGACACGGGCCGCCGGGGCTGGCCCAACCGGCCGCCAATCCCTATCTCCGGGTCCGAAGGGGACCGCATGGCAAATCGCAGCATATCACCGGGGCTGAAGAGCCTGATCGAGATGGGGCCGATCGCGCTCTTTTTCGGCGCCTATATCTGGCTGAAGGACGACGTCTTCACCATCGGTGGCACGGAATACGGCGGGTTCATCGTCGTCACGGCGCTGTTCATCCCTGTCATCCTCGCCTCGACGGCCCTGCTCTGGGCTCTGACCGGCAAGCTCTCGGCGATGCAGGTGGTGACGGCGGTGCTGGTGACGGTGTTCGGCGGGCTGTCGGTCTGGCTCAACGACGAGCGCTTCTTCAAGATGAAGCCGACGCTGATCTACCTCCTCTTCGCGGCAATCCTGTTCGTGGGCCTCTGGCGGGGCCGCAGCCTTCTGTCGATGGTTCTTTCGGAGGCGATGCCGCTGGACGAGGCGGGCTGGATGATCCTGACCCGCCGCATGGCGTGGCTGTTCCTCGGCCTCGCGGTGGCCAACGAGGTCATCTGGCGCACGATGTCGACCGACGCCTGGGTCAACTTCAAGACCTTCGGCCTGCCTATCGTGATGTTCGCCTTCTTCATCGCGCAGGCCAAGTTCATCAAGGCCCACACCCCGGAGACGCCCGACGATGCCTGAACCCCGCGACATCCCCGGATGGCTCAACTCAACGCTGGAGATCGGCCCCGCGCTGGCGTTCTTCCTATGCTACATGTGGGTGAAGGATGACAGCTTCACGATCGGCGGCACCGAATATGGCGGCCTCGTCGTGGTCACGGCGGCCTTCATCCCGATCTTCCTCGCCGCGATCGCGACGCTCTGGGCGCTGACGGGCCGGATTAGTCCGATGCAACTGGTGACGGCGGGCATGGTCGTGATCTTCGGCGGACTGACGATCTGGTTCAACGACGAGCGCTTCGTGAAGATCCGCCCGACGCTGGTCTATGGCACGATGGCGACGATTCTGCTGCTGGGCCTCTGGCGCGGGCGCAGCCTTCTCGCGCTGGTCCTGTCGGACGCGCTGCCGCTGACGGACGACGCGTGGCGCGTGCTGACGCGGCGCATGGCGCTGTTCCTGCTGGCGATGGCGGGCGCGAACGAGCTGGTCTGGCGCACCCAGACCACAGCATTCTGGGTCACCTTCGAGACCTTTGTGCTGCCGATCGCGCTGGCCGCCTTCATCTTCTGGCAAATCTCCAGCCTGTCCGAGCCGGAGGAGGGAGAGGACGCCTAGTCCGCGTCGCCCTCGCCGGGCTTGCGCATCCGCTTGGTGCTGGGCGCCTTCTTCGGCTTGGCGATGCCGCGCCCGCGCTGGCCGCCCTTCCGAAGGCTGATCGAGCTGTCCTGACGCAGCCGCGCCGTACGTTCCGACTTCGTCTCCTTCGGCGCATCGCCCGTACCCCGATCCGCGCCGGGGCGCCGGTCGCGCTTGGGACCGTCGCTGTCGCGCGGGGGTCGCTTGCCGTCGCCGCCGGGGCCCTTGCCGCGCGGCCCGTCACCCTTCGGCGCGAACCGCTTGCCGCCCTCGGGCCGACCCTCCCGCCTGGGCCGGTCGCCGCCGCGCGCATCGTCGCCATCGTTTCGCGTCACCGGGGGTTTGCCCGTCCGCGGCCGGTCAGGCCGTGCCGCCCGATCCGCGCGTCCCGCGCCGGGTGCGCCAGGCTTGCTTCCGGGCCGTCCCTTGCCGCCCTTCGGCCCGCCGGGGCTGCGGCCCTTGCCGCCCTCGGGCCGCCCGCGTCCCCCCTCGACCAGCCGGTCGCCCGAGGGGCGCGGCTTGCGACCCCGCTGCGCGCCGTCGCCATCCCGGCCCGCACCGCGATCGGTTTTCGCCCCGCGCGGGGGCGTCGTGTCATCCTCGGTCATGCCGATCTCCTTGCGGCCTTCGGCCAGATCCCCGTCGAACGTGTCGCCCAACTGATCGCGCAGCACCTTGGGCCGCACCTCCTCGATGCCGCCCGGCGCGAGATTTCCAAGCTGGAACGGGCCGTAGCTGATGCGGATCAGGCGGTTGACGTACAGCTCAACCGCCGCCATCGCGCGCCGGATCTCGCGATTGCGGCCCTCGCGCAGGCCCACGGTCAGCCAGGCGTTCGCACCCTGCTGACGGTCTAGGGTGACCTGCATCGGCGCGAAATGATCGCCTTCGACCTCCATTCCCGCACGCAGCCGGTCCAGCGCGGCCTCGGCGGCGCGGCCATTCACCCGGACGCGATAGCGCCGCAGCCAGCCGGTCGAGGGCAGTTCGAGCTGGCGCTTGAGCTCACCGTCATTCGTCAGCAGGAGCAACCCTTCGGAGTTGAGGTCCAGCCGACCCACCGACAGCACGCGCCCCATCTCGGGCGGCAGCGTGTCGAATACCGTCTCGCGGCCCTTCTCGTCGCGGGCGGTCGTCACCAGACCCTCGGGCTTGTGATAGAGCCACAACCGCGCCCCCTCGGCGCGGGGCAGGGGCTTTCCGTCGACCGACACCTTGTCGCCCGGCCCCACGTTCATCGCCACGTTCGAGATGGTCTTGCCATTCACCTTGACCCGAAGGTCGGTGACCATCACCTCCGCGTCCCGGCGCGAGGCCAGCCCCGCGCGTGCGATCACCTTGGCGATCCGGTCGCCGTCCCGTGTGCTGTCCTGGCTCATGCGCGCGGCTTACGCCCCCCACGCGCCCGAGGGAAGCGCCTTGCGGACGGGCGCTCCGCCGTGCAAGCCGGTTGCCGATGTTCCGTTCGTTCATGCCCGAGGCCCTGATCGAGGCGCGCGCCGCCGGGACGCGCGGCGAGGTGCCCGTGGGTGCCGTCGTCACGCGTGGCGACGCGGTGATCGCGGCGGCGGGCAACCGGACGCGAGAACTGAACGATCCCACGGCCCATGCCGAGATGCTGGCGATCCGCGCGGCCTGTGCCGCGCTGGGGGCGGAACGGCTGTCGGGTTGCGCGCTCTGGGTGACACTCGAGCCCTGCGCGATGTGCGCCCAGGCCATCGCCCACGCGCGGTTCGACCGGCTCCATTTCGGGGCGGCTGATCCGAAATCCGGCGGAGTCCTGCATGGCGCGAAGGTCTTCACCCATCCCCAGACGCATCACGTTCCCGACCTTCATGACGGGATCAACGTCGAGGCCTGCGCCGCCCTTCTGCGCGACTTCTTCGCCGCGCGGCGCTGACGCGCGCGCCGGATCAGTCGGCCGCGCCCGTCACGGGGACGCAGTTCGCCGCGTCGTCATCGTCGACGCAGGCGGCACCCGGCCCGGTGCCGTCGCTGTCGATCTCGGGGGCAATGACGGTGCCGTCGTTCACCGAATCGGCGCTCTCGTTGAACTGCTGCAGCGCTTCGGTGGTCGGGGATTCCTGCGACAGCGCGGCATGGGCGGTCAGGGTCAGGATCGCGGCGAGGATATGGACGGGGCGCAGGGCCATGGCAGGTCTCCGGGTCTGGTCGGGTTCGCCGGGACAACGCCTCAGGGGTTGGAAAAGGTTGCATGAAAAAGGCGCGACCGCCGGGGAGAGCGATCGCGCCAGGAGGTATCCGGGGGGGACGGATACCGGCAGGAGGGGAGGTCAGTCGCCTTCGGCGAGGATGCCGGCGAGGATCGTCGACGCGCGGTCGGGCAGGGTCGCCCGGTCGGACTTCACGGTGATGAGTGTCGGCGCATCGCCGCGCGGGGTCGCCGTCGCGGCAAGGGGGGCCACGAGGGCGGCGGCGATCAGGAGGGGAAGGAAGCGGCGCATATCATGGGCCTTTCGAAGAGAGGGTGGGGATGCGGGGCCGGGAGGGAGCCCCGCATCGTCCGGGTCATTCGTTCTCGGCGCTTTCGGCGGCGATCCGGTCGAAGATGGCTTGGGCGCGGGCCGAGTGCTGGCCCCGGCTCGATGCGACGAAGGCGCCGCCGTTCTGCACGACGATGACGTCGCCGCGTTCCTTCGACTGGTTGAAGTGGCTGATCGCGTCCGTGGCGAAGGCGGGGGCGGCGAAGGCGGTCAGGGCGGCGGTGAGGATGATGGTTTTCATGGTGTCTCTCCAGAGATGCGGTGTGTGGTGTCCGAGGCGCCCGGTTGCTGGCCGCCCCTTCGATGAGTTCAATCTGGCGATCACGGCGATCACTCGCAATGCACAGGGACGTGAGAATTGTGATTGAATGGTGCGCATACGCACGTCGCTACCGGCCGGGATGCACGGTGCCGCCGTGGCGCGTCGCTTGGGCCGGAAATCCCTAATGTCGGTAAGGGCTTCGTCAATCTGAGCCGGTGCGCGCCAACCGGTCCCGCCCGCAACGGATCGTCGTATCCGCGGCCAATTTGCGCCCCGCTACCTCCGGAAACCGCCCGGTTCGGGCCCGTCGCTCACCGCGATCTCGCCTGCGGATGACGCGCGCTCACCGGGGCGTGAGCGAAATCCGGCGGTTTCAGTCTCCGAAGCGGGTGCGCCAGGCGGGCAGGTCGCCGCCGGGATCGGCGGCGTGGACGCCACGTGCGATGGCCCGCGCGAGACAGCCCGCCGCCGCGTGCCCCAGCTGCAACGACTCCCAGACGGGATCGGCGAGCGGGCGCGCGCCGGTCGCGGCCGCGAAGACCAGGTCGCCATCCATCGGTGTGTGCGACGGCCAGATCGCGCGTGCCATGCCGTCATGCGCTGCGACCGCCATGCGCGTCGCTTGCGCCTGGGTCAGCGCGGCATCGGTGGCGACGATGGCGATGGTGGTCGACTGGCCGGGCACGCGGTCCGAGAACGGCTCCCATCCCGGATCGGTCGCCGCTGGCCCGAGGCCGCCGAACTCCGCATCCATCTCGTGGCCCGCGGCGTGGAACCGGCCCCGGTCGTCGCAGACCCGGCCGAGCGCGTTCACCGCGACCAAGGCGCCGACCGTGACGCCCGAGGCCAACACGGCGGACGCCGTCCCGAGTCCGCCGCGCAGATCCATCACCGTCGCCCCGAAGCCCGCACCGTGGCTGCCGCAGGCGATGTCCGTCCCGGCGGCGTCCAGCGCCGCGCGGCCGAGCGCGCCATAGGGGTTCGCGTCCCATCCCTTGTCCCCGCCATTGAGCAGGTCGAAGAGGATTGCGCCCGGCACGATGGGCACGCGGACGTCCCCGACGGCGAAGCCCCGGCCCATGGCGCGCAGACCGTCCGCCACGCCCGACGCCGCGTCCAGCCCGAAAGCCGAGCCGCCCGAGAGGACCAGCGCGTCGACCTCCTGCACGGTCTTGTCGGGGGCCAGCAGGTCCGTTTCGCGCGTGCCGGGCGCGCCGCCCATGACATGCACGGCGGCGGTGAAGGGCGCGTCGCCCAGAAGGACGGTCGTGCCGGAGCGGAGGTCCGCGTCATGGGCCGACCCGACGCGCAGGCCGTCGATATCGGTGATGGCGTTGCGGGGACCCGGCCTCATTGCAGCACCCGCGTGATGTGACCCGGATGGGCGCCGAGGTCGCGCAGCCGCGCATCCTCGCGAAAGCGCCCGGTGACGAGCGCGCCGGGCAGGATCAGGATCAGGGCCTCGCCCGCCGAGCCTTCGGTGAGGTCGCGGGCAAGCGCGGGCTCGAAGATATGGCGCAGGCGCGTGCCCTCGCCGGGCATTAGCACCTCGACATGGTCGAGATCGGGCGAGAGGCCGTCGCGTTCGGCGGCATCCAGAAGATGCGCGAAGGCCAGCTGCTGCGAGGCGAAGGCGCCCGCAAGCACCCGGATCGTCGCCGCGAGCTTCATGCGGCGCGCCTGGTGCGGATCGACAGCGCTCTGACTTCGCCGTCTCGCGCAGTCATCCGACCCCCGCGCCGGCAGAGATTATTCGTACGAATAATCTCTGCCCCAACGGCCAAGATGCGCACGGAATCCGATGGGGGGCGCGCGCTGGGTGGGGTCGCTCCGCGGCCGCCGTCAGATGCAGCGCCCACCATCCACCTCCATGGCCACGCCGGTGACCATGCTGGCCTCGTCCGAGCAGAGGTAGAGCGCCGCGTGGCCCATGTCCTCGGGCGTCGAGAACCGGCCGAGCGGAATCGTGGACAGGAACTTGGCCCGCATCTCGGGCGTGTCCTCGCCCAGAAAGCTCGCGAGCAGCGGCGTGTCGCCCGCGACCGGGTTGATCGCGTTCACGCGCACGCCCGCGGGCGCCAGCTCGACAGCCATGGCCTTCGTCGCGGTGATCATCCAGCCCTTCGAGGCGTTGTACCAGTTGAGCCGCGGCCGCGGGCTGACCCCCGCCGTGGACGCCACGTTCAGGATCGCCCCCCGGCCCGCCGCCTTCATCGCCGGCACGACGTGGCGGGCGCTGAGATAGACCGACTTGGCGTTGACCGAGAGGACCCGATCGAACTCCTCCTCGGACACGTCCTCCATCGGGGTCGGCAGATGGGTGATGCCCGCGTTGTTCACGAGGATGTCGATCCGCCCCCAGGCCTCCATCGCCTGCGCCGTCACCGCCGCCCAGTCGGCGTCCTGCGCCACGTCCATGGTCGCGGCGATCCCGCTATTGGCCTCGGCCACGGCCTGCGCCCCGTCGGCGTTCCGGTCGGCGACGAGCACGCTCGCCCCCTCGCGCGCGAAGGCCTCGACGATACCCTTCCCGAAGCCCGAGGCCCCGCCCGTGACGATGGCCGTCCTGTCCTGCAATCTCATGCCCGGTCCTCCCTTGGCGCGCAGGATGCCGGGTGCGCGCGGCCAAGGCCAGCCCCGGCGGACCCGCGCCAAATGTGCTATGATGCGGGTTCAGCAATTCGGAGGATGGAACGATGGAGATGCAGGACGTCGCAAAAGAGCTCGTCGCGGGATGCCGGGCCGGGCGCGAGACCGAGAACATCGACCGGCTCTATGCCGAGGATGCCGTCAGTGTCGAAGCCGCCGATATGGGGCAGGGCCGCGAGGTGAAGGGGCGCGAGGCCATCCGCGGCAAGCACGAGTGGTTCTCGGGCATGTACGAACAGGTCGGGACGGAGGTGTCGGACCCGATGCCCCACGGCGATGACCGTTTCGCCGTCATCTTCGACATGAAGATGAAGAAGCGCGAGACGGGAGAGATCGAGGAGATGAAGGATATCGGCGTCTACACCGTCGCCGACGGCCAGATCGTGCGCGAGGAGTTCTACTACCCGACGGGCTGAGGCCCGCGCGGCGGACCCGTCCGCGACGTGGCGTGCCCCTAACCGTGCCGGGCCGCCACGGTCTTGAGCTGGCTGAACCCGTAGAGCGCCTCGAACCCCTTCTCGCGGCCATGGCCGGACTTTCCGATACCGCCGAAGGGCAGCTCGACCCCGCCGCCCGCGCCGTAGTTGTTGAGGAAGACCTGCCCCGCGCGCAGATCGCGGGCCAGTCGCATCTGGCGGCCGCCGTCGCGGGTCCAGACGCCTGCGACCAGCCCGTAATCGGTGCCGTTGGCAATGCGGATGCCCTCGGCCTCGTCGGCAAACGGGATGACGACCTGCACGGGGCCGAAGATCTCGGCCTGTGCCAGCGGGTGGTCCGGGGTCGCGCCGGTCAGAAGGGTCGGCGCAACGTAATGGCCGCCCTCGGCTTCGATCGACCCCTCGGCGGCCACGGTCAGGCCGTCGGCACGCCCGAGGAAACCGTCCACGATCTCCTTCTGGCGGCCCGAGATCAGGGGCCCGACATCGAGGTCGTCCATCGCCGCGCCGACGCGCAGCGCGGCGTAGCGCTCGGCCATGCGCTCGACGACGGCATCCTGGATGTCGTGATGGACGAGGATGCGCGAGGCCGCCGAGCAGGTCTGGCCCGCGTTCTGGATGCCCGCATTCACGAGGAAGGGCAGCGCCGCGTCGAGATCGGCGTCATCGAACACAAGCTGCGGCGACTTGCCCCCGAGCTCCAGCGTGACCGGGATGACGTTGGCCGCGGCCGCCATCTGCACCTTGGCGCCGGTCGCGACCGAGCCCGTAAAGCTGACATGGTGGATGCCGGGATGGGATGCGAGGGCCGCGCCCGCCTCGGCCCCGAGGCCCGGCACGACGTTCAGTGCGCCGGGCGGCAGCCCCGCCTCTTCGGCCAGCCGCGCGAAGGCCAGCGCCGTCAGGCACGCCTCCTCGGCGGGCTTCAACACGCAGGCATTGCCCATCGCCAGCGCCGCGCCGACCGACCGGCCGATGATCTGCATCGGATAGTTCCACGGCACGATATGGCCCGTCACGCCGTGGGGCTGGCGCAGCGTGTAGACCGTGTAGCCGTCGAGATAGGGGATCGTCTGGCCGTGCACCTTGTCGGCGGCCCCGCCGTAGAATTCGCAGTAGCGTGCCAGCGCCACCGCATCCGCCCGCGCCTGTGTCAGCGGCTTGCCGACATCCTGGGCCTCGAGCACCGCGAGATCGTCCAGTCGTTCGGTCACGAGCCGCCCCAACCGGGTCAGGATACGTCCCCGCTCGACGGCGGGCATCCGGCCCCATTCGCCGTCCATCGCCGCATGGGCGGCGGCGACGGCGGCGTCGATCTCGCGCGACTGGCCGCGCGCGATCCGGGCGAGCGGCGCGCCGGTCGACGGGTTCTCCAGCGCGATGGTATCGGGCGCGGAGAGCCAGCGGCCGCCAATCAGCATCTCGCTTGCGTCGAACCAGAGTGCCTTCGCCCGATCGGTCATGTCAGTCCTCCATCCCGAACATCGCGCGCCAAGACGCGACCGTCATGCCCTTGCGGTAATCGGCCAGCATCCCTGCGTCCAGCACCTCGATCAGAAGGCCCTCGCCGGTCCAGATCTCGACGCAGTCGAACGGGCCGCGGTCGCAGGTCCGCGCGGTCCAGCCAAAGCCCGCGGCGAGCGCCTCGATCTCCGGCACCGTGAGGGGCGAGGCCAGCGCCAGATGCGTGGCTCCGGCGTCTCGCCGGGGCGGGCCGGGTGTGAAGGCGACGGAAGAGGGCCCGTGGTCCAACCGCGTTCCGGACGGATAGACCTCGACCGCGGTGCCGTCATCTGCGGCCGCGAAAGCGATCCACGCGCCGGGGCAGGGCGGAAACGGCAATGCCGTGCCGCCGAGCAGCCGCGCCAGCGCGCGGGCCATCGCCTCGGGCGCGCGGGCGGCGATGGAGGCGTGCAGGAGGCTCATCCCGCGAGCCAGCCGTCGGGAATGGTCGGCGCCGCCGCGATCAGGGACCGGGTGTAGTCCGAGGCGGGGGCGGCGAAGACGCGGGCGATGTCGCCCCGTTCCTCGATCCGGCCGGCGCGCATCACCAGCACCCGGTCGCAGATGGCGCGCACCACGGTCAGGTCGTGGGAGATGAAGAGATAGGCGAGACCGAGCCGCGCCTGCAGATCGGCCAGAAGGTCGAGCACCTGGGCGCGGACCCGGACGTCGAGCGCGCTGACGGCCTCGTCGAGGACCAGGACGTCGGGCTCGGTGATGAGCGCGCGGGCGATGGCGATGCGCTGGCGCTGGCCCCCCGAGAATTCGTGCGGGTAGCGGTCGAGCGCGTCGGCATCGAGGCCCACTCGTTCCAGCGCGGCAGTGGCGCGGGCGCGGGCATCGGGCGGGCGGCCCGTCAGGTGGAACGGTTCGGTCACGAGGCGGGCGACGGTCCAGCGGGGATCGAAGCTGCCATAGGGGTCCTGGAAGACGACGCTGATCCGGGCGCGGTCGGCGCGGGTCATGGTCGCGCCGCCGGGCCGGTCGTGCAGCGTGATCGTCCCCGCCTGCACCGGCTCCAGCCCCAGAAGCGCGCGGGTCAGGGTGGACTTGCCGCATCCGCTCTCGCCGACGAGGCCGAGGCTCTCGCTCCGGTTGAGGACCAGCGAGACGCCGTCGACCGCGGTGAACGCGCCATATCGGCGGGTGACGTCGCGCACCTCGAGCACGGGGTCGGCCGCGATGTCGCGCGGCGGGCGGGGCGCGGGCCGGGACGCCGCGAGCAGGTCGCGAGTGTAGGGATGGGTATGGGTGCGGAACAGGGTTTCGGTCGCGCCCCGCTCGACGATGGCGCCGTCCTTCATGACCGCGACGTAGTCGGCCACTTCGGCAACGACCCCCAGGTCGTGGGTGATGAGGAGGAGCGCCATGCCCTCGTCGGCCACGAGATCGCGCAAGAGGTCGAGGATCTGCGCCTGCGTGGTGACGTCGAGCGCGGTGGTCGGCTCGTCCGCGATCAGGAGGCGGGGGTGCCGCGCGATGGCCATGGCGATGCAGACCCGCTGGCGCTGCCCGCCCGAGAGCTCGTGCGGGTAACGGTCGAGTGCGATCCCGGCGAGGCCGACGCGGTCCAGCCGCTCGCGGGCGATGGCGGCGGCCTCGGCGCGGGGCGTGCCGCGCAGGCGCAATGTCTCGGCGACCTGCGCGCCGATGGTGTGGACCGGGTTGAGCGCGGTCATCGGCTCCTGGAAGATCATGCCGATCTCGTCGCCCCGGATGTCGAGCCACGCCCGCTCGGGCAGGGTCAGGAGGTCGCGGCCGCCCATCTCGATCCGGCCGCGCGTTGTCGTGCCGCCGGGCGCGAGGCCCATGAGCGCCAGCGCCGTCAGCGACTTGCCCGACCCGCTCTCGCCGACGAGGCCGGTGACGGTGCCCGGCGCGATGTCCAAGGACACATCGTCGAGGATCGGTGTGCCGTGGATCGCGAGCGAGAGGCCGTCGATGCGCAAAAGCGGCGCGGGTGCGCCCGGCGACGCGGGCCGGGGGACGCCCCCCGGACCCCCGGCGTCGGGACGGATCGCCGCACCGGTCATGCTCGCGTTCGCCGCAGCCGGGGATCGAGCAGGTCGCGCAGCCCGTCGCCAAGGAGGTTCAGCCCCAGCACGATCGCGACGATGGCGAGGCCGGGGATCAGGGCGAGCTGCGGCTCGGTGTAGATCATGGTCTGCGCGTCGGCGAGCATCCGGCCCCAGCTCGCCACCGGGGGCTGCGCGCCGAGGCCGACATAGGCGAGCGCCGCCTCGGCGAGGATGCCCAGCGAGAACTGGATCGTCGCCTGCACGATCAGGAGATTCGCGATATTGGGCAGGATGTGCTGCACCGAGATCAGCGTCCGGCCCTTGCCCGCCACTCGCGCCGCCATGACGTAATCCAGCGTCCAGAGCGGCAGCGCCCCGCCGCGGGCGACGCGGGCGAAGACGGGAATGTTGAAGATGCCGATGGCGAGGATCGCGTTGACGGCGCTCGGGCCGAAGACGGCGGTGATGAGGATCGCGATCACGAGACTGGGGAAGGCGAAGACGAGGTCGTTGCCGCGCATGATGACCTCGTCGAGGAGGCTGCCGCGCGCCGCCGCCGCCGTCAGCCCGAGCGGCACGCCGATGCCGATGCCGATGCCGACGGCGAGGAGGGCGACCGCGATCGAGGTCCGCGCGCCCTCCATCAGCATCGAGAGCGTGTCGCGCCCGAAATGGTCGGTGCCGAGGGGGTGGGCGGCGGAGGGCCCGAGCAGCCGCGCCGAGATGTCGAGCACCGTGATGTCATGGGGCACCCAGAGGAGCCCCACACCGGCCAAGAGCGCGAAGACGGCCGTGATCGCGCCGCCGATGAGAAGCGCGCCCCTCATCGCCGGAGCCTCGGGTCGGCGAGCGTGTAGGCCACCTCGACGAGGAAGGTGACGACGATCACCGAGGCCACGAGCAGCATGGTCACCGATTGGACGACGATGAGGTCGCGCTGGGTGATGCCCTGGAAGATCAAGCGCCCGAGGCCCGGCAGGAAGAACACGTTCTCGATGATGATCGCGCCGGCCAGGAGGAACGAGAACTGGAGCCCGAGGATCGTCAGGACCGGGATCAGCGCGTTGCGAAGCGCATGGCGGACGACCGTCGCGCGGCGGCTGAGGCCCTTGGCGCGGGCAGTGCGGATGTAGTCCTGGTCGAGCGTGTCGAGCACGGCGGACCGCAGGACGCGCGCGAGGATCGACGCCTGCGGCAGGGCCAGCGCGATGGCCGGGAGCGTCAGCGCGCCGATGGCCGCGACGGGGTCGGACCAGCCGGGAAAGCCGCCCGCCGAGACCCAGCGGAGCTGCACCGCGAAGACGAGGACGAGCAGCATCGCGAACCAGAAGTTCGGCACCGCGATCCCGAGCTGCGTGGCACCCATGATGCCCCAGTCCGCCGGCCCGCCCCGCCGGGTTGCCGCGATGAGGCCGACCGGGAAGGCGATCAGCACCGTCAGGATCAGCGCGTAGGCCGCGAGCGGGGCCGAAACGCCGATCCGGTCCAGCACGAGGTCCGATACCGGTGCGCGGTAGGTGTAGGAGGTGCCCAGATCGCCGGTCATCATCCCGCCGGTCCAGGCGAGGTAACGCTGGATCAGCCCGCCCTCGAGCCCGAGTTCGGCACGAAGGGCCGCGATGGTGTCGGGCTGTGCGTTGAGGCCGAGCATGAAGGCGGCGGGGTCGCCCGGAACGGCTTGCAGCATGACGAAGATCACGACGCTGGCGACGATCAGCGACAAGGTCAGGGACAGGGCCTTCCGCCCGAGCGCGCGCAACATGGGCCGAAGGCTAGCAAGGGGGCGCGGAGGGGGAAAGCCCGCGCGACGCCGGGGCGAGGCGGGAGGGCGTCCGCGGGCGCAGCGTGGAGAATGGCGGGGGTTTCCGTCAGGGACCCGCGATCAGGGACCGGTCCTATTGGGATGTGAAGGCTGGCGGGTGACCGGATGCGGCGCGGATCGACGCCGGGTTCCGAAGCATGGGCATGTCGAAGCACGGATCCTGACTTCAGAAGTGAGAGGCGGAGACGGCTCTGGCTTGGGTGGTCGTGTGCGTCTCTTTGCCGGACCTTCGGGCGAGGGGCGGCTATCTGGTCAAAAAGGGCGAAGGGCTGGCGATTCAGCAGAACGGCACTTTTGGCTCGTGATCGGCAAGAGCGGCGCCGGTAGATACTCGGGCGAAATGGTATGCTTGGCGCAATCAATGGACTGACGCGCGGTCGCAGGTGGGACGGCCCGGTGCATCGACCGGGCCGTCAGCCCGTCATGGGCACCGGGGCACGACGCTCATTCCTGCGACCGGAGCACGCGGGCGGGACGGGTGGCGAGCGGGCGCCACGCGAAGGCGAGGCCCGCCAGCAGGGTCGCGAGCGCGCCGCCGATGACGATGGCGAGCGCCGAGACCGGCTCGAACCGGAACGGGGCCTCCATCACGAAGCGCATGATGCCCCATCCGGCCAGCGCGCCGCCCGCGATGGCGACGATCCCGGCGGCGCCCCCCAGCATGGCGGATCGGAGTGCGAAACTGGCGAGGATCGTGCGCCGGGTGGCGCCCACGGTCTTGAGGATCGCGGCTTCGGCAACGCGGCCCCGCTCGCCCGCGGCCGCCGCGCCGATCAGCACGACGAAGCCCGTCAACAGCGTCGCGCCCGCGCCCCAGGACGTGGCGGCGGCCAGCGCCGAGAGGGCTTCGGTGACGAGGCCGATGGCGTCGCGCACCCGGATCGCGGTGATGTTGGGCGCGGCCCCGGCCACGTCGCGCAGGATGGCGGCCTCGGCCTCTTCCTCGGCATAGACGGTCGAAAGCCAGGTGTGCGGCGCGCCGGTCAGGGCGTTCGCGTCGAAGACGAGGACGAAGCCGATCCCGCCCGACGAGAAATCCACCTCGCGGAAGTTGGTGACCGTGGCGACGATGTCGCGGCCGAGCACGTTCATGACGATCTCGTCGCCCAAGGCCACGCCGATCTCCTCGGCCTCCTCCTGCGCCATCGAGACACGCGGTGGGCCGTCATAGCCTTCGGGCCACCACTCGCCCCCGGTGATGCGCGTGCCCGCAGGCAGCGCGTCGGCGAAGCTGATCCGGCGGTCGCCACGGGTGACCCAATGGTCGATCTCGGAGGCGTCGCGTCCGCCGATGGATCGGACCACGCCGCCCAGCATCGGCGCGCTGTCGACGCGGCTGACGGCGGGGTCGTTGGTCACGCGGTCGAGGAAGGCCGGAAGCTGGTCGGGCTGGATGTCGACGAAGAAATAGCTGGGCGCCACCTCGGGCAGGTCGCGGTCGATGGCGGCGCGCATGTTGGCGTCGATCTGTCCCACGGCGGCCAGCACAGTGAGGCCGAGGCCGAGCGAGAGGACCACGGCGGTGGCTTCGCCGCCGGGCCCGCCGACCGAGCCGAGCGCCAGGCGGAGCGCCGGATGCCCGCGCACCGCCCGTGTGCCAGCACCCCAGCGCGCGAGGCGACGCACGCCCCAGGCCGCGAGGACGAGCACGGCGAGGGCGGCGGCGATGCCCGCTGCCGAGTAGAGCGCGAGCGTGGGGATGCCCGAGAGCCAGACGGAAAGGCCGATCAAAAGTGCGGCGGCGAGGACGAGGGTCACGATGTAGCGGCGGCGGGGCCAGCCCCGGACCGGACCGGAGCCGTCGCGAAAAAGCGAGGCGGCGCGGACCTGCTCGGTACGCGCGAGCGGCCAGAGCGTGAAGATCAGCGCGGTCAGCGCGCCGTAGAGTGCGGCCTCGACCAGCGGTGAGGGATGCAGCCCGAGTGCGACGGGCACGGGTAGCTGCGCCTCGATGAAGGGTCCGGCCGCGAGCGGGATCAGGAGGCCGATCACCAGCCCGATGGCGATGCCGAGCCCCGCCAGCAGCCCGACCTGCATCAGGTAGGCCGCGAAGATCGTGCGGCCCTCGGCGCCGACGGTCTTGAGCGTGGCGATGACGCCGGTCTTGCGGTCGAGATAGGCGCGCACCGCGGCCGAGACGCCGACGCCGCCGACAGCGAGACCCGCGAGCCCGACGAGGACGAGGAAGCTGCCGATGCGATCGACGAAACGCTCGACCTGCGG
The DNA here is from genome assembly GCF_947503795.1 of uncultured Jannaschia sp. Lineage (NCBI taxonomy): Bacteria > Pseudomonadati > Pseudomonadota > Alphaproteobacteria > Rhodobacterales > Roseobacteraceae > Jannaschia > uncultured Jannaschia sp. The sequence goes on along the minus strand of NZ_CANNEZ010000002.1, from coordinate 119,858 downwards.
CGCGGCGTTGCGGCGGTCACGCCAGCGCGCGCCGGTTTCAGCGAACTCCGCTTCCATCGCGGCGCGGGCGGCATCGAGATCGGCGTCGGTGGTCTCGGGCGGCAGCACGAGGCGGTATTCGCTGTCGAAGAGCGAGCCTTCGGCCAGAAGCCCCGACCCCTCGAGCGCCGCCGTCCGCACCAGCGTCCGCGGTCCCAGACCGAACCCGTCGGCACCGGCATCCGGCTCGCGCACCAGCCGGGCCGTGATCGTCAGGCGGTTCGCCCCCATCCAGAGCGGGTCGCCCACGGCGAGGCCCAGCCGGTCGGCCAGCACCGGGTGGACGACGACGCCGTCCCCCGCCAGTGCCTCGTCCAGCGGAATCGCAGGCTCGAGCTCGACCTCACCCACCAGCGGATAGAGGTCGTCCACGGCCTTGACCTGCGTCAGCGCGCGGTCGGCCTCGATGCCGTCCCCGGTGGCGACCATGGACCGGAAATCCATCACCTCGGACACGGTGCCCAGCTCGTCGAGCCAGGCGCGTTCGTCGGCCGTCGCGGCGCGGTAGGTGAACTGCACCTCGGCATCGCCGCCGAGGATGTTGCGCCCCTCTCGCTCCAGCCCTTCGGTGATCGAGACCCGGACCGAGCCGACGGCGGCGATGGCCGCGACGCCGAGCGCGAGACAGGCGAGGAAGATGCGAAAGCCGCGCAGGCCGCCGCGCAGCTCGCGGGTGGCGATGCGCCAGGCGTGGGTGAGCCAGGTCATGCCGGGGTCGCGCGGTTGCCCGCGGGCGACTGGGGGCCGCGCGCCGGAAGAGCATACTCGGGGAGCAAGGACCGGAGGACGGGGCGCGCCACGGCCAGCGGCGGGTGTGCGAGCGTCATTCGGCGGCGTCCACTGCGGGATGGGCGGCGCCGGTCTCGGCGGCATCGACGACGCGCAGGTCGCGGCGCGTCTCGCTTTCGAGCCGACCGTCGACCAGTCGGACGGTGCGGTCGCAGCGCGCGGCGAGTTCGGTCGAATGGGTCACGAGGATCAGCGTCGCGCCGTGGCGGTCGCGGAGCCCGAACAGAAGATCCATGATCGCGGCACCCGTGGCCTGGTCGAGATTGCCCGTCGGCTCATCCGCCAGAAGGATGTCCGGGCGAGGGGCGGCGGCGCGGGCCAGCGCCACGCGCTGCTGTTCGCCGCCCGACATCTGGGACGGGTAGTGGTCGGTCCGGTGGCCGAGGCCAACCGCATCCAGTTCGGCCGCGGCGCGGTCGAACGCGTCCGCATGGCCCGCGAGTTCCAGCGGCGTGGCGACGTTCTCCAGCGCGGTCATCGTCGGGATCAGGTGGAAGGATTGGAAGACCACCCCCATATGTTCGCGGCGGAACCGGGCCAGCGCGTCCTCGTCCATCGCGGTCAGATCGCGGCCCAGCGCCTCGACCTTGCCCGACGAGGCCCGCTCCAGCCCGCCCATGAGCATGAGGAGAGACGATTTGCCGGACCCCGAAGGCCCCACCAGACCCACGCTGTCGCGCGCGCTCACCTCCAGCGAGATATCGTGGAGGATGTCGACCAGTCCCGCATTGCCGGGGAGCGTGAGCGAGACGTCGCGGAGCGACAGGACCATGGGGAACCTCGTGGCGTGGGTGCGTCGGGTGGGATATGGGGCCCGCCGCTGGCTGAACAAGTCGGTTCAGGTCGCCGCCGTCCTTCTGGCGGGCGCGGGGGCGGCACGGGCCGAGACGGTGACCGTGGCCGCGTTGGGCGACAGCCTGACGGCGGGCTATGGCCTGCCCGATGGCCAGGGTTTCGTGCCGCAGCTTCAGGCCTGGCTCGATGCGGAAGGCGTCGATGCCCGGATCGTGAACGCCGGCGTGTCGGGCGACACGACGGCGGGCGGCCTCGCGCGGCTGGACTGGACGCTGACGCCCGAGGTCGATGCGCTGATCGTGGCGCTGGGGGGGAACGACCTTCTGCGGGGATTGCCGCCGGCGGTGAGCCGCGAGAACCTCGAAGGGATCCTCGTGGGCGCTGGCGCGCTGCCGGTGCTACTGGTCGGGCTCGAGGCGCCGGGCAATTACGGCCCCGCCTTCAAGGCCGCGTTCGACGCGATGTATCCCGAACTGGCGGCGGAGTACGGCGCGCTTCACGAGACGAGCTTTCTCGGGCCGCTGATCGCCGAGGTCGGCGTGGCCGAGGCGCGCGCCCGCTACATGCAGGGCGACGGCATCCATCCCAATCGTGACGGCGTCGGCGTGATCGTCGAGGCGCTGGGTCCCCGCGTGGCGGAACTGGTGGCGCAGGTGGAATGAGACACGACCCCTGGTGTTCACCGGGGGTCGTGATCGGGTCGCGCGCGGGGGCGGGGGAGAGACCTGTCGGGGGCGCGGCCCGGTCGGGGGTCACTCGCCTTCGAGGCTTTCGGCCTGGATGCGGGCGAAGATCTCGGCGCCATAGGCCGGGGTGCCGGAGACGCCGGCCTGGCCGTAGAGCCCGCGGAGTGCGTTCACGTTGTCGGCCTGGGCGTTGAAGATCGCGTAGGCGCGGTCGCTGGAGGCCGAACGGGTCGAGACGAAGGTGTTCGAGACGCCGCCGCGGAGCGCGATGCGATTGTCCTGGGTGTCGTGCGACTGGTTGAAATGGGCGATGGCGGCGGCGGTGCCGGATCCGACCTGCGCGGTGGCGGGGGCGGCGAAGGCGGCGGCGGCGACGAGGGCGGAGGCGATGAGGGTTTTCATGTGTTCTGTCCTTGGTGTGGGCCCGTGGTTGTGTTCGGCCCGGTTGCGATGCGGCGGGGCGGTGCGTGCCCTGCTGATGGGATGAAGATGCGCGTGCCGGGCCGCTGCCGCAATGCACGGACGCGTGAGATCAGCGCGAACTGAGTGCGTCCACGCACAGCACCCGCACCCCCGCCGCACCGGCCTCACGCGCCCGCGACGGGCGCTGACGCGGGCGTGACGACATGCGGAGATTTCGACACAAAGCCGGCCTGGCTCGCAGCGAGATCGCCCGGTCCCCGGTTTTCGACGCGGATGCCGGGGTGGTCCGGGGGGCCGGCCCCCCCGGCCTCCGGGGTGGGGGCGGGGCCTGGAGCGTCTTGCCGCCCCCTTGCTCGCCGCCGCCCGATCCGCGACATCTCGGGGACGCCAGCAGGGAGGCCGCGCCATGACCCATATCCTCGCCATCGATCAGGGCACGACGTCCAGCCGTGCGATCCTCTTCTCGGCAGATCTGAAGATCGTCGCGACCGCGCAGGAGGAGTTCGCGCAGCATTTCCCCGATAGCGGCTGGGTCGAGCATGATCTCGAGGACATCTGGGCCACCGTCGCGCGGACCTGCCGCGAGGTGGTCAAGACCGCCGGCATCGACGCGGGCGATATCGCGGCCATCGGCATCACCAACCAGCGCGAGACGACCGCCGTCTGGGACCGGCGGACCGGCACACCCGCGCATCGCGCAATCGTCTGGCAGGACCGGCGCACGGCCGCGTTCTGCCGCGAGATGGCCGCCCACGAGGCCGAGGTGACGGCGCGGACCGGCCTCCTGATGGATCCCTATTTCAGCGGCACGAAGCTGCGCTGGATTCTCGAGAATGTCGACGGCGCGCGGGCCGATGCCGAGGCCGGGCACCTGATCTTCGGGACGATCGACAGCTACCTGATCTGGAAGCTGACCGGGGGGCGGGCCCATGTGACTGATGCGACGAATGCCTGTCGGACGATGCTCTACAACATCCACAAGGGCGCGTGGGACGACCATGTCTGCGGTCTTCTTGACGTGCCGATGGGGATGCTGCCCGAAGTGCGCGACTGCGCGTCCGAGTTCGGGACGACCGACCTGCTGGGTCCCGAAATTCCGATCCTCGGCGTCGCGGGCGACCAGCAGGCGGCGACCATCGGGCAGGCGTGCTTCCAGCCGGGGATGATGAAATCCACCTACGGAACGGGGTGCTTTGCGCTCCTGAACACGGGGGACGCGCCGGTGGCGTCGACAAACCGCCTGCTGACGACGGTGGCCTACCAGCTCGACGGGGTGCCGACCTACGCGCTGGAAGGGTCGATCTTCATCGCGGGCGCCGTGGTGCAATGGTTGCGCGACGGGCTGGGGATCATCGGGTCGGCGGCGGAGACCCAGGCGCTTGCCGAGGCGGCCGATCCGGCGCAGCGCCTCTATCTCGTTCCGGCCTTCACGGGGCTCGGCGCACCCCATTGGGACCCGGAGGCGCGGGGCGCGATCTTCGGGCTGACGCGCGGATCGGGCCCGGCGGAGTTCGCACGCGCCGCACTCGAGAGCGTCGGCTACCAGACGCGGGACCTGCTGGACGCGATGCGCGCCGATAAGGGCGGGCTTGGCGACACGGTGCTGCGCGTGGATGGCGGCATGAGCGCGTCGGACTGGTCGATGCAGTTCCTGTCGGACATCCTCGGTGCGCCGGTGGACCGGCCCGAGGTCCTCGAGACGACGGCGCTGGGCGCGGCGTGGCTTGCGGGGATGCGCGCAGGCGTGTGTCCGGACCAGGACGGGTTTGCCGAGGGCTGGGCGCTGGAGCGGCGGTTCGAGCCGAAGATGGCCGAGGCGGACCGCGAGGATCGTTATGCGGGCTGGTCGGATGCCGTGCAGCGGACGCTGGTGCGGTGAGGGGGGCAGACTATTCGCTGAATAGTCTGCGCGCGTCGCGGCAGGCGTCGGACCGGGATCGGTAGCCGGGGCGGCATATTTCTTGAGCAAAGATCGGGGGCACGGTGCTCCGGGACCGCGCCTTGGCCCTTAGCGGACCTTCAAGACGATCTTTCCGATATGTTCGCCGGCTTCCATCCGGGTATGGGCGGCGGCGGCGTCGGCCAGGGCGAAGGTCTTGTCCATGACCGGGGCGATACGGCCGGTGTCGAGTAGGGGCCAGACCTCGGAGCGGAGCGCGTCGGCGATGCGGGCCTTGGCGAGGTCGGATTGCGGGCGCAGCGTCGAGCCGGTGATCGTCAGCCGCCGCACCATCAGTTGCGCGAAGTTGAGCTCGACCTTGGGGCCCTGCAGGAACGCGATCTGCACCAGCCGCCCATCGTCGGCCAAGGCCTTGATGTTGCGCGGCAGATAGTTGCCGCCGACCATGTCGAGGATGAGATCGGCGCCGCCCGCCGCGCGCAGGATCTCGACGAAATCCGTTTCGCGGTAATTGATGCCCTCTGCGCCCAGCGCCTCGCAGGCGGCCACCTTCTCGGACGACCCGGCGGTCGCGAAGACCCGCGCGCCGCGCGCGACGGCGAGCTGGATCGCCGTGGTGCCGATGCCCGACGAGCCGCCATGGACGAGGAACCGCTCGCCGCCCCCAAGGCGGCCGCGATCGAACACATTGGTCCAGACGGTGAAGAACGTCTCGGGAAGGGCCGCGGCCTGCGCCATCGAGAGGCCATCGGGGATGCGCAGCGCGTGGTCGCCATGGGTGACGGCGTATTCCGCGTACCCGCCGCCGGGCAGGAGCGCGCAGACCCGGTCGCCCACGTCCCAACGGCTGACGCCGGAGCCCACGGCGGCAACGGTGCCCGCGCATTCGAGGCCGGGCAGGTCGGACGCGCCCTTGGGCGGGTCGTAGGCGCCTGCGCGTTGAAGGGCGTCGGGCCGGTTCACCCCCGCATGGTCGATCGCGATCAGGATCTGATCGGGGGCGGGCACGGGCACGGGGCGCGTGGTCGGGCGCAGGACCTCGGGGCCGCCGGGCGACGTGATCTCGATGGCGGTCATGGTGTCGGGCATGGGGTCTCCGGGGAGGCGGGCGCGTCGGGTTCGGGCGACCCTAGACGCGGGTGGGGCGGAGTTCTAGCTGGCCCGATATGGTCCATGTCTCGCTCGCGCTGAACGTCATCGTGCTCGTCCCCGTGATCTGGGGATTGCTGGCGGGATCGACGGGGTCCGACATGGCATTCGGCGGAGACGCGCCCGCGCGCCGCATCCTGATCTCGGTCTATCTCGCGATCCTTGTGGCAAGCGCGGTGCTGCTGATCGCGCCCGCGCCATGGCGCGCGGCGGTCGTGCCGGGGCTTCTGGTCGTGCAGGTGGCCTACAAGTTGATTACCGTCCCGATGCTCGGGATCGGGCACCCGGTGGTGGCGGCCAATCTCGGGATCGCGGCGGTGCATGGCGTCACGCTCTGGACGCTCTGGCGGAGCTGAGGCCGCGCGTCAGGTCGGGTCGCGCCAATGGCCGGGCAGGTCGGCGGGCGGCGTGGCCGCGGGCGCGTGGATCCGCGACAGGAGCATGTTCGGCCCGGCCATCAGCCGCGACAGGATCGGGGAGTCGCGCACCCGGCCCTTGACCGTCTCGATGGTCATCACGTCGTCGATCCGGCGATCGAGGAAGTCCCAGGTCTCGCGGTGGCCCTCGGACTGGTCGCCCAGCCAGTAGAGCACGGTCGCCGAATAGACGCCGGAGAGCGTCGCGCGCTTGGTGTACCAGTTCACGTCGCGCGAGCTGTCGCCCAACACGTCCCAGATCGCATCCGCCGTGCCCCAGAGCGCGCGAAGCCCGTCGGCGGCGTGGATCGGAAGCGCAAAGAGCGTGGCCCCGCGGCGCACGGCCTCGCGGTTCTCGCCGGCGATGACGAGGCGGGCGCGGACGGCATGGGCGATGCGATCGCGGAAGCGAAGCGCGCTCAGGTCCTCGGCGCGCAGCTGCTCGACCATGCGGGCGTCGCCGCGGGCGTGAAAGGCCAGCGCAAGATCGACGGCACCGCGGGGAAAGGCCGCGCGTCCCTCGGCGGGCGTGACGCCGGCATCGCGGATCGCGGCGCGCAGGGTGGCGGCGGACCAGCCGTCGAAGGGCACGTGGTTCAGGGCGGCGTCGAGGATGCGGTCCTTCAGGGGTGTCATGCGGGCCTCCGGGCGGCGGTGTCGGGTTGCTGGACAAGATAGGGGGCCCAGCCTATATGGCCACTTCCTGCACCCGATGACGGGACAACTCCAACCTAGAAAGGTGGTGAAAACCACATGCAGGTCAGCGTTCGCGACAACAACGTCGATCAGGCCCTCCGGGCTCTGAAAAAGAAGCTGCAGCGCGAGGGTGTGTTTCGCGAGATGAAGCTCAAGCAACATTTCGAGAAGCCCTCCGAGAAGAAGGCGCGGCAGAAGGCCGAAGCGATTCGGCGCGCCCGCAAGCTCGCTCGGAAGAAAGCCCAGCGCGAAGGGATGATGTAAGTCACCCCTAACGCCGGTCCGCCGGACGAATCGGACCCCCGGTGCCCTCGCGGTGCCGGGGTTCTTCGTTTCAGAGCGGTAAAAACGTGGTTTTTCGGGGTCAGCGATGGTCATCGACGGGTGGATGACGGTCCCCGCGAGGCAGATCCGAAACTTCTTAAGATTTCGTTAAAAGACTGAGAAACAATCAAAATACGTTCAAATCAGGCGTAAATGCGCCTCAAACGCGTCAATCCGCTTGTCCACCTCCCGCCGGTCCATAACTCTTGACGACAAGAGGAGGCGATTTGATGCCGGGGCGAGACTGGTCGACCAAATGCAACCCAAGCGGGCGGGTCATTCCGCGCCCGTCGGCGTCTCCCCTTCTCGTGCTCTTCGATGTCGATGGGACGATCCTCGATGGGGGCGGTCTGATCGCGGACTCGATGATCGGGGCGTTCCGCGCGGCGGGCGAGACGCCCCCGACCCGAACGGACGTCATGCGGCTGATCGGCCTGTCCCTGCGCGAGATGATCGACATCCTGACCCGCAACCTAGATGCCGACCGGCGCGACAAGGTGCAGGCCGGATACCGGACACGCTATTTCGATGCGATCGTCCGGCAGATCGACCCGCCGGTCTTTCCGGGGACGGAAGCCATGCTGTTCGACCTCTACCGGGCGGGGGTCACGCTCGGGATCACGACGGGCAAATCGATCCGCAGCGTCGGGCATCTCCTCGATTCGATGGATTGGCACCGGATGTTCGCCTCCGTGCAATGCGCCGAGCTGAATCCGTCCAAGCCCAGTCCCGAGATGGTTCTGAAGGCGATGGAGGAGGCCGGGCACGGCCCCCGGACGACGGTCCTCGTGGGCGACTCGCGCTATGACATGCAGATGGCGGCGCGGGCGGGCATTCCGGCGGTCGGCGTCTCGTGGGGCTACACCGCGCCCGATGAGCTGCGCGCCGAAGGGGCCACGGCGATCGCCGACACGGTGGGTGACCTGACCGAAGGGTTCCTGCGGCAGGTGGTTGGGGAGGCCGAGCGCGTGCCGGCGGGACTTACGCGGGACGAACGGTAAGCCAGGCGACCGCGGCGGATCCGAGCGCCAGCGCCGCCCCGGTCCACGCGGCCAGCGCGAAGCCCGCCATGAGGTCGCCCCCGAGGAGCACCAATCCCAGGAGGGCGGTCGCCACCAGCCCGCCGATCCGGCTGATCGCGTTGTTGATCCCCGAGGCCACGCCCGCGTAGCGGTCCCCCGCCGACGAGAGCACCGCGCTGGTGAGCGGCGCCACCGAGAGCGACATGCCCAGCGCCAGGACGACAAGCGGCGGCAGGATATGGGCCGTGTAGGAGACGTCCTCCGCGGGGACGAAGCCGAACCACGCGAAACCGGCCGCAACGAGTGTCGCGCCCACCGTCAGCAGGAGCCGGGCGCCGTAGCGGTCCGCCAGCGTGCCGCCGGTGAAGCGCGACAGAACACCGAGGATCAGCGGGAAGGGCAGGAGCGCGAGGCCAGCCTGCGTGGCGCTGTAGCCCTGATCGCTGATGAGGACATAGGGCAGGAGCAGCATCAGCCCGCCCAGCGCCGCGTAGAGCAGGAAGGTGAAGCCCGTCAGCCCCGAAAAGGAGACATCGCGAAAGAGGCGGAGCGGCGTCATGGCGCGGTCGCCCTTCCGGGCCTCGACCGCGACGAAGGCCGCCAGCAGCGCCGCGCCCCCGCCGAGTGCGGCCAACACCGCACCGGTCGCGCCTCGGTCGGGCAGGGCCACGAGACCCCAGATCAGCGCCAGGAGCCCGGTCCCGACCAGTGCCGCCCCCGCGAGGTCCAGGGGCGCGCGGTCGTCGGTCTCGGCGAGGCTTTCGCGGATGGTGCGCGCCGCGACCACGAAGGCGATCGCCGCGAAGGGGATCACCGCGACGAAGGCCCAACGCCAGCCGGCGGCGTCGACGATCCAGCCCCCCGCGACCGGGGCCAGCGCCCCCGCCGCCGCCCCCGCGCCCGCCCATGTGCCGACCGCGCGGCCACGGGCCGGGCCGGTAAAGGCGTCGGCGATGATGGCGAGCGACGTCGGTGCGATCAGGGCCGCGCCCACGCCTTCGAGCGCGCGGGCCGCGAGAAAGACCGGAAAGGACCAGGCCACCGCCGCCAGCGCGCAGGAGGCGGTGAAGATCACCAGCCCGATCTGGAAGACGCGGCGGCGCCCGTAATGGTCGCCCAGCGCGCCGCCGATCAGGACCAGCGCGCCCAGCGGCAGCAGGTAGGCGTTGACGATCCACTGCGCGCCGGTCGCGCCCGCGTCGAAGGCGGCCTGCATCTGCGGCAGCGCGACGTTGACGATGGAGCCAAGGACGAAGGCCAGCGACGAGCCGATCGTCGTGGCAACCAGCGTGCCGGTGCCCGAGGGGACCGACCGCGCGGGCCCGTCGGCTGCGGCGGTGCAGGGAAGCGGCAGGCTTTGGGACATCGGGGGCTCCGGGCGGGGATCTCCGGGCAGGGTGACGCGAGGGCCGTGCGCGTCAACCCCCGCGGTCGCGGTCCCCGCGCGTCAGCCCGCCTGGATGACGTTGCCGTCCGCGTCGAAGGTCACCGGAGGACGGCCGGGCGAATGGGGATCGTCGGTGTCGTCGAAGAGCTTGCGCTCGGTCACGCCGGGCACCTTCGCAAAATCGTCCATGATGCGGTCGGGATACCAGCTCTGCCGGACCTGGCTGAACCCCAGCTCGCGCAGGATCCCCGACACCGACTGGCCGCAGGTGGCCTTGGAGGCGGGCCCGTGGGCCTGCACGATCTGGAGCGCGCGCTCGGCCATTTCGGGCGAGACGGTGATCTCCTGCATGACCATGTGGTATTCGGGACGGGCGTGGTAATCGAGATAGATGTCGTAGATCGCGGGCGTCACGCCGAACTTCACGTCGCCCCGCTCGGGGGCCGTGGGATGCCACCACGTGCCCGCGGGATCGAAGATCACCCGCTGGCTGCCCGACACCATCAGCGCCGAATGCCCGCCCGAGCCCGAGCGGTTGTTTATCGCCGTCAGCAGGGTCAGCTTGGCCGGGCCAGGCTCGACATAGGCGCGGGCGGCGACCTCCTCGAGCGGGGCGTAGATGTTATCGGCCCCGCAGGCCGCCAGCAGCGGCAGCATCAGGGCGGTCAGGCAGGCGCGCAGCATCACGGTCAGGTCCGGAAGATCGCCAGCAGGATCAGGATCACGATGATCGCGATCACGGTCCATTTCGTGAACGTCATGAAGCCGGCGAAGGTCTTCTCCTGCTCGGTGATATCCATCTCGCCCTGTTTGTGGTCGTCGGCCATACGGTCTCGCTCCGGTGTCGTCTGGTCTGTCGGGTGCGGTCCTATCCCGTCGCGGGTTCGGTGTCACGGGGTGTTGGCGGCGTCTCGTCGGTCTCGAGCGCGCGGGCGAGCCGGAAGCCGATGCGTTTGGGTTTGGGCCGGTCGCGGGGCTTCGGGACGGCCCGGAGCAGCACGCCGGTCTGGCTCACGTGCTGGATCAGCTGGCAGCGATGGCCATGTTCGTCGAGGCCCGAGAAGGTCAGCAGATCCGGCGCGTGGAACCCGATGCCCTGGATGCGCAGGATGCCCGTCGCGCCGCCCGTGAAGCCCATCGCGGCCTCGTGGTCGTCGTCCAGGTCCTCCTCGAAGGCCTTCAGGTAGAGGATCACGCGCTGATAGGCCCATTCGGCGGGACTGCGGGCCTTGGCGCCGCGCGCGACCGCCTCGGGCATGGCGGGGGCGTGGTCCGTGCCGTCGGCATGGAGCTCGGCGCAGCGCGGCAGCGCGGCGGCCTCCATGGCCTCGGCCGAGGTGGCGATGTCGGGGGCATCCGTCATGGGTCGAACCTTGGCCGACACGTCGCGCGGGTCAAGCACCGGGCGATCACGTCACGCGGCGCGGAACGTCCAGACGCCGTCGTCCCGCGTTTCGCGGATGGCGCGGCCGGTGATGTGAAGGTGGCGCAGATGGGCGATGGCCTCGAAGAAGGCGAGCCCATAGGTCGCGTCGTCGATCTTCCGCTTGAAGAGGGGTGTGAAGCATTCGCCGCCCGTGCGCGGCGTCCCCAGATGCGCGTGCAGCCGGTCGAGCGCCGCGACATGATTCTGGCGGAGCGAGGCAAGCCGCGTCGGCAGGCCGCGATAGGGTGTCTTGTGCCCCGGCAGCACGAGCTGATCCGGGCGCGCCAGCGGCGTCAGCCGGTCGCAGGCCTCGAGCCAGTCGCCGACGGGGTCGGCATTCGTCTCGGTCGGATACAGCCCCAGGTTGGGCGAGATCCCCGGCAGGAGCTGGTCGCCCCCGATCACGAGGTCACCCTCCGCCTCGAAAAGCACCGCGTGGTCCGGCGCATGCCCGTCGCCTCGGGCCACGTCCCACCGCCGCCCGCCGAACGTCAGCCCGTCGCCCTCGGCGATGCGGGTCACGCCCAGCGGCAGCGGCGCGCAGATATCGGCGAAGTTGAAGGGCCGCTCGGTCGCGCGCCGGGCCAGCATGTCATGCGCCATGCCCCAGCGGCGGCAATATTCGATCGTCTCGGGCGGGGGCACGTCCTGTTCGTCGAGCATCAGCATCCGCGCGAGCAGCCACGCGGTCCGCGTCATCAGAAGCTCCGCGCCTTCGGACTGGAGCATCCCGGCCAGACCGACGTGATCGGGATGGTGATGGGTCACCAGAATCCGCGTGATGGGCCGTCCGCCCAGTGGCCCGGTGCGCAGCCGGTCGAGGATCGCGCGGGTGCGCTTCGTGTCGAACCCGGTATCGACCATCGCCCAGCCATCGCCCTCGCGCAGGAAGTAGATGTTGACGTGGTCCAGTGCCATCGGCAGCGGCAAACGCGCCCAGAGCACGCCCTCGGCCACCTCGATCGCCTCGCCCTCGGCGGGCGGCGCGTTCCAGGGAAAGGTCAGCCCGGCATAGCCGTCGGGGGTCTCGGTGTCCTTCATCGCCCGTCCCGCCTGTTCCTCTGGCCCGAAATACTTCGGGGGTCGTTCATCGTGGCGCCATCGGTTCGAGCCCGATGGACGACGGAGCAGCGCCCCCCGGCGGGTCGGCCTGCATCAGCGGGCCGACCGCTTCACCTAGGCCGCGATCTCGTCGGAGGAAATGGCGAACAGCTCTTCGGCCCCGGTCCGCGCCTTTGCCATCTCGGCCAGCGCCTCGGGCAGCATCCGGTTCGCGGCGATCCGGGCCAGTCCGGCGCGCTCCGGGTCGGCGGCGGCCGCGCGCAGGTGGTAGTGCACGCCGAGGACGCGGGCGAAGGCGGCGAGATAGGCCACGGCACCGGCGAAGCGGTCCTCCATGTCCTGTTCGAGCATCCATTCGGTCAGCGCGCGCAGATCGCCCGCGGCGGCGCGCAGGCCGTCATGGTCCGTTCCGGCCACCTCGTCGAGGATCGCGAAGGCCGCGGCGCCCCCATCCATCAGCTTGCGCCCCACGAGGTCCATCGCCTGAATGCCGTTGGTGCCCTCGTAGATCGCAGTGACGCGCACGTCGCGCAGGTATTGCGCGGCTCCCGTCTCCTCGACGAAGCCCATGCCGCCATGGATCTGGATGCCCTCGCCCGCGACGCGGATGCCGGTATCGGTGCCGAAGGCCTTGGCGATGGGCGTCAGGAACGCCCCCCGCGCGCGCCACGCGGCATCGCCGGTGGCCTTGGCCATGTCCAGCGCCACCGCGCAATCCATCGCGATCGACCGGACCGCGAAGATGTCCGCCTTCATGCCCAGCACCATGCGGCGCACATCGGCATGTTCGAGGATCGAGCCGTGCTTGACCGAGTTCTTCCCCTGCCGCCGGTCGACCGCGTAGCCGATAGCGTGCTGCATCGCGGCCTCGGCCACGCTGAGGCCCTGAACGCCGACGCCCAGCCTGGCGTTGTTCATCATGGTGAACATCGCGGCCATGCCCTTGTGGGGCTCGCCCACCAGCCAGCCCGTCGCGCCGTCATACTGCATGACCGCCGTGGGCGAGCCGTGCAGGCCCAGCTTGTGCTCGAGCGAGACGACCTTGAGGTCGTTCGCCACGCCCGGATTGCCGTCGGCATCGGGAATGCGCTTGGGGACCATGAAGAGGCTGATGCCCTTGGTGCCCTCGGTCCCGTCAGGCAGCCGCGCGAGGACGAGGTGGCAGATATTGCCTGCGAAATCGCTGTCGCCCCAGGAAATGTAGATCTTCTGCCCCGACACCGCGTAGGTGCCGTCGCCGTTCGGCACGGCCTTGGACTTCAGCGCGCCGACATCCGATCCGGCCTGCGGCTCGGTCAGGTTCATCGTGCCGCACCACTCACCCGAGATGAGCTTCGGGATGTAGAGATCACGGATCTCGTCGGAGGCATGGGCTTCCAGTGCCTCGATCTGGCCCTGGGTCATCAGCGGGTTGAGTTGCAGCGCGAGACAGGCCGAGCCGATCATCTCGTTGACGGCCATGGTCAGCGCGATGGGCAGGCCCATGCCGCCATGCTCGGGATCGGCCGACATGCCGATCCAGCCGCCCTCGGCGATGGCACGGAAGCCGTCGGCGAAGCCCGGCGAGGTGCGCACGACACCGTTCTCGAGATGCGCGGGATGCAGGTCGCCTTGCCGGTTCAGGGGCGCCAGAACCTCCTCGGCCATGCGGCCCGCCTCGGTCAGGATGGCCTCGACGGTTTCGGGCGTGGCCTCCTCGAACATGTCGGTGGCGGCGACGCGGTCGAAGCCGACGACGTGGTCGAGCACGAAGCGCAGCTCGGAGACGGGGGCGCGATAGGGCATGGGGCAACCTCTGGCTGGCGGTGCGCGCGGGCGCCGCGTAAGTCGGGTGACGTATTCGCGGGCAACGTAAGGTCCCAGCCCTCATGGCTTCAAGCCGAACACCACGTCACGACGTCGCCGCCGCAGCCGCTTGCCTGCGCGAGGGCGGGCTCGTCGCGTTCCCGACCGAGACGGTCTACGGGCTCGGCGCGCTTGCGACCGACGGGCGGGCCGTGGCGCGGATCTTCACGGCCAAGGGACGGCCCAGCTTCAATCCGCTGATCGTCCATGTCGCCGACCGCGCCGCCGCCGAGCGGATCGCGGTCTTCGACGCCGAGGCGCGCGCATTGGCGGACCAGTTCTGGCCCGGCCCCCTGACGCTGGTGCTGCCACTGCGCGACGGACACGGGCTCTCGCCGCTGGTGACGGCGGGCCAGCCGACGGTCGCGATCCGGGTGCCCGCGGCGGAGCTGGCGCGTACGCTACTCCATGCGGTGGACGGCCCGGTGGCCGCGCCCTCGGCCAATCCCTCGGGCCGGATCAGTGCCACGCGGACCGAGCATGTGCGCGAAGGCCTGGGCGACCGGGTCGACATGGTGCTCGACGGGGGGCCGTGTCCCGTGGGCCTCGAATCGACGATCCTGCGCACCGGGCCCGCGACGCTTCTGCGCGAAGGCGGTCTGCCGGCCGAGGCCATCGAGGCCGCGCTGGGCCATGCGCTGCCGCGTGACGTCACACCCGGCCGTGTGCAGGCGCCGGGCCAGCTCGCGTCGCATTACGCGCCGTCGGCCCCGGTCCGGCTCGATGTGACCGAAGCCGCGCCGGACGCGGTCCTTCTGGGGTTCGGCCCGGTCGCGGGCGATCTGAGCCTCTCGCCCGCGGGCGATCTCGAGGAGGCGGCGGCCAATCTCTTCGACCATCTCCACCGGATCGATGCGATGGCGCGGGCACGAGGGCTGGAGCGGATCGACGTCGCGCCGATCCCCGAGCAGGGGCTCGGACGTGCGATCCTCGACCGGCTGCGCCGGGCGGCCGCGCCGCGCTGAGCCCGCGATGCCGCAGCCGTGAATTCCAATCCGGCGGCGGGCAGCCTAGATGCGTTCGATGCTTCGCCGTCTTCTCATCCTCGCGCTCGCCGCCGTCACGCTCGCCGCCCCCGCCGCCCGCGCGCAGATGCTCGACGACGTCTCGCAGGCGCTGCGGGTCGAGCTGATCCCCGGCTGGCGGCAGGCGGACGGCACCCATGTCGCGGGGCTGCGCTTCGACCTGGCCCCCGGCTGGAAGACCTATTGGCGAAGCGCGGGCGCCGCGGGCATCGCGCCCCGCATGGATTGGCGGCGGTCGCAGGGCGTGGCTTCGGTGACGCCGGCCTGGCCCACGCCCCGGCTGTTCCGCACCGCGGGTGCGCTCTCGATCGGCTACGATTCCGACTTCGTCTTGCCGCTCCTGGTTGTGGCGACCGGTGCGGCGCCGACGCTCGACGGGGTGCTCGATCTCGGGGTCTGTTCGGATATCTGCCTGCCCGCGCGGGTGCGGGTGACGGGCACGCTGGGTGCCGGGCGCACGCCCGACGCCCGCCTGGCCGCGGCGCTGGCGGACCGGCCGCGCCGCGTCTCGGCGGATGCCACCTGCCGCCTGCGCCCGACCCGCGACGGCCTCGCGCTCACGGGCGAGATCGCGCTGCCGCCGGTGGGCCGATCCGAGACAGTTGTCTTCGAGGTGCCCGATCCGGGCGTCTGGGTGACGGACGCGCAGGTCAGCCGACGGGGCGGCACGCTGGTCGCCACATCCGAGCTGATGGTGGGCGGCGGGCGCAGTGTCGCGATCGACCGCTCGCGGGTGCGGATCACCGTCATCGGGGACCGGCGCGCGGTCGAGATCGAGGGCTGCCGCGGCGGGTGACCCCGCGTTCACAAATCGGTGTCACCTCGGGCGGATTGTCGCACAAGATGCAGTTTTAGCTTGAAGCTCCCCCTGCGTCGCCCCACCTTCCAAGTCACGGCAAGGAGGCGACCATGGCGGATTCCCGCGGGACCATCGGCAAGTTGGCAGACACCCTGAAGGACAAGCTGTCCGAAGTTCTGGGTGCATTGGCGCCGCAGCCCGACGCCATTCCGATCCCCGTCCGCAACGACCCGCGCCGGGGTCCTCACCGGGGCTGATCGCCCGGATCCGAGGTTTCGTTCGAGAGTATCAGATCGACCCGAAGGTCGGACCGTTGGTCCGGCCTTTTCTCGTTCGCACCAACGCGTTCGCGTGATCCCTCAGGAGGCCGCGCGCTTCAGGAGCGGGCCCGCCACCGGGTGCTTCTTGGGTTTGACGTGCAACTGGCGCAGCATGTCGGCCAGCTCGGGCTCGTCCACCAGGTCGGCGGCGGCTTCGAGGCCGAACCACTTGCGCCTGCGCTCGTCCTCTTCCTTCCAGGATTTCTTCAGGTCGTCGACGATCATCGGATAGACCCGGACGCGGCAACGCTGGGTGCTGCCGTCGTCCAACCGCTTGCGATAATGGTACGTCCCGAAGATCTCGCGGCCGATATGGCCCTTGGCGCCGGCTTCCTCCAGCGCCTCGATACCGGCGGCGGCCCAGGGCTTGATGCCCTTCATGGTCCAGCCCTTCGGCACGATCCAACGCCCCGTGTCACGCGAGGTGATCATCAGCACCTCGACCCGGTCGTCGTTCCACCGCAACGGCATCGCCGCGATCTGTTCGCGTTCCTTACGCACCTGTTCGTCCCCAATCGGCCGGGGGTTCAACCGCCCCGGCGCCGTATTTTTATGACGTCTGATGCCCCGAACATAGGCTTTTCGCGAATCACTTGCAAATCGCGCGTCGCCTCAGGGCAGAAGATCGGGCAGGGTGTCGATCCATTGCACCGGGCCATGGGCGGGGATGCGGCCGTTCTGATAGCCGCCATGAAGATGGGCGTAGTCGACACTCGCCGCGTCCGCCGTCGTCCAGTCCACCGCAGAGTCGCCGATATAGAGCGTCGTGTCGGGGGTCGCGCCGAGGGCCGCGATGACATGCAGAAGCGGCGCGGGGTCGGGCTTGTGGACGGTCAGCGTGTCGCCGCCCGCGACCGCGTGGAAGGGGCCGAGCGCCAGAAGGTCGAGAATGGCGCGGGCCGGTGCGGCAGGCTTGTTGGTGCAGAGCCCGATCCGCGCGCCCCGCGCGGCCAGCGCGCGCAGCGTCTCGGGGACACCGGGCAGGATCGTCGTGCCGCCCGCGGGATCGGCCTCGTAGGCGCGGGTGAAGGCGGCGAGCGCATCCGGGTGACGGTCGGGATCGGCCTCGGCCCAGGCCAGCACGCGGGCGATCAGGGTCGGAACCCCGTTGCCGATGAAGCCGGTCATGGTCTTGAGGTCGGGCGCCGGCAGGTCCAGCTCGGCACACATCGCGACAACGGCGGCGTGGATGCCCGGCGCGCTGTCGATCAGCGTGCCGTCGAGGTCGAACACGTAGGCGGCGTAGGGCAGGGGCGCATCGGTCATGGCACCGCCCTACGCGCGCGCCGCGCACCCGTCCAGCGGTCAGGCGAAGCGAACGGTGTCGGCGAAGGGCATCCGGCGCAGGCGCTGACCCGTGGCCGCGAAGATTGCATTGCCCAGCGCGGGGGCGGCGGGCGGCAGGCCCGGCTCGCCCGCACCCCGGATCGCGCCGGTCGTGCCCAGCGCGCGGACATGCACGCGGGGGATCTGGGCCATGCGCAGGCTCGGATAGCTGTCGAAGTTGCGCTCCTGCGGGATGCCACCGTCGAACGTGATCGCCGCGTGCATCGCGTGCCCCATCCCGAAGAGCGCGCCGCCCGAGAGCTGCGCCTCGAGATTGACCGGGTCGAGAACGCGCCCGACCTCGGCGGCGATCCAGAGGTCGGTGATGCGAAGACCGGCGTCGGTCTCCTCGATATCCACGATCTGGGCGCAGGGCACCCCGAAGGAGAAGGTGAAGGCCACGCCGCGGCCCCGGCCCGGAGCGGGCGTCGGGCCGTCCCAGGACGCCATGTCGGCGACGGTCTCGAGGACGGAGCGGGACGGGGCGTGGTGGATCAGGCGCAGGCGCTCGGCCACGGGATCGGCGCCGGCCTGGTGGATCAGCTCGTCCATCAGGGTTTCGGTGAAGAAGCCGTTATGCGACGCCCCAACCGACCGCCAGGACGAGACAGGCACGGTCGCGGGGACCCTGTGGCCGGTGACGCGACGGTCGGGCAGCGCGTAGGGCGCATCCCATGCGGCGGCAACGATGGCGAGGTCGGGTCCGACGGGCGGAAAGCCCAGCCGTGCGACCTGGCTTTCGGAAACGGATTGCGCCGCGATGGCGAGGTCGAGGCTGCGGACCTCGCCGCCGCCGGTGGTGCCCGCACCGCGCGCGACCGCCATGGGGCGCAGGAACGGGTGGGACATGTCTTCTTCACGCGACCAGGTCATGCGGACGGGACGGCCCGGATGATGCCGCGCGATCTCGGCGGTCTGCCGGACCCAAAGCATCTCGAGCCGGTGGCCGAAGCTGCCGCCCGACGGAAGGTTATTGAGGTGGACGGCCTCGGCGTCCTGGCCGGTGATCTCGGCCACGGCGGCGCGGGCGAAGGTCGGCACCTGCGTCCCGGTCCAGATGTCGGTGCGTTCGGGCGTGTAGCGGATGGTGGCGTTGGCGGGCTCCATCGGCGCGTGATGCAGGTAGGGCGCGCCGTACTCGGCCGTGAAGGCGTCGCCGGTCGCGGCGGCGACATCGCCGTCATCGGCGAAACGGCTGTCGCGGGTGTCCTCGGTCAGGGCGGCGGCATGGGCGGCCCAATGCGCGTCGGTCGTGGCGGGGGCGGTGGGCGTGCCCCAATCAAGGGTGACGGCCTCGGCCGCGCGCATGGCGCGCCAGGTGTTGTCGGCCACGACCGCAACGCCGTCGGTGATACGGTGGATCGCGACGACGCCGCGCATCGCCTCCGCCTCGGTGCTGTCGACGCGGGCGACGCCCCCGCCGAGGGTCGGGTTGGCGACAACGGTGGCATGGAGCATGTCGGGCAGGTCCATATCGGTGCCGTAGCGCGCCGTGCCGGTGGATTTCGCGACGATGTCGGTGCGCCGGTGGTCGCGCCCGAGCCAGCGCCATTCGGACGGATCGCGCGGCACGGCGGCGACGGGGTCGAGGGCCGCGGCCTCGGCAGCGAGGTCGGTATAGGGGATCGCACCGTCGGGGCCGATCACGGCGCCGTCGGCGGTCGAAAGACCGGCCACGTCTACGCCCAGTCGCAGGGCGGCGGCCGCCTTGAGCGTCTCGCGGGCCGACGCCCCGGCGGCGCGGAGACGATCATAGGCGTCGGGCACCGTGGTCGAGCCTCCGGTCAGGTGCAGCCCCGCAAGCTTGCCCACCACGTCCGAGGCCACACGCCCTGTCCGGGCGGCGATGCCGTCGTCCCAAGCGGCCAGCGGAAAGCCCTCGGCGGCGACCTTGCCGTTCCAGTAGGCGCCCGAGGCAGGCCCCGGATCGGTGCGCACGGTCAGCGGATCGACGTCCAGCTCCTCGGCCAGCAGGTAGGCCTGGATCGAGGTCGCGCCCTGTCCGACATCGGCCCGCGGGGTGATGAGCGTCACGCCCTCGGCGTCGATCCGGACATAGGGCGTCAGCGCGGATGCGCCCTCGGGAAGATCGGCAAGGAGCGGGTTCGCGCCCTCGCGCCGGTAGAGCCACGTGCCGAAGGCCACGCCTCCCGCGATGGCGACCGAGCCGACGAAGAAGGTCCGCCGCGCGATTTTCCCGACCGACGCCATCACGCGCGCTCCGCTCGCAGCGCCGCCGCGCGCCGGATCGCGGCACGGATGCGCGGATAGGTGGCGCAGCGACAGAGATTGCCGTCCATCGCCGCGTCGATCTCGGCATCGGTGGGATCGGGCGTCGTCGCCAGAAGGTCGGCGGCCTGCATGATCTGGCCCGACTGGCAGTAGCCGCATTGCGCGACCTGCGTCTCGATCCATGCCGCCTGGACCGGATGGGGCGCGTCGGGCGTGCCCAGCCCTTCGATGGTGGTGATCTCGACGCCCGCCGCGTCCTCGGCCCAGACCTGGCAGGACCGGGTGGCGACCCCGTCCAGATGCACGGTGCAGGCACCGCAGGCCGCGATACCGCAGCCGTATTTCGTGCCGTGCAACCCCAGTTCGTCGCGCAGCACCCACAGGAGCGGCATGTCGGGCTCCACATCGATGTCCCGGGATATTCCGTTGACGATCAGTCGCATCGCGGCGCTCCGCTCCGGGTCTCCTGCGTCATCGATCTAGGATGGGCCGGGCCGCGATTCCAGCGTCACGTCGCGTCGCGGGGCTGGACGGATCGCCGCGCCGCAGGCATGGATGTCGGATGGACCATACCGAGAACATCGTCACCCCCGAGATCGCCGCCGCCTTCGCCCGCGACGGCGCCGTGGTGCTGCGTGGCCTGTTTGCGCCCCATGTCGAGGATCTGCGCGATGGCGTGGCGCATAACATGATCGCGCCGGGCCCCCATGCCGCCGAGAACACGGTGGCGGGCGAAGCCGGGCGCTTCTTCGACGACTACGTGAACTGGCACCGCATCCCTCCCTTCGAGACGGTCGCGCGGGACCCGGTCATCGCTGGGGCCGCCGCCGCCCTGATGCGGTCCAAACGGGTGCAGCTCTTCCACGACCACGTGCTGGTCAAGGAGCCGGGGACCGCGCGCGCCACGCCGTGGCATCAGGACGGTCCCTACTACTTCGTCGGCGGGCGCCAGACGGTCAGCTTCTGGGTGCCGCTCGACCCGGTGCGGGAAGCCACGCTGCGGCTGGTCGCGGGCTCGCATCTCTGGGACCGGCCGGTGCTTCCGACCCGCTGGCTGTCGGAGGAGGCATTCTTTCCCGGCGACTACCGCCCGGTGCCGGACCCCGATGCCGAGGGGATGCGCGTCCTCGAATGGGAGATGGCACCGGGCGACGCCGTAGCCTTCTCGTTCGACACGCTGCACGGGGCGCGGGGCAACGTGGCCGAGCGGCGGCGGCGGGCCTTCTCGCTCCGCTACGTCGGTGACGATGCGCGGGTCGTGGACCGGCCCGGCCCCACCTCGCCGCCCTTTCCCGGTCACGGGATGGCGGCCGGCGAGCGGCTGCGCGAGGACTGGTTTCCGGTCGTCCGGGGCGCGGCCTGACCGACCCGAGGCGCGCGATTGCCGGGGCGGGTGCGACGACGTAGCATGCTAGCATGTCGGCCGATGCCCCCACGATCACGCTCCGCCCCCTCGACAGCTACGAGGGCACGCTCGCGCGGCGCACCTATCTGGCGCTCCGCGAGGCGATCGTCGAGCTTCGCGTCGATCCCGGCGCCGCGCTCCGCAAGGAGGAGATCTGTGGCATGCTGGGCGTCTCGCGCTCGCCCGTCTCCGAGGCGGTCACCCGGCTCGCGACCGAAGCGCTGGTCGATGTCGTCCCCCAGGCCGGCAGCTTCGTCGCCCGCCTCTCGATGGCCGAGATCCGCGAGGGCGCGTTCCTGCGCGAGGCGATCGAGCTGGCCGCCATCGACCACCTCGCCCCCCGGATCACCGACGCGCAACTGACCGACCTGCGCCGGAACCTGCGCCTGCAGGGCGTGATGGTCGAGGATGGCGATTTTCCGGGCTTCTACGCGCTCGACGGCGAGATGCACCGGATGCTGCTCGACTTCACGGGCTTCCAGCGGCTGGCCCGCGTGTCCGACACGGCCTGGGTCCACGTCGACCGCGCCCGCCGCCTGATCCTGCCGATGGGCGACCGCGTGGCCGAGACGCTGGCCGAGCATCGCGCCATCGTCGCGGCGCTGGCTGCGCGCGACGGGGCCGCCGCCCGCGCGGCGATGCGGCACCACCTCGCGCAGCTGATGACCTTCCTGACCCCGCTGGAAGCCGCAAGGCCCGACCTCTTCTCGACCGACCCGACCCCTTCGCAAGTGGACCGCCCATGACCATTCCGAACCGCCCGCGCTATGCCGCGCGGCTCAACGCGTTCAAGCCGATGGCGGGCGATCTGGGCGGGGGCATCGCGGGCATGATCGCCGCGGCGGGGCAGGTCGGCGGGCTCGACACCGCCGACCTCAACTATCCCGACCATTTCGAAGGCCAGACACCCGAGACGCTGGGCGCGATGCTGGGCGATGCGGGCATGACGCTGAACGGTGTGGCGATGCGCTACTACACCGAGCCGGGCTTCATGATCGGGGCATTCACCAACCCGGATGCGGGACTGCGCGCCAAGGCCGTCGACCTGACGAAGCGCGGCATGGATGCCTGCCGGGCGCTGGGCGGAACGGTGATGACGCTCTGGATGGGTCAGGACGGGTTCGATTACGCGTTCCAGGGCGAGTATGGTCGCATGTGGGACGACACGATCGCCGCGATGCAGGCCGTCGCCGATCACGACCCGGGGATGGACGTCGCCATCGAATACAAGCCGAACGAGCCGCGCGCCTACGCGCTGATGCCCGATGTGGGCACGACGCTTCTGGGCGTGCGCGAGGCGGATCGGTCGAACCTCGGCGTCACGCTCGACTTCGCCCATGTCCTCTATGCCGACGAGATGCCGGCCCATGCCGCCCACCTGATCGCGCGGCATTCGCGCCTGCTGGGCGTGCATCTGAACGACGGCTACGGCAAGCGCGACGACGGGCTGATGGTGGGGACGGTGCATCCCGTGGCGACGATCGAGCTCTTCGTGGAACTGGAGCGGATCGGCTATGACGGCGCGATCTATTTCGACACCTTCCCCGACCATGGCGGGCTGAACCCGGTCGAGGAGGCGCGCACGAACCTCGCGCTGGTCGAGCGGCTGCGCACGCTCGCGGGCGAGATCGGCGCGCTGCCCGAGTTGCGGGACGCTATCGCGCGGCAGGACGGGGCCACGTCGCAGCGGATCGTGGCGCGGGCGCTCTTCGGTGCGTGAGCGGGGCGCATGATCCTCGTCCTCGGATCGCTGCATTGGGACGTGGTGGTCCGGGCCGCCCGGCTGCCCGCGCTCGATGAGACGCTACCCGGCCAGGACGTCGATTACCGCTTCGGCGGCAAGGGCGGCAATCAGGCCGTGGCGGCGGCGGCCTGCGGCGCGCGGGTGGCGTTCGCGGGCGCGGTCGGGTCGGACGATCCGGGCGCACGGATGCTGGCCGTGCTGGACGAGGCGGGCGTGGACCGGGACCGCGTCGCGCGGGTGGCGGGGGCGTCGGGCATGTCGGTGGCCATCGAGACCGCCACGGGCGAATACGGAGCGGTCGTCGTCACGGGGGCGAACGCGGCCGCGATGCCGGGCGAGTTGCCCGCAGACGTGACCATCGCGTTGATCCAGAACGAAGTGCCCGCGGCCGCGAACCTCGCGCTGGCCCACGCGCTGCCGCCGAGCGCGACGCTGATCCTGAACGCGGCGCCCGCGCGGGGGGTGGACGCCACGCTGATGGCGCGGGTCGACGTGCTGGTCGTGAACCGGGTCGAGGCGGCGCAGATGGGGGCGACGGCCTTCGGCGCGTGGGCGACGGTCGTGACCAAGGGCGCCGATGGGCTGGCGCTGCACCGGGGCGACGTCGTGACGGAGATGCCGGCCCGGGCGGTCGAGGTGGTCTCGAGCCACGGTGCGGGCGATGCGTTCTGCGGCGCGCTCTCGGCGGCGCTGGACGCGGGCGTGTCGCTGGAAGACGCACTCGGCGCCGCCCAAGCCCATGCCGCGCGGCATGTCTCCACACCGCGCTGAGCCTCGTCCTCTGGCCTGAAATACCTCGGGGGGAGTCGCCCGGAGGGCGGCGGGGGGCAGAGCCCCCCCCCCACGCCTTCACAGCCGGTAGAACCGCGCCGCCGTTCCGCCGAAGATCGCGGCGCGCTCCGCAGGCGAAAGATCCGCCGTCAGCGCCTCCGCCGCCTCGAGCCACACCCCGTATTCGGCGCGCAGGCGGCAGACGGGCCAGTCACTGCCCCACATGATCCGATCCGGGCCGAAGGTCTCGAAGAGGTGGTGCGCATAGGGGCGCAGGTCCTCCACGTTCCAGTCCTCGGCGGCTTCGGTCACGAGGCCCGACAGCTTGACGCAGGCCGTTGTGTCGCGCGCCAGCCGGGCCATGCCCGCGGCCCAGTCGTCGAAAGCGCTACCCGCGATGTCGGGCTTCATGGCGTGGTCGATCACGCAGCGCATCGGATGGCGCGTCAGGATGGTGTGGAAGTTGGCGAGGTGGCGCGGGAAGCCCAGCGCGTCGAAGGTGAGGTCCAGCGCGGCAACCGCCTCGAACCCCCAGGCGATATCCGCGCGGAGCATCCAGTCGTCGTCGGGGATATCCTGGATCATGGGCCGCACCCCGAGGAATTTCGGGTGGCGGGCGAGGCGCGCGAGCGTGGCGCGCTGGTCCGCATCCTCGAAATCGATCCAGCCGACGACACCGCCGATCCAGTCCGTCGCGTCGGCGAGGCCCAGCATGTACTCGGTCTCATGCGTCGTGGCGGCCGCCTGGACGAGGACGGTGCGGTCGATGGCCCGCGTGGCCAAATGCGGGGCAAGGTCGGCGGGCGCGTAAGGACGGTCGAGGATCGGGTGGCCCTCGGGCATCCAGTCGTGGTCGCCGCGGAGCGGCTGCCAGAGGTGGTGATGCGCGTCGACTCTCATGGGCGCGCGCAGCGGAGGAGGCCGGGGGGCCAGCCCCCCGGACCCCCCGGCATATTTCTGGAACATCGAAGGGGATGGCGGTTCACGTCGGCGCGTCCTCGCGCATCAGGCCCTCGGACTTGAGGTCGGACCAGAGCGCCGCTGGGATCTCGGCCCGGGCGGCCGCGAGATTGCCGTCCATCTCGGCTACACCCTGTCCACCGGGCACCACGCTGACGGTACAGGGATGGAGGAGCGGGAACTGGAAGGCGGCGTCCACGAGCCTGACGCCGTGGCTCTGGCAGACCCGCTCGATGGCGGCGACGCGGTCGAGGACCGGCTTCTCGGCCACCTCGTAATTGTAGAATGCGCCGGGCTTGGGGCCGGTGGCGAGGATCCCCGAGTTGTAGGGCCCGCCGGTCACGATGCCGATGCCCCGCGCCTCGCAGAGCGGCAGGAAGGAGGTCAGCGCCTCCTGCTCCAGAAGCGTATAGCGCCCCGCCAGCAGGAAGAGGTCGTAGTCACCACTCTCGGCCAGCTGCTGGCAGACCTCCCATTCGTTGACGCCGGCACCAAATGCGGTGATCGCGCCATCCTTCCGCATCTGCTCGAGGGCGTGGTAGCCGCCCGCCTGGAGCTGGGCGACCTTGGCGTCCACGTTCGCGCGGCTGCCCTGGTTCGGGACGTCAATGTCATGGGCGAAGAGGATGTCGATCCGGTCGACACCCAGCCGCTCGAACGAGCTTTCCAGCGAACGCATGACGCCGTCGTAGCTGTAGTCGTAGACCTCGTTTCGGTTCGGCACCTCGAACCACTTGCCGTGACCGTCGCGCGTTTCGGGCGTGGCCGGGAGAAGGTAGCGGCCGACCTTGGTCGAGAGCACGTAGTCGTCGCGGGGCTTGTCGCGCAGGAAGCGGTTCAGCCGCGTCTCCGACAGGCCGAGCCCATAGAGCGGCGCGGTGTCGTAGTAGCGCACGCCCGCCGCCCAGGCCCGGTCGAGGATGGCATCGGCCTCGTCGTCGGTGATCGCGCGGTAGAGATTGCCCAAGGGGGCCGTGCCGAAGCCAAGTTTGGTGAAGGTCAGCCCGCCATTGCCCAGCCGGTCCCAGTGTCGCGTCTTGAGTGTCATCCGGTGCTCCCCTGATCGGCTGACATGCTAGAATGTCCCGAGCGCGGGCGCTAGCGTCCCCGGCGAGGGGGAGCGCGCGATGACCTATCTTCTTGGCGTGGATATCGGGACGTTCGAGGGCAAGGCCGTGCTGGCCACGCCCGACGGCGCGGTCGTGGCCGAGGCGGTCCGGGCGCACCGGATGGACGTGCCACGCCCCGGATGGGCCGAGCACGACGCCGAGACCGTCTGGTGGGACGGGTTCGCGGCTCTTTCCCGCGAGGTGCTGGCCGGGCTGGATGCCGCGGAGGTGGCGGCCGTTGCGGTCAGCGGGATCGGGCCCTGCGTGCTGCCGGTGGACAAGGGTGGCGACCCGCTGGCGCCCGCGATCCTTTACGGTGTGGACGCGCGGGCGGGCGCCGAGATCGCGGAGCTGACGGAACGGTTCGGGGCCGACGCAATGCTGGAGGCGTCGGGCAACGTGCTGACCTCGCAATCGGTCGGGCCAAAGGTGCTCTGGCTGCGGCGGAACCGTCCGGAGCTCTGGGCCGAGGTCACGGCGATCGAGACCTGCACGACCTTCCTCGTACGCCGCCTGACGGGGGAGCGGGTGCTGGACCACCATTCGGCAGGACAGTGGACGCCGCTCTACGACGCGCGGGCGCAGGCGTGGTCCGACTCGATGTGCGACGGGATCGTCGACCCCGCGATGCTGCCCCGGCTGATCTGGACCACGGAGATCGCCGGTCACGTCACCGCAGCGGCGGCGCGGGCCACGGGGCTGGCCGAGGGCACGCCGGTGACCGCTGGCACCATCGACGCGGCGGCCGAGGCGGTCAGCGTCGGCACGCGGGACGCGGGCGACATGATGGTCATGTACGGCTCGAGCATGTTCATGATCCAGGTCACGTCCGCGCGTCTTCTGGACGCCTCGCTCTGGTCGGCGCCGTGGCTCTGGCCGGGGACGTGGTGCGCCATGGCCGGGCAGGGCACGAGCGGGACGCTCACGCGCTGGTTCCGGGACGTGTTCGCGCGGGAGCTCGGGGACGACGCCTTCGCCGTGCTGACCGCCGAGGCGCGGGCCGTCCCGCCGGGGGCGCTGGGCCTCCTGTGCCTGCCCTATTTCTCGGGCGAGCGGACGCCGATCCAGGACCCCGACGCGCGCGGCGCGTTCTTCGGGCTGGACCTGACCCATGACCGGGGCGCGATGTTCCGCGCCGTCTGCGAAGGCGTGGCGATGGGGACGGCGCATGTGGTCGAGACGTTCCGCGCGGGTGGGGCCGATCCGGGCCGCGTGCTGGCCGTGGGCGGCGGGGTGAAGAACGACGTCTGGCTGCAGGCGACCTCGGATCTGTCCGGCGTGACGCAGCACCTGTGTCGGCGGACGACGGGGGCGGCGCTGGGCGACGCCTTCCTGGCGGGCGTGGCGGTGGGGGCCTGCGTGCCGGGCGACATCTCGGCGTGGAATCCGGTGGAGCGCCTGGTGGAGCCGGTGGCGCAGGACGCCTATGCGCGGGCCTATCCGCTCTGGCGCGACCTCTACGAGACGACCAAGGCGATCGCGCATGCGCTCTGACGGCGGCGGGGGGCTGGCGGACGCCCTGCACCCCACGCGCATATTTCAGGAGCATCGAAGACGGCGGGTCAGCCGGCGTAGCGCAATTCCGTGAAACGGGCGCGGAGGGCGGCGGTCTCGGGGGCGACGGTCTCGGGGTCGCTCTGAAGCGCACGGGCGAGGATCGCCATGATCGCGGGGGCGTCAGACGATTCCACGCCGCGGCGGGCCAGTTCAGGCGTGCCGATGCGGAGACCGTTCATGTCGCCCTCCACTTCGGGCGATGGCAGGCCGATGCCGCAGGCGAGAAACCCCGTGCGGGCAAGGCGCCGGGCCATGGTCTGGCCGCCACCGAAGGGCGCGGCCTCGATCGCGAACTGATGGCTTTCGGTGGTGCCGTAGACGGGTAGGCCCTCGGCGCGCGCGGCCTCGGCCAGGGCTTGTGCCAAGGCGACCATATGAGCGGCGTATGCCGCGCCGTGGTCGATCCAGTCCTGCAGCGTGACGGCCAGAGCCGCCGTCTTGGCCACGTCGAAATTGGCCGTCAGGCCTGGAAAGGCGACTGCGTCGAGGCGGCGGGCGATCTCGGCCTCGTTGGTGACGATCAGGCCGCCGGCCGGGCCGCCGAGCGACTTGTAGGTGCTCATCGTCATCAGATGCGCGCCCTGGTCGAGCGGGTTCGGCCAGGCGCCGCCCGCGATCACCCCGCAGAGATGGGCCGCGTCGAACATCAGGACGGCACCGACCTCGTCGGCGATGGCGCGCAGATCGGCGACGGGATGGGGGTGGAGGTTGAGCGAGGCGCCGATGGTGATGATCTTCGGGCGGACCTCGTGGGCCAGCGCGCGGAGGGCGTCCACATCGACGGTGTAACGCGCGGCATCGACCGGGGCCGGGTGCGTCGTCAGGCCGTAGAGCCCGGCGCAACCCGCCGCGTGGTGGGTGACATGGCCGCCGATGGCGGGCGGGGGCGCGATGATGGCGTCGCCGGGCCGTGCCAGCGCCATGAAGGACATCAGGTTGGCGAGCGCGCCCGAGGGGACGCGCGGCTCGACATATGTGGCGCCGAACACGCGGGCGGCGAGGCGGGCGGCCATCACCTCGATCTGTTCGATGGCCTCGAGGCCGGTCTCGTACTTGTCGCCCGGCTGGCCCAGCGACGGACGGCTGCCGAGGCCCGAAGCCAGCAGCGCCTCGGCCCGCGGGTTCATCACGTTGGTCGCGGGGTTCAGGTTGAAGCAGCGTTCGTCGTGGATCGCGCGCGTCTCGGCCGCCAGCGCCTCGACCGCGGCGCGGGGATCGGCGGGCAGGCGAAGGGCGTCGATGCGGGCGGCGGCGGGGGCGGTGAGCCAGGGACGGGGGGCGAGATCTGTCATGGGTCGCATTGGCCCGAGACGGGGGCTTGCGGTCAACGCAGATCGGGTGAAAGTGAGGGTCAGAAAATCTGAGGCTTGCCCATGTCCGTCGACCCGCCCCGTGCCCCCGACCTGCCGCTCAACGCGCTGCGCGCCTTCGAGGCGGCGGCACGGCTGGGCGGGTTCAAGGCCGCGGCCAGCGAGCTGGGCGTGACGCCCGGCGCGGTGACGGCGCATGTGAAGGGGTTGGAGGACCGGCTGGGCGCGCCGCTCTTCGATCGCCTGGCGCGAGGCGTGCGCCTGACGCCGCTGGGGGCCAGCGTCCTGCCGGGGCTGACACGCGCGTTCGACGATCTCGGGACGGCTCAGCACACGCTGCGGACAGGGGCGGCCCCCGCGCGCCTGTCGGTGGCAACGTTGCCGTCGATCGCGCAGCTCTGGCTGCAGCCGCGCCTGCCCGCGCTCCGCGCGACGATGCCGGGCCTGACCGTCTCGATCACCGCGATGGAGGCGCCGCCGGCGACCAAGCGCGCGCCGCATGACCTGTGGCTGTTCTATGGCCTCAGCACGGACGTTCTGGTCCCGGTCCGCGCGCCGGGCGGGGCGGCGACGCGGCTGACGGATGCGAGCTGGGCCGGGGATTGGGACGTCTGGGACGCCGCGACCGACGGCGTGCCCGCGTCGGGGCCGGTCTTCTCGCTCTACGGGCTGGCCATCGAGGAGGCGCTGCGCGGTGCGGGCACGGCGATGGGACGGCTGTCGCTGGTTGCGCCGCTGCTGGCCGAAGGGCGGCTGGAGGAAGCGGGCGCACGCGTGCCGCTGGACGAGGGGCTGGAGGTCACGGTGGCACATCCCGGCCGCATCGCGCGGCTGGCGGCGACGTGGCTCAGAGCGGAGATCGAAGGCTGAGGGAAGCCGGGGCAGATTGCCCGCGCCGCGCATCGCGGCCCGCGCGGCGTCGATTGGGCGCATGACGGCCGGTCGCGTCTCCCGCCTGATGGTTCGGGCTGTCCGTGGCCGACCGTGACCCCGGACGCATGGTGCCCTCCGAGATCAGATCCGTGTCCCCGTTCCCGGGCGGCTTAAGGAACTTGAAATGAGCTTGATCTAAGGCTGGCGCCAGCAGGTCTGGGATCATGCCCGTGTATTTCTCCGAAGTCGGATATCAGGACGCGCCTCCGAATTTTTTCGAGGTCGCCGCTCCCGCCGGGACGGATGTCTCCGGCTATTCCATCGCCATCTACGATGCCTCCGGCGTGCTGAAGGCCACGATGGCGTTCCCGTCGCTGGACGCCACCCAACATGGTCAGGACATCTACTCGTTCGACGAATTCACGCCGGGCGGGATCGAGTACGGCGCGAGCGAATCCATTGCCCTCATCGACGATACGGGTGCCGTCGTGCAGTTCGTATCGTTCGAGGGGAAGACTGTCTCGCCGACATCCGGCCCGGCCGCGGGGGCGACCAGCCAGAGCCTCGGCTTCCTGAAGAGCGGCCAGACATTCGAGACGACCGATGGCGGTGCAAGCTACTCGGCCCAGAGCGCGCCGAGCCGGGGCACCATTCCGTGTTACGCGACCGGCACGCGGATCGAGACGCCATGCGGGCCGCGCCGCATCGAGACGCTGCGGGCGGGCGACCTGGTGACGACCGTCGAGCACGGCGCCATGCCCATCCGGTGGACCAACGCCGCGAACGCGCCGCTGCGCGGCCCGAAGCCAAGCAAGCCGCCGGTGCTGATCCGCGCCGGCGCGCTGGGCCCCGGTTGCCCGTCGCGGGACCTGATCGTGTCCCCGCAGCACCGCATCCTCGCCGGATCGGCGGGCCAGCTCCACGGCTTCAGCGATACGGAGGTGTTCGTGCCGTCCGAGGCGTTGACGGGCCTACGACGGGTCCGGTTCATGCATGGCCGGCGGTCGATCACCTGGCACCACTTCCTGCTGGATCGCCACACCATCGTCGTCGCCGAGGGGTGCTGGACGGAATCGCTCCTTCCGGGACCAATGGTTCGCGGGGGCCTGGATCGACCCCAGCGGCGGGCATTGCGGCACGCGATGATGCCCATGGTCGGGGACGCGCATCCCGCACGTCCCTGCCTGACGATGCAGGCGGCGAGACGGCTGGCGGCCCTGTGGGCGCCGCCGGGTTCCGCGCGCTCGGTCGCCGCGTGACGACGCTCCCGTCCGAGGGGGCGGGTGGCGACGTCTATGCGGCCGCGCCGCCTCTCCGCTTCGCGCGCGCTACTTCACCGCGCCCGCCGCCATGCCCTTGATGATGTATTTCTCCAGCACGATGCCGATCACGATCAGGGGCAGGATCGCCGCGAAGCTGAGCGCGGCCATCGACCACCAGGAGATGCCCTGCGACCCGGTTTGGGAGGCGACCATCACGGGAAGGGTGTTGGCGTGCGTCGAGGTCAGGAGGGCTGCAAAGAAGTACTCGTTCCAGGTCAGCACGAGCGACAGGATGAAGGCTGCGACCATGCCGGGGGCTGCGATGGGCAGGATGATGGTCAGGAACGCGCCCCAGATGCCGAGGCCGTCGACCATCGCGGCCTCCTCGAGCTCGGTGGGGATCGAGCCGAACTGGTCGCGCATGATCCAGATGACGATGGGGAGGACCGTCAGCGTGTAGAGCAGGATCAGGCCGATGCGGCTGTCCAGCATGTCGAGCTCGCGGTAGAGGACGAGGAACGGCAGCGCGAGGACCACCGGCGGCAGGATCAGCTGGCTGAGGAAGAAGAACGAGATGTCGCCGTTGCGCATCGGGCCGAAGCGGTACTGGAAGCGCGAGAGGCCATAGGCCGCGCAGGCCCCGAGGATCACGGCCAGCAGCGAGGCGGAGACCGAGATGATCGTCGAGTTCCAGAACCGGCGCATGAACTCGTCGCGCACGGTGGAGACGCTGCCGATCGTGTCGGGCGACAGGCCCAGCGCCCGCCAGCCGAGGCGTTTGGGCTCGAAATCGACATAGGGGATCATGTTGCCCTGCATCACGTCGGGCGCGGCTTTGAAGCTGGTGGTGATGGTCCAGTAGATCGGGAAGAGGCAGATGATCGCCCAGGCGATCAACAGCGCGTAGATCGCCACCTTCGACAGAACGAAGCCCGGACGGAAGGCGCGGTCGGCCTCGCTGTCGTGGAAGATCTGGGTGGCGGGCGCGTCCGTCATGTCTGGGGCTTCGTCCAGCGTTCGGTGAGTTTCATCAGGACAGTCATGAAGATCACGATCGCGATCAGGTAGAGGAACGCGAGCATCGTCCCGTAGCCCACGTTCGAGCGGTCGCGGTATTCGCGGAAGATGAAGCTGGTGACGGTGTCGGTCGCTCCGCCCGGCCCGCCGGAGGTGATGTTGATGACGATGTCGGCGAGCTTCAGCTTGAAGATGATGCGGATCAGGATCGCGGTGATCGACACCGGCAGCATCAGGGGAAACGTCACCTCCCAGAAGCGGCGCCAGGGCGATGCGCCGTCGACCTTGGCCGCCTCGATCAGCTCCTTCGGCACGGCCTGGAGGCCCGCGAGCAGCATGATCATCATGAAGGGGATGAAGGTCCACGCATCCATGACCATGATCATCAGGCGCGCGATCTCGGGGGTGCCGAAGAAGCTGGGCGTCTCCCATCCCAACTCGCGGGCGAGGCGGGCCATCGGGCCGAAGCGCGGCTCGAACATCGACTTGCCGACCATCCACGAGACAGCGACGGGCGAGAGCATCAGGGGCAGGAGAAACGCCACGCGGAAGAACTTACGCGCCCGGATCTCGGCGTTGAGGAGGAGCGCGAGGCCGAAGGCGATGACGTATTCCACGAGGATCGCCGCCGTGTAGAGCACCATGTTCCAGAGCGCGTTGAGATAGAACGGGTCGCCCATCGCCTGCCGGGCGTTGTCGAGCCCATTGAACTGCCGCCCGTCGGGCGATGCGAGGTTCCAGTCGCTGAGGGCGATGCCGACGCCGAAGATCAGCGGGAAGATCACCAGCGCGCCCACGAAGAGTGCCGCGGGCAGCACGAAAAGCGTGCGCTTGCCCTGTTCGCCATGCAGCACGACCTGCGCCCAGCACAGCAGCGTCGCAAAGAGGCAGAAGGCGTAGAGCGTCGGACGCCAGCTCTCGAAGCCGAGATCGAGCCGGCCGGTCTGGTCGAACCATTGCAGCGCGCCCACCGCCACCAGCAGCGCCAGCCCGCCCCAGATCATGGTGCGTCCAACCGCGCGCCGCGCAGGCGTGATGCGGTCTTCGGTGACGATGTGAAGCTGCTCGGCCATTGCTGACATGTTAGTCACGCCGCCCGGCGGTTGGGAAGCGTTATCGCGCGTCCCGCCGCAGGACCCGGATGCGCGACCAGAGCTCGTCGCGGTCCGAATAGACCCCTTCGATGAAGCGCGCCCCGCCCGCCGCGTCGTAGCCCGTCCGCCCATGCAGCGCGCGGCGATTGTCGAAGGCGAAGAGATCGCCCGCGGCGTAGCGCACCTCCATCCGGTAGCGCGGGTCCTCGGCGCGGACCGCGAAGGCGCGCAGGCTCTCGTAGGCGCGGCGCTGCTCGTCCAGCGGGGCGACCACGGGCTGGCGCAGCCAGACGGTATAGCGGATCTCGCGGACGGCGCCCTGCGCGTCCAGCGCGATCACCGGCCCCGTCGCGCGATAATCGCTGTCGCGGGCGCGGTTGCCGAAGGTCCAGTCGAGGGTCGTCAGCGTCTCGAAGAGCTCCTGATCCTCGGTGCGGATATCCTCGGCCACCCGGTAGCCATCAACATAGGTGCCCATACCCCCGGTCGTCGTGTTCTCGCGGCAATGGAGGAATTGCAGCCCCGGCGGGCATTCGCGGCTCGCAAGATCGGTATGCGGCGGAAGGGCGTGCGAGGTATAGGCGTTGCTGGTCGGGTCGTCCTGAATCGCCGACGTGAAGACGCGGCCGAAATTGCTGTCGCGGATCGTGCCGATGCGACCGGCGATCTCGAGGAGGAGCCCGTCCCGCTCGGGCAGGCCCCGAAGGCGCGCGACGCCATGGTGCGCCAGCGCTTCCAGCCAGGCGAGGAAGGTCGCGTCGTCGGCCAAGGCGGCGGGCCCGTCGAAGCTCGGCACCTCGGCCAGCGTCGCGTCCCAGAGTATCGGCGCGGCCGGGTCGGGCTCCGGCACCTGTCCCAGCCATGCGGTGCCGCGCAGCCAGCCGGGATGGTAGCGGCAGGTGTCGGGACGGTCGGTGAAGACGACCCCGAGGATGCCGTTTTCGACCGATGCCGACCGCACCGAGAGGTCGGCGGGGATCGCCGTGGGCGAGATCAGCAACTCGCGCGAGAGGGGGTGGATCGTGTCGGCATCGGGGCTGTTTTCACGCAGGAGGCGGGCGAGGTGGACGCTTTCGGCACCGTCCGCCCAGATGACGCGAACCGCATCGCCCTCGGCTTGGGCGGCGACGGGGCGATGGGTGACGGGCCAGGTTTCGAAATCGGGCGTGTAGGGCAGATCGGGCAGGGTCTCGTCGCGCATGTCGCCTCCGGGATGTGCCCCCGTTGCTGGCGCCCGATTCCGACCGCGTCTCGCCTGCCCGCGACGTCAGACGGCTGTGAGGCCCTGGTCGATCGCGGAGAGCAGCGGCGCCTCCGGTTCGATGCCGATGGACAGCCGCAGGAAGCCCTCGGGCACCGCATCGCCCCAGCGGGCGCGGCGGTCGGCGCTGGTATGGGTCGAGCCGAAGCTCGTGGCGGGCAGGATGCAGCCGGCGTAGGCGATGAAGCGATCGGCGGCGGCACGGTCGGGAAAGGTCGCGCCGATGACGAAGCCGGGCGCGTGCATCTGCGTCCGGGCGAGTGCGTGGTCGGGGTGGTCGGACAGGCCGGGGAAGCGCACGGCAACGCGGTCGTCCGACGCCAGCCGCTCGGCCACGGCCTGCGCGCTGCGGCACATCCGGTCGAGCCTGAGCTCCAGCGTCTCGAGCGAGCGGCTGAGCATCCAGGCCTCGAACGGACCGGGGATCGCCCCGGTGAATTTGCGCGTCGCGGCCAGCCGCTCCATCAGGTCCGGATCGGCGGTCGCGACATGCCCGAGGATCAGGTCGCTATGCCCGCCCGCGGCCTTGGTGTCCGACGCGAGCGTGATGTCGGCGCCGAGCGCCAGCGGTCGCTGCAGAAGCCCCGTGCAGAAGGTGTTGTCGACGGCCAGAAGCGCGCCCGCCGCTTGGCAGCGGCCCGAGAGCGCGGCGAGGTCGATCAGGTCCAGCGCCGGGTTCGACGGCGTCTCGACCAGCACGAGCGCCACGCCCGAAAGATCCGCCCCGAGCATCTCGCGGGTCGGCACGGTGATCATCTCGACGCCCAGCGGCGCAAGCGTCTCGCCGGCCAGAACGCGCGTGTGGAAATAGCCGTCGGCGGGCACCAGCACCCGGTCGCCGGTCTTCAGCACGCTCAGCATCACGCCTGCGATGGCCGCCATTCCGCTCGCGAAAAGAAGGCTCGGCGCGCCCTCAACCGCGGCCAGCCGCGCCTCGCAGGCCTGTACCGTGGGCGTGGCGTAGCGCCCGTAGATCGCGTCGGGCGCGGGCTGGTCGCCCAGCCGGAACGTCGAGGTCGAGACCATCGGTTCGGCCACCGGGTCTCCATCGGCCAGCCGCGAGGTGCGGTGATGCAGAAGGTCGAGGACCTGCGTCTGGATGTCATCTGGCAGCATGGGCGGGGCCTTTCGGATCTGGCCCGAACTGGCCCCCGACATGCGCCGCTGTCAATCGCGCCCCCGTCCTCTGGCCCCAAATACCTCGGGGAGCGCGAGGGGAGACCCTCGCCGGTCGGGCCGGGGCTCGATGCCCCGGCCCGACCGGGCCCGGCACCACGAAAAAGGGGCGCGCCCATCGCCGGACGCGCCCCGATCTCAGACGGTGCGGATCACATTCCCAGCGACGCCTTGTAGAGCGCGATCTGGCTGTCGCGGCCGATCTGGTCGGTGATCTCCTCCCATGCGGCGGCGATGGCGTCCGCGGTCTCCTGCGCCGAGCCGTATTGGCCCGCGAAGCCCTTCGCCAGCTCGTCCTCGGCGACCGAGTAGTACTGGAAGATGCCGGGGATGCGCGGCTCGATCGCGCCGTTGGGGTGGTTGTAGCTGTCGAGATTGGCGCCGAGGAAATCTTCGACATAGGCGCGGTCGTAGCCCGCCGCTTCCCATTCCTCGTACTGGAAATGCGAGTTGCGGTAGGGCTGGAACCCCGACGGGTAGGCCGAGGCCCAGAGCGACAGGTCCTTGCCGCCCAGATGCGCCGCTGCCGACCAGGCCGCCTTGTTCTTCAGCTCGTCCTCCTCGGTCTTGGCCATCACGTAGACGCCCCAGCCGATATAGGCGAGGTTCGGGCTTTCGTTGCGGCCCTCCTCCCATTCGCCGGATTGCGAGTTGTAGACGCGCTCGGCGGCCGGGTTCATCGAGAAGGCCGCGACCTCGCCCACGACCGAGGTGTCCGAAGTCCGCGCCGCCGCACCCACATCGCCCCACCAGGTCAGCGCGGCACCCGTGCCGGCGAGGAACTGCTGGAATGCGGTCGTGCCCGGATCGGCATTGATCTGGTCGGCCGGGTAGGCCCCTTCGGTCGCGATCAGGTCCATCACGTCCTGGATCGCCTGCACGAAGGCCGGGTTGTTGACGCGCGGCGTCATCGTCTCGGGATCGAACAGCCAGGCCGGGTCGTCGGGGTGCTTGGCATAGGGCGTCGCGCGGTCCTCGAGGAAGTAGAACCCGAAGCCGCCCCAACCCTTGAGCGGGTCGAGGAAGCCGTGCGCGGGCAGGCCCGTCAGCGGGTCGGTCTTGCCGGCGAGGAACTTCGAATGCGCGTTGACCTGCTCCCAGGTCTCGGGCGGGGCCCACGGACCTTCGCCGGCCCCGGCCGCCCAGGCCTCGGCGAACTCGGCGTTGTCGTAGTAGTCCTGGCGGTAGGCCATCGTGTGGCAGTCGCCGTCGATCGACACGCGGTAGGTCTTGCCGTCCCACGTCCCGACGGGGGCCTTCAGGTAGTCGACGTAATCGTCCATGTCGATGATGTCGGCGACCCATTGGGGCATCTCGGAGGCCATGCCGCGGCCCAGAACGTCGCCCTCGAAGGGCGCGCCCATCTCGATGATGTCGAAATCGACCGTGCCGGTCGCGATCGACTGCTGCAGGCGCGCGTTGTAGTCGGCCTGTGCCAGGTCGATCCAGTTGATCGTGGCCCCGGTGTAATCTTCCCACGACTTCAGGAAGCCGCGGAACAGGAAGTTGTGCGTGTTCTGGTTGTTGAGCCCCATGAAGGTCAGCTCGACGCCCGCGAACTCGCCCTCGGCCACGCTTTCGCGTGTCGCCCCGAGGCACATCTCGCCCACGCGCTGCCAGTCGGCATCCGTCGGACTGCCCGATCCGACGCCCGGGATCTGCAGGATCTCGGCGCGCAGGTTGCCGTGGGCGTCGGCGAAGGCGCCCTTCGGCATCAGCGCGCCGCCCGCCGCGAGACCGGCCGTGGCGGCCGCGCCCTGCAGCATGGCGCGACGATTGAGCTTACCCGTGCGCAGGAAGTGTTCGTAGATGCGGTGCTTCATGTGATCCTCCCAGATCGGCGCCCTTTCCGGGCGACCTTGACCCTGCGACAGTCACCGCGCCGGACCCGACCTGTCAAGGGACTGGCATGTTAGCATGTCGGACGTGACAGCCGCCGGACGCCCCGCTAGCGTCGGCCCGAGCGAAGGGGAGACGAATGGCCAACGTGACGATCCGCGACCTGCGGAAGTCCTACGGGACGACGGAGGTCATCCACGGCCTCGATATCGATATCGCAGACGGGGAATTCGTCGTGCTGGTGGGACCGTCGGGCTGCGGCAAGTCCACGCTTCTGCGGATGGTCGCGGGGCTCGAGGGGATCAGCGGCGGAACCATCGCCATCGGCGACCGGGTGGTGAACAACCTGGCACCGGCGCGCCGCGACATCGCGATGGTGTTCCAGAACTACGCGCTCTACCCCCACAAGACGGTGCGCGCGAACATGGCGTTCAGCCTGCGCATGGCGGGGATGGACAAGGCCCAGATCACCGAGCGGGTGGACCGCGCGGCGGGCATCCTCGGGCTGACGGATTACCTCGACCGCTACCCGCGCGCGCTCTCGGGTGGTCAGCGCCAGCGCGTCGCGATGGGCCGCGCCATCGTCCGCGACCCCCAGGTCTTCCTCTTCGACGAACCGCTGTCGAACCTCGACGCCAAGCTGCGCGTCCAGATGCGCGCCGAGATCCGCGAGTTGCACCAGCGGCTGTCGACAACCACGATCTACGTCACCCATGACCAGATCGAGGCGATGACCATGGCCGACAAGATCGTCGTTCTGCAGGGCGGCCACGTCGAACAGATCGGCTCGCCGCTCGACCTCTACGACCGGCCCGCGAACACCTTCGTCGCCAGCTTCATCGGCTCGCCCTCGATGAACCTGATGCCGGGCGAGGGCGTGGCGGACGGTGTCACGGTGGACGGTCACGTGCTGCCGGTGCCGGGGGTCGCGGCGGGCCACGGCGTCACGCTGGGACTTCGGCCCGAGCATCTCGCGCTGGCCGAGGCGGGGCTGCCCGCGACGGTCTCGGTGGTCGAGCCGACGGGGTCCGAGACCCATGTGATCGCGCGGATCGGCGAGCGCGAGGTGACGGCTGTGACGCGAGACCGGCCCGGTATCCGGCCCGGCGACCGCATCCACCTGATGCCCGCGCCCGGCACGGTCCACATCTTCGACCGCGAGAGCGGCGCGCGGGTCGATCCGTGACGATCCTCGTCTTCGGCGACAGCAACAGCCACGGCACGCGGCCCTTCGCGCGGCTGGGCCAGCTCGACCGGCACCCGCCCGAGGCGCGCTGGCCAATGGTCATGGGCCGCGCATTGGGGACCGAAGTGATCTGCGAGGGGCATCCGGGCCGGACGACCGTGCATGACGACCCGATCGAAGGGGCGCACAAGAACGGGCTCCGGGTGCTCCCAGCGCTTCTCGAAAGCCACAGGCCGATCCGGCTGGTGATCGTCATGCTGGGCACGAATGACTGCAAGGCGCGGTTCGGCCTGCGGGGCTGGGACATCGCCGCCGGTGCGGGGCGGCTGGCGCAGGTCGTGCAAGGCTCGACGTCGGGGCCCGATGGCGGCGCGCCGGACGTTATGCTGGTCGCGCCGGTCCCGCTGGAGGAGGCGGGTGTGCTGGCCGAGATGTTCCAGGGCGGTCGCGCGCGCAGCCGGGCCATCGCGCCCGCGCTCCGCGAGATGGCCGAGGGGCTGGGCTGCGGGTTCTTCGACGCGGGCCGCATGGCCGAGGTCGATCCGCTGGACGGCGTCCACATGGATGGCGCAGCACAGGTTGCGATCGGTCTTGCGATGGCCGACGCGGTGCATGCGCGGCTGGGGCTGGGCTGAGCCGCCGCGAACGTCGCGCCGGGTGGAGGGATCTCGACGAACGGTCGCGGCGAGGCGGAGAATATTCGTACGAATAGTCTCTGCTCGGTCCGGGTCAATGTGCAATGACGGCAGACCGGAGCGGCGGTGCGACGCGCCCGTGGGGCGCGATTTCAACAGCCCGATCGTCGATCAGCGCTGGATGCTCTCGAGGTAGCGCGACAGCGCCAGGAGGTCGGCGGGGACCGGCGTCCCGATCCCCTCCTCGAACTCCACGACCACCGTCGGCCCGAGGTCCTCGGCCCCGAATTCCGGCATCACCGCCGCCGGGTCGCCATGGCGCCCCAGCCCGTCGATCTGGCCCAGCACGCGGGTCGTCGGGAAGGACCCGCCGTTGCGCGCCGAAATCCGCGTGAGGTCTGGGCCGACCCCGCCAGTCGCGTCCACGGCATGGCAGGCCGCGCAGTCCTGCGCGAAGAGCGCCATGCCGTGTGCCGCGTCGACGCGCAGGTCCTCGGGCGCGGTCTGGCAGGCGGCGAGGGCGAGGGGCAGAAGGGCGATGAGGCGCATGGGGGTCTCCGGGCGAGGGTTCGGGTATCGCGACGATCTTGCCCCGGCCGCTTGGCGCATGTCTTGACCCATCGCAAGCCGCCGTCTTGCCAGCGGCGCGCCGCCGGGCCTAGCGTGGCCCGCACCAAGGGAGGACCGAACGATGCTCAAGGGACTGGACCCGATCCTGAACGCCGATGTGCTCTATGCGCTGCGTGCGATGGGGCATGGCGACATGCTGATCCTGGCGGACACGAACTTCCCCTCGGACGCAATCGCGCAGGAGACGGTTCATGGCGAAGTGCTGCGGATCGACCGTCCGATGGCCGAGGTGGCGCGCGCGGTCCTGTCGGTGATGCCGCTCGACACCTTCGTGGAGGATTTCGCGGGCCGCATGGAGGTCGTGGACGACGCCGCCACCGTACCGCCGGTGCAGCAGCAGGTGCAGGCCGAGATCGCGGCCACCGGCGAGACGCGGGACATGGTGGGGATCGAGCGGTTCGCCTTCTACGACCTCGCGCGCGAGGCCTATGCGGTCATCCAGACGGGCGAGCGCCGGTTCTACGGCTGCATCATGCTGCGCAAAGGAGTGATCGGTCCCGATGCCTGATGTCGTGATCCTGGGCGTGTTCGTCGCCGATACCGCCTACCGCGCCGACCGACAGCCGCGGATGGGCGAGACGATCATGGGCCGGTCCTTCGCACTCGGCCCCGGCGGCAAGGGGTCGAACCAGGCGGTCGCGGCGGCGCGCGCGGGCGGCGACGTGGCCATGGTGACGCGGATCGGGTCGGACACCTTCGGCGATATGGCGATGGCCACGTGGGAGGACGCGGGCGTCGTTCCGGCCGTCGAGCGGAGCGACGAGGCGACGGGCGCGGCCTATATCTTCATCGACGCCGAGACGGGCGACAACGCGATCATCATCGCGCCGGGTGCGGCGGCCGGGATCGATGCGGATTTCGTCGACGGCCATGCTGCATTGATCGCTGGAGCCAAAGTCTTCGTCACCCAACTGGAACAGCCGATGGAGGCCGCGGTCCACGCGCTACGCCTCGCGCGGGAGGGCGGGGCGACCACCATCCTGAACCCCGCACCCGCCGCGCCATTGCCCGAAGGCATGCTGGCCTTTTGCGATTACGTCACCCCCAACGAGACCGAGGCCGAGGCGCTGACCGGCATCAAGGTCACCGATGCGGCGTCGGCCCGCGCGGCGGGCGAGGCGCTGCTGGCGGCGGGGGTGGGGCGTGCGGCGATCCTGACCCTCGGGGCGCAGGGCGCGCTCTATCACGACGCCGACACGACCGAGATGGTGCCCGCCTTCGACGCAGGCCCCGTGGTCGAGACGACGGGTGCGGGCGACGCCTTCAATGGAGCCTTCGCGGCGGCGCTGGCCGAGGGCATGTCCCCGCGCGAGGCGGTGCGCTTCGGCTGCGCGACCGCCGCCATCAGCGTCACGCGGCCCGGCACCGCGCCGTCGATGCCATCGCGGGCCGAGATCGACGCGCTGCTCGGGTGAACGATCCCCGCGCTGTGCTGGAGGCGGAATTGGCCGAGCTACGGGTCGCGCGCGACGGCACGGCCGAGGCGCGCCGCCCCGTGGTGCTGGACCAGCAGAGCGTCGGGCGGCTGTCGCGGATGGACGCGATTCAGAACCAGGCGATGGCGGCGGGCGAAGAGGCACGTCGATCGGCCCGGATCACCGTCCTCGAGGCGGCGCTCGCGCGGGTCGAGGCGGGGACATGGGGGCTCTGCGTGGATTGCGAGGAGCCGGTGGAGCCCGCACGCCTCGCCTTCGATCCGGCGACACCGCTCTGCCTCGATTGCCGCAGGGGCTAGCGGTAGAGCCGCATCCCGGCCACCGCGATATCGACCGTGAACTCCCGCCCGACGGCCAGAACACCGATCCGCCGCAGCCCGGCGGGATCCCAGGCGATGTCGGTGCGGTTGGCCTCGAACGCGTCGAAGGGCAGCCGGATCGTCGTCCAGTCGGGCGGCGCGGTGAATTCGGCGCGAAACGATTGCCAAGGCCGCGTCATGCCTTCGGTGCGCAGGCGCATCTCGTAGGTTTCGCCATTGCCGATGACGTCCAGTTCGATGCCGGTCCAGCCGGAGACGTCGCGCTTGGCCGGGGTGGCCATCTGGATGAAGCCGCCGTTGTTCTCGGTCGAGACCTCGCCCGTCAGGCGCACCGCGTCGCGCCCGGCGATGCGTTCGCGTGTTACCCGCCCTTCGGAGACGCCGCCCATGACCGTGTCGGCGACGTAGCCCCAGTCCGGTTCAAGATCCATCTGCATCTCCTCGGCACGGGCGGGCAGGGCGGCCAGCAGGGCCGCCGCGATGAACAGGCGTCGCTTCATCATCCCCGATCTAGGCCGCCCCCGCCGCTCGGAAAGACGGATGGCGCCGATGGGCGAAGGCGCTATCGTCGCGCGCAATGACGCCCGAAGGAGGAGACCGGCATGAAGCGGTCGAGGATCAATGCCATCATGGCCGAGGCCGACGAGATGATGCGCCGCCACGGCTTCGCGCTGCC
The DNA here is from genome assembly GCF_947503795.1 of uncultured Jannaschia sp. Classification (NCBI taxonomy): domain Bacteria; kingdom Pseudomonadati; phylum Pseudomonadota; class Alphaproteobacteria; order Rhodobacterales; family Roseobacteraceae; genus Jannaschia; species uncultured Jannaschia sp. The sequence continues at coordinate 77,936 of NZ_CANNEZ010000002.1, read as the reverse complement.
GCCCTGGGCGCGCTGGTCGCCCGAGACCTTCGTCGCCCGCCGCACCGAGGCCGCCGAGGTGATCGACCATCGCTGCGGCTGGGACATCACCGATTACGGCGCGGGCCGGTTCGACGAGATGGGCCTGTTCCTCTTCACGCTGCGCAACGGCGACCCGGCGGAGCTGCGCGCGGGCGGGGGGTTCTGCTATGCCGAGAAGCTCCTGATCTCGCGGCGGGACCAGCTTTCGCCGATGCACACACACATCACCAAGACCGAGGATATCATCAACCGGGGCGGTTCCACGCTGGTGATCGAGCTTTACGGCTCGGACGAGGAGGGGCGCTTCGACGAAGGCGCGGGCGGACGCGTGGCCTGTGACGGGCTCTACCGCGACTACGCGCCCGGCGAGCGGCTGGCGCTGGCGCCGGGCGAGAGCGTCACGCTGCGCCCCGGCGACTGGCACGCCTTCTGGGGCGAGGGGGGCGACGTGCTGATCGGCGAGGTCTCGACCGTCAACGACGACCTCACCGACAACATCTTCCGCGAACCGATCGGACGCTTCGCCGAGATCGAGGAGGACGTAGCGCCGACCCACCTTCTGGTGAGCGATTACGACGCTTGGCTGAGCTGACCGCGGCCGCGTTCCGCTCCAGTTGGGCGTTGATAGTTGCAAGCGCAACGATTATTGGGGCAGGCAGGAGCAGGGAGGAGCATCATGAACGAGGCACCCGCGTCGCACAGCCTGACGACCGCGTTGACGCCGGTCGGCACGGTCGAAGGCTACATGCCCGGCTTCGGAAACGACTTCGAGACAGAGGCCCTGCCCGGCGCACTGCCGCAAGGGATGAACAGCCCGCAGAAGGCCAATTACGGCCTCTATGGTGAGCAGCTTTCGGGCACGGCCTTCACCGCCGACCGTCCCGAGCGCACGTGGTGCTACCGCATCCGGCCCTCGGTCAGGCACACGCACCGTTTCGAGCGGATCGACCTGCCCTACTGGACGACCGCGCCGCATATCCCCGACGGCGTCACCTCGCTGGGCCAGTACCGCTGGGATCCGCTGCCCCATTCGGGCGAGGCGCTGACCTGGCTGACGGGGATGCGCACCATGACGACGGCGGGCGACGTCAACACGCAGGTCGGGATGGCGGCGCATGTCTATCTGGTGACCGAGAGCATGGTGGACGCCTATTTCTATTCGGCCGATTCCGAATTGCTGGTCGTCCCGCAGGAAGGGCGTCTGCGATTCTGCACCGAGCTGGGTGTGATCGACCTCGCCCCGCAGGAAATCGCGATCCTGCCGCGCGGGCTGGTCTACCGGGTCGAGGTGCTGGAAGGTCCGGCGCGCGGCTTCGTCTGCGAGAATTACGGCCAGACCTTCGAGCTTCCGGGGCGCGGCCCGATCGGAGCCAACTGCATGGCCAACCCGCGCGACTTCAAGACGCCGGTCGCCGCCTTCGAAGATCGCGATGCGCCGTCGACCGTCACGGTCAAGTGGTGCGGCCAGTTCCACGAGACGCGGATCGGGCATTCGCCGCTCGATGTCGTGGCGTGGCACGGCAACTACGCGCCCTGCAAATACGACCTCAACACCTACTGCCCGGTCGGCGCGATCCTGTTCGATCACCCGGACCCGTCGATCTTCACGGTGCTGACCGCGCCATCGGCGAGCCCCGGCACGGCGAATATCGATTTCGTCCTTTTCCGCGACCGATGGATGGTGGCCGAGGACACGTTCCGCCCGCCCTGGTACCACAAGAACGTCATGTCCGAACTGATGGGCAACATTCACGGCCAGTACGACGCCAAGCCCAAGGGGTTCGTGCCCGGCGGGCTCTCGCTGCACAACATGATGCTGCCGCACGGGCCGGATCGGCAGGCCTTCGAAGGCGCGTCCAATGCCGATCTGAAGCCCATGAAACTGGAGGACACGATGTCCTTCATGTTCGAGACGCGGTTCCCGCAGCACCTGACGGCATTCGCCGGGCGCGAGGCGCCGCTGCAGGACGACTACATCGATTGCTGGACGGACTTGCCGAAGCTCTTCGACGGCACGCCGGGGACGAAGGGATGAGCGGCCGGACCGCGGGTACGGTCGGCCGGGGCGGGGGCTCTGCCCCCGTGACCCCGAGGTATTTCGGGCCAGAGGATCTAGGGGGCGACGCGTCGCCGAGGTGGCGCGCATGAGGCTGGCGAGCCTCGCCTCCCGCGGGCCGGATGGCACGCTCGTGGTGGAGGAGGACGGTCTGCGGTCTGCCGGTGCGGGCACGATGCGGGCCTGGCTCGACGGGGCCGACCTCGCACCCAGCGCGCGCGTCGAACCCGTGGCCGGGGATGCGTTACTCGCGCCGCTGCCGCGCACGCACACGTTTCTCGACGGATCGGCCTATGTGAACCATGTCGACCTCGTTCGCCGCGCGCGCGGCGCCGAGATGCCGGCGCGGTTCTGGACCGACCCGCTGATGTACCAGGGCTGCGCCGTGTTCGACGCGCCGACGGCTCCGATCACGGGCGACGCCGCCTGGGGCATCGATTTCGAGGGCGAGGTGGCGGTGGTCACGGGCGACGTGCCGCGGGGCGCCACCCCGGACGAGGGCGCGGCCGCGATCCGGCTTGTCATGCTTCTGAACGACGTGAGCCTGCGCGCGCTGATCCCCGACGAGCTGTCGAAGGGCTTCGGATTCGTGCAATCGAAGCCGCCTTCGGCGCTGGCACCCTTCGCCGTGACGCCGGACGACCTGCCGGGATGGGATGGCCGCCGCCTTCACGCCACGCTCTGCGTCGATCTCAATGGCGCGCCGTTCGGGCGGACCCGGTCGGGTGAGGATATGACCTTCGATTTCGGCCAGCTTGTCGCCCATGCCGCCCGGACCCGTCCCTTGCCGGCGGGCACGGTGATCGGGTCGGGCACGGTCTCGAACCGCGACGAAGGTGGCGGGCCGGGTCGGACCGTGGCGGCGGGCGCGCGCGGGTATTCCTGCATCGCCGAGCAGCGCATGGTCGAGACATTGACCGACGGCGCCGCGCAGACGCCGTTCCTCGCCTCGGGCGACCGGGTCGAGATGTGGATGGAAGACGCCGAAGGCCGCGACCTCTTCGGCCGGATCGTTCAAAACGTGGAGACGACATGAGCAAAGCCTTCGCCAGCCAGGGCGACCTGGCCGCCAAGACCATCACCTTCGACGAGATCGGCGAGGGGCTCTGGGCCTTCACCGCCGAGGGCGACCCGAATTCCGGCGTCATCATCGGCGACGAGAGCGTGATGATCGTCGAGGCGCAGGCCACGCCCCGCCTCGCCAACCTCGTGATCGAGAAGGTCCGCACGGTCACCGACAAGCCGATCAGCCATCTCGTTCTGACGCATTATCACGCGGTCCGCGTGCTGGGGGCTTCGGCCTACGGCGCGGGGCAGGTCATCATGTCCGACGCCGCCCGTGCGATGGTCGCCGAGCGGGGGCAGGAGGATTGGGACAGCGAGTTCCAACGCTTCCCGCGCCTCTTCGAAGGGCACGAGAGCATTCCCGGCCTGACCTGGCCCACGACGACCTTCTCGCATGGGATGACGGTCTATCTCGGCAATCGGCGCGTCGACATCCGGCATCTCGGGCGGGCGCACACGGCCGGCGACGCGGTGATCCACATTCCCGACGCGAACGTCATGTTCACCGGCGACATCGTCGAGGATCGCTCGGCCTGCTATTGCGGCGACGGGTATTTCGGCGACTGGGGCGGCACGCTCGACGCGATCCGCGCCTATGACGTCGATGCCATTGCGCCGGGACGCGGCGGCGCGCTGATCGGGCGGGACGCGGTCGAGCGCGCCATCGCGAGCACGCGGGATTTCGTCACCAGCACCTATCGCCCGGCGGCCCGCGTCGCCGCCCGCGGCGGCTCGCTCAAGGAGGCGTGGGACGCGGTGCGCGCCGAATGCGATCCGAAATTCTCCGACTACGCCATCTACGAGCATTGCCTGCCCTTCAACGTCGCCCGCGCCCATGACGAGGCGCGCGGCATCGCCCACCCCCGCATCTGGACCGCCGCGCGCGATCTCGAGATGTGGGAGGCATTGCAGGGCTGATCGGGATGGTCGCGACGCGCTACCGCACCGCGTTCCAGCTCTACCCCTATGCGCGCGTGCCGGATCAGGACGCGGACGCCCCGGTGCGGCACCCGGTCGTGATCGTCGGCGGCGGGCCGGTGGGCATGGGGCTGGCGCTGGACCTGGGGCGGCAGGGCGTGGCCTGCGTCGTGCTGGACGACCATGACGGCGTCGGACAGGGCAGCCGCGCGATCTGCTTCGCCAAGCGGACGCTCGAGATCTGCGACCGGCTGGGCTGCGGCGAGCCGATTGTCGAGCGGGGCGTCGTCTGGAAGCGGGGCCGCGTCTTTCGCGGCGAGGCGGAGATCTACGCCTTCGATCTCCTGCCCGAGGCGGGGCATCGCCGCCCGGCCTTCGTCAACCTGCAGCAGCCCCGTTTCGAGCGCTTCCTCGTCGAGGAGATCCGCCGCGCCCAGGGGGGCGGCGCCCCGATCGAGATCCGGGGCCGGAACCGCGTCACCGCACTCGACCGCCACGACGACCATGTCGCGCTCGAGGTCGATACGCCCGACGGGCCCTACCGGATGGAGGCGCAATATCTCGTGGCCTGCGACGGGGCCGGGTCGCCGATCCGCGAGATGATGGGGCTGGGGTTCGAAGGGCGCGTCTTCGAGGACAATTTCCTGATCGTCGACATCCGGATGCAGACCGAGATGCCGACCGAGCGGCGCTTCTGGTTCGACCCGCCCTTCAATCCCGGCGAGACAGCGCTCCTTCACAAGCAGCCCGACGATATCTGGCGGCTGGACTTCCAGCTCGGATGGGAGATCGATCGCGCCACTGAGCTCGACCCCGAGCGGGTGCGCGCCCGCGTCGTCGGCATGATCGGCCCGGAGGTATCCTTCGAGACGGTCTGGACGTCGATCTACACCTTCCGGTGCTGCACGATGGATCGCTATCGCCACGGCCCGGTGCTCTTCGCCGGCGACAGCGCCCACCAGGTCAGCCCGTTCGGCGCGCGGGGCGCGAATGGCGGGATGCAGGATATCGACAATCTGGGATGGAAGCTGGCCGCGGTTCTGGCGGGCGATGCGCCGGACGCGCTCCTCGACAGCTACCATGTCGAGCGCAAGCAGGCCGCCGAGGAGAACATCGCCCATTCCAGCCGGTCGGCCGACTTCCTGACGCCCCGGAACGCGGCGCACGCGCTCTTCCGCGACGCGGTGCTGGACCTCGTGGGCGAGGTGCCCTTCGCGCGGCCGATGGTCAATTCGGGGCGGCTGTCGACGCCCTGCACCTATGACGGCTCGCCGCTCTTGGGGCCGGACGCGCTGCCGGGGGCGCCCGCGCGGACCCGGCCCGGCAGCCCCTGCAGCGATGCGCCCCTGGCCGAGGGGTTCCTCCTTGACCGGCTGGCGGACGGCTTCGCGTTCCTGGCGATCGGCTGCGAGCTCCCGAAAGCGCCCATGGCCGCGGGCCTCGCACTCGGGACGGTGACGATCGGGCCTACGGACGACCCCGAGGGTTTGGTCGCGGCGCGCTATCTCGGGGCGGCGGAGAGGGGCCTCTACCTCATCCGTCCCGACCAGCATGTCGTGGCGCGATGGCCGGCCTACGACCCGCGCGCGGTCGAGGCGGCGGTGACGCGCGCGCTGGGGCGGTGCTGAGGCGATGGCAGACCTGATCGTGACCCCGAACCTCGACGACCCGGACGCATTCTACGCCGCGCTCCTCGCGGCGCATGACGGGCTCGAGGCGGATGCGGTCCACGCGCTGAACGCGCGGCTGATCCTGATCCTCGCCAACCATCTCGGGGATGCGGAAGCGCTGGGCCAGGCGCTCGACCTCGCGCGCCGCACCGCGCCGGCCGCGGAAGGCTGACGCGCAGCGGGGTAGTTCTCGAAAAGTGATGTGGAATGAAGTCGCGCGCCCCTTCGGGCGGCGTGTGGGCCGGGCGGATGTCTCCGCCCGGCCCGGCATCGCTTACTGCGTGATGCCGAGATTGTTGTTGTTCCCGATCTGGCTGAACTGCGCGACGTTGGCATCACCGAGCTGCACGACGGCGAACTGGTTCCGGTTGCCCATGACCGTCGCGTCGATATCGTTGCCTTCACCCAGCTGGGCCGCGCCGAACACGTTGCGGTTGCCGGTGATCTCGCCGGTGAAGACGTTGCCTGCTCCGCCGAGATTGCCTTGCAGGATCAGGCCCGACGGCACGCCGACACTGGCCGCGTCGCCGCTGAAGAGACCCTCGCCGTTGTCGTTCCCGTCGATGCTCAGAGTCGCGACGTGATTGTTCCCGAACTGGCCGATCCCGAACGAGTTGCGGCTGCTGCCGCCGTCCATGACCACGTCCGCCATGTTCGCGTCGCCCAGCTGCAGGATGCCGATATCGTTGTCGTCTCCGACGATGGGCGCGATCGAGGCGATGTTGTTGTCGCCGGTCTGGCTGATGCCCGTCTCATTGCCGTCTCCGACGACCATGACGGACCCGACGGTGTTGTTGTCACCGATCTGGACGAAGCCGAAATCGTTGTCGTCGCCGCGGGCGTCGTAATCCACGAAGTTGCCGTTGCCCATCTGCAGCATGGACGACGCGCCCGCGCCCGAGAGCAGCGCCCAGGTCTGGCCGAAGCCCAGATTGCCGTTCCGGTCGCCGCGGACCCGGATGCGCGCATCGTTGTTATCGCCCACCTGCTCGGCGGTCACGATGTAGTTCGTGTTGCCGATCTGGCGGAGATCCATGTCGTTGCCGACACCCCATTGCGCGGCCGTGATCAACAGGTTGTCCGCGCCGCGCTGGACCGCGGTGACGTCATTGTCGTCGCCATATTGCTCGACGCCGTGGTTCTTACCGTTGAGCGCGGTGTTACCGAAGATCTCGATCTGGGTCGCGCGCCCGAGCCGACCACCGATGCGGTTGCGGTTGCGGTTGTTGGGCGCTGCACCCTCGACCGACTGCGTGATGCGGGCCCGGTTGCCGGTGGCCCCGGTGCTGATCTGCTCGACGCTGATCAGCGTGTTGCCGGTCCGGTCGAGATTGCCGCTGACCGGGTTCGGCGGGGTGGTCGTCGAGCCCTGACGGATCACGAGGACGTTGCCGCCACCTGCGGTCGCGTCCTGGCTGACGTTGTTGATGATGTTCTCGAAGCTGGTCTGCTCGATCCGGGCGCGGTTGCGGTCACCGAGCTGTTCGAACCCGTTGCCGTTGACGCCCTTGCTGACGCCGACGAGGTTGCCGTTCCCGGTTTGCGTCAGGTCGAGATCGTTGCCGTTGCCGGACTGGACCGCGTTGTTGATCGAGGCGATCGGTCCTTCGTAGCTGCCGACATTGCCGCCGAAGGCGTTGTTGTCGCCATCCTGGTCGATCAGCGCGTCGTTGCCGTTCCCGATCTGATCGAACAGCACGAAGTTGTTGTCCGCCATGGCAGCGCCCGATCCGACCGACAGGGCCAGGATCGAGGCGGTAAGAAATCTGGTGTTCATAAAGTCCCCACAAGGTCACGAAATCCGGGTACTCGACCCGGACGAATTCACGTCCTGTCCGATCTGCCTCGGTGTCCGTGCGCCGGATCTGCGTCCGCGCTTCGGGGGTGTGACGGCGGGGGTCGCCCGCGTCGGTCGAACAACCCGGCGGGATCGTGGCGATGCGTCCTGCAACGCATCCGGTCCCGCCGGTACCTTCGGTGACCCGGCCCGAAGGCCGTCCGTCGACCCGGTCATGGCCCCATTTCGATGCGGGGCTGTCCGGGGGGCGGGCGCCGTACTCCAACTGGCGCGGAAACCTGCAAACACGTACACGCGAACATTCGTTCGCAGCATCGGCAAGAACACGCCGATGCCTCACTTCATGCCGCGCGCGTTAACCGACCGTCAACCTTTTGCTGCATTTGAAACGCAATCGGGTCGCATTCGGACGCCGAGGCCGGGGGTGCTATTTCGCGCTGCCCGACAAAGCTCGAAAGACCGGAAAACCGTTTCTTTACTGGGATCAATCGGCGGGCGGTCATCTGCGCACGGATGTCCGGGTGGTGGCCGATTGGGCACGGACGGCGGAATCCGGTTGCCTGTGGGTAAGTCAAGATTGTCGCATCGGCGGAATTACGCTCTGATCGAAGGGCAAAGTGTTAACGTCGGATTCGCGTGATGCGCGGCCGGAGGAGTTAGTGATGACGTATCGAACCGCCCTTGCCCTTGCCCTCGCGGTCGGCCTGATGGCCGGTCCGGTCGTCGCGCAGGATATCGTCTACACGCCGGTCAACCCGTCCTTCGGCGGCAACCCCCTCAATTCGACCTACCTGCTCTCGACGGCGAGTGCGCAGCGCGAGGCGACAGCCCGTGACGCCACCAGCGGCGGCGGCGGGTTCGGCGGCGGCGGGATCGATTCGCCCGGCTCCAGCAACGCCGACCTGTTCGTCCGCCAGCTCGAGGGCCGGCTTCTGTCGGCACTCGCGGGCCAGGTCACGGACGCCATCTTCGGCGACACGCCCAGCGAAAGCGGCACGGTCGTTTTCGGAACCACCACGGTAGAGTTCGTCCGCACCGTCGGCGAGATCCGCCTCGTCATCACCGATGCCCTCGACGGCACCGTCACGGAGATCGTCGTCCCGCAACTCGTCACCGGATAGCCAAACAATAGGATGCCGCGCGGACGGGCCAAGCCCGCCGAACGCAGCACGAGCAGTAAATCAGAAGGACCGTAAAGTGTTCCACAGATTGAGATCGTTCAGCGTGGCCGCCCTGGCCATCGCAAGCCTGTCCGCGTGCAATTTCCACTTCGAGGATTCGTACGAGAGCCAGTATCTCGCATCGGTCGGCGATATCACGGCCCAGAACCGCGCGCTCCGCGCCGTGCCGTTCCCGTCGCACCGGGTCACCGTGTCGGTCTATGGAATGCCGGACCTGACGGGGCAGTACAAGGAATCGACCACCGGCCAGAACCTGTCGCGTGCCGTCACCCAGGGGGGCGCGGCCGTCCTGATCAAGGCCTTGCAGGATGCCGGCGACCGGCGCTGGTTCAGCGTGCTCGACCGCTCCAATCTCGACAACCTCGTGCGCGAGCGCCAGATCATCACCGAGATGCGCCGCATCTACCGTGGTGAGCAGAATATCAGCCCCTCGGTGCTTGGGCCGCTCGACCATTCCGGCATCCTGATCGACGGCGCGATCGTCGGTTACGACACCAACACCGTCACCGGCGGCGTCGGTGCCCGCTATCTCGGGATCGGCGCCAACCGCCGCTACAAGATCGACGTCGTGACCGTGTCGCTCAAGGCCGTGTCGGTCGAGACGAGCGAGGTGCTGGCCAGCGTCGTCGTGCGCAAGCCGCTCGCCTCGATCTCGGAACAGGGCAACATCTTCACCTACGTCGCGCTCGACGAGATCCTCGAGGGCGAGGCCGGTCGCGCGGTCAATGAACCCAAGCAGATCGCGGTCGAGCAGGCCGTCGAGAAGGCCGTGATGGCGCTGATCGCGGAAGGGTCGATGGCCGGCATCTGGAGCTTCGCCGACACCAGCGCGGGGCAGGCCTATGTGACCGGTTACGTGGGACAGAAGTTCGACGGCGACGTGCCCGCCACGGGCGCGTCCCCCGCCCGTCCCGACACCACGATCGGTGCGACGCGCATCCCCGAAACCGTGCCCGCACGCCGCCGTGCCCGCACGGTGGCCCCGGTGGTCGAGCGTCGGCTCGAACCCGCAGCACCCGCCGTCCAGGCGCCTGCGCCCCGCTTGCCGCCCGACACGCCACATGCCGCGGACGTGGTGGGCTGATCCCGCCACGGTCGCGCGATGCGCCCGAACCGAATTCGCGTGTGGCAACGAAAGATTAACATCTGACGTCTACGCTGCGATTCTCCCGCCCTCGGATCGGAGATCGCCCATGGTCCGCGCCAGACATCTGATCGCCGCCTGCTTCGTCGTGGCTCTCTCGGCACCTGCCGGGGAGGCGACCGAGAACGAGCTGATCGGGCTCGTGGCGCCGGAGGCCAACACCCTTCGCATCGTCGAGGCCGAGGCAGGTCGCGTAACGGTGGTCGTCCGGCACCCGCGATCCACGTCCTCTGCCCGGGTCGCAACCGCGGCTCCGGCCGCAGGATCGGTCGAACAGGCCGGGCTTTCGCACAGCGTCGTGCTGGATGTTACGGGTCAGTCGAACCTCTTCGATATCGTGCAGTCGGGGCGGGGGCAGTCGGTGACGGGGGCGGTCACCGGAGCCGCCAATCGCGCCACCATCACCCAGACGGGACAGGGCCAGACGGTCGTGTTCCGCCAGAGCGGAATCGGAAATGAATTGAGCGTGCGCCAATCCTCGTGGTAGTTGCGGGGAAATGGGGGATTCCATGGTTATCGGTAAAGGCCGCGTTCTGGCCGTTTTCTGCCTTGCCCTTCCGGGCCTCGCCGCCGCGGACGGCAACACGCTCTTTCTCGTGCAGGACAGCACGGGCGGGACGGGCGCGCGCAATACGCTGAGCATCGACCAGTCCGGCGGCACCAACACCCAGATCGCGGGATCGGTCGACGGGCTTGCCCCCGCGCGCCAGACCGGATCGGGCAACGCGGCCGACATCAACGTCGCGGGCACGGATGTCACCGTCCTCTTCTCGCAGGGCGGCGCGACGGACGCCGCGTTCAACAACACCGCCACGATCAATGCCGATGGCCAGTCGCTTTTCGCGTCACTGGAACAGCTTGGGTCCGACAACACCGGGGTCATCAATCTCGACGGCACCAACAGCTCGGGCACGATCGTTCAGGACGGCGTTGGCAACACCGGCGCGCTGACGGTCGGCGGGACCAATGCATCCGGCACGCTGGTTCAGCGCGGCAATGACAACGATCTGGGCCTCGTGGTGAGCGGAGTCGACACGAACGTGTCCTTCACGCTCGTCGGCGACGGTCTCGGCGCGGGGGCCTTCGCGGCAACCGAAGGCGGCAGCGTCGCCGTGTTCTCGAATGCCGGGGCCGTGAACATCACCACGACCGTCCTCGGCGGGCCATGATCCGGGGCCTGCGCGGGGCGGGTCGGACGCTGGCCCTGGGCCTGGCGGCGCTCTGCACCGCCGCGATGGGCGACATGACGGCGATCCCGCATATCGATCTCGAGCGCGACGGCGAAGTGGTCGTCGTCACGAGCTACGTCTCCGGCCCACCGGGCGAGACCGTGCGCGGTGAGGTCACGTTGCAGCGGCGGAGCGGTTCGAACAACGTCCGCACCTCGCAGACCACCGAGGTGGTTATCGGCGCGGACGGCCGGGGCCGGTTTTCCCAGACCTCGATCAATGTCGGCGACGGCACCGCGCTGGCCGCCTCGCTCGTCATTTCGCGGAACGGGGAGGTCGCCGCGCGGACCGACCTCACCCTGAATATCGGGCCGTGAGGGTCGCGATGACGATGGCATCGGTCCCCCGCCGCGCCGCGATCCTCGGTTTCGCATTGGCGACCGCGCTGGCCGCGCCCGCCGTCGCGCAGGAGGAGGGTGGCTTCGCCGACGCCTTCTCGGGGATCTGGTTCAGCTTCGATCCCGGCACGTCGACCGGGGGAAGCTGCACGGTTGAACTTGCACCCGAGGCGGCGGCAGACGGGCGCCGCGGCGTCTCCACGAAGGATTGCCGCCCGCCGGTCTCGACCGCGACGGGCTGGACGATCGCCGACGGGCAGATCCGGCTGACCAACGCAACCGATGCGACCGTGGCTCTGCTCGGAGGGACGCAGTTCCGCATCACGGGCGAACTCGGGGGCGATGCCGGGCCGCTGATCCTGGAGCGGGCCGAAGGTGACGCCAACAGCCGCCGTATCCGCGAAGCGATCACCACCTATCGCTGTATCTTCCGGGGGTTTACCAGCACTTGCGCCACGCCCGAAGCCATGGCCCGCCCGGCTCTCGGCGCTGAAGGGCCCGCTCGGATCGAAACGCTCGTGAACCTCAATGTCCGGTCCCAGCCCCGCGCCGATGCCGGGGTGATCGGGGTCGTGCCCACGGGCTCGACCGTGACGGTGGATACCTGCCTGACGACGACCGACGGGCTCTGGTGCGGGGCGCGGTTCGGGGATGCGACGGGCTGGTTCGCGCGCACCGCGATCCGGGACGACACCTGGCCCATCCTGACCTTCGTCGCGGCGGAATAGGGCCGCCCGGTCAGAGATTCGCGGGCGGAGTCGTGATCGTGGTGATCGCCGCCGTCGCGATCAGGATCATGACGACGATCGCGCCCTCGGTGGCGATCGACCGGCGCAGCGCCGGGGCCGCCCCAGCCTGACCTGCGCGCAAGGCCGGCACGAGCCGCCAACGGTTCTGCGCCGCGAGCCCCAGAAGGGCCGCGACAGCCCCGACCTTGAACATCAGTCCCAGCCCGTAGGCCGTCCCGAAGAGTGCCGAGATGCCACCGGACAGACACCAGCCGAGCCCGATTCCCGCCACCGCCAGAAGCGCCACGACGCCCCCCGCGATCCGACCGAAGCGGTCGAGCAGCGCCGCGCCCGCGGACGACCGGGCCGCGTGGTGCAGGGGGGCCAGCGCCCCGATCCAGAACGCCACGGCGAGAAGGTGCAGCACCAGAAGCGGTGCCAGCAGCGCGCGCGGATCGCCCAGGGTGTGTCCGACCTGCGCGTAGGAGACCGCGACGGCGACCGCGCCGATGGCGGGAAGGATGCGGCCGAGCGGCCCCGGCAGAAGGATCGAGAGGATCGCCGCTTCGCCCAGCGCGCGCCAGATCGCGGCGGTGCCCAGCGGGCTCGACCAGACGAAGCCGAGCATCATCGGGTCCGTGGCCCCGGTGAGCCCGAGGCCCGAAATGCGCGCCGCCCGGATCCCGAACCGCAGGGCCAGAACGGCCAGCCCGATCGAAGCGGCAAGTGCCGCCATCCGACGGGCGCGCCGGAGCGTGGCGTCATCCGCATCGCGGCGGAACATGAGGACGAAGAGCGCGCCGCCCATCGCCAGAAGTGCCGCGCCGTAGCCCGCGGCCTTGGCGGCGACCGCGACGAGGGCGAGCCCGTCGACCGGGGCGAGGCCGTCCATCACTCGGCGATGGTGAAGCCGAATTCGCCCTGCATCGGGTGCCCGTCGGCACTCATCCCGCGCCAGTCGACGCGGTAGATGCCGGGATCGAGACCCTCGGTCGGCGCAGCCTCGAAGCGCGTGACCGGCTCCATCCCCGTGGCGCGTTCGAGTTCGACCGCGTCGCCCTCGCGGGTCAATTCGATCGCGATGACGCGCATCGGTGCGTCGAAATTCATCGCGATCAGCGGGGCCTCGGCCACGGTGGTTCCGTCGGCCGGCGTGTGGGCGTCGGTCTTGGAATGGGCGGTGGCGTCCCCGGCGGCAAGAAGGGCGAGTGCGGCTGCGGCCAGTGCGGGTCTTGAGATCATCGGGTCGTCCTTGTCCTGCGTCGCGGCCGTCGACGGGCCAGGCCCACCACGCCCGCCCAGAGCGCCGACGTCAAGCCGTGGCAGCGGGGGATCGTGCTGCGGTCAGCCGGTCTGGAACCCGGTGATGAGCTGGCGCAGCCCGATCGCCGCCCCGGCGAGGATCGAAAGGATCGCGAGGGGTGCCGAGAACGCGAGCACCGAGGCGGCCGAGAGACCCTGGCCCACGCTGCATCCGATGGCGAGCACGGCACCGACGCCCATCAGGACCGCGCCGCCGATCTGGCGCCGGAGTTCGCGCGGGTCCTCACACGCCTCCCACCGGAAGTGACCGCGCAGAAGGCTGCCCGCGAAGGCCCCGAGCAGCACGCCCGCGACCGAGCCGACGCCGAAATTCAACGACGTGCCGCTGGCCGTCATCAGCCAGAGCATCGTGCCGCCCAAGGGTGCGGCGAAGGTATGCGACACGACCGGCGTCGCGGCGAAGCCGTTGGCCGCGATCCAGCTCGTGCCGATCCACGCGGTGGCGATGGCGAACGCGACGGCGGCGCCCGCCGCGAGGGCGGTGCCCCGTCGCAGGAACGCCCGGTCCCAGAGGGCCGCGCCGAGGATGGCCAGACCGATGGCGATGCCGGGCCAGACCGGCGCGAGGCCGGTCGCCGCGGAGAGCGCGTGCGCAATGCCCTGCGGACCGCCGCCGGTCGCGCCGGGGAAGATCGCCATGCGAACATGGGCGAAGGGGCCCGACATGACCGCGAAGGCCGACAATCCCATGACGAGAAGGATCACGAAGGACCGCAGATCCCCGCCGCCCAGCCGCGCCAGCGCGCCGAAGCCGCAATTCCCCGCGATGGCCATGCCGTAGCCGAAGAGCAGGCCGCCGAGGATGACGGCGGCGGGCGACCAAGGACCGGCGAGGTAGATCGAGCGCAGGGGATCGGCCAGTCCGAGGCCATCCGCGGCGAAGGTCAGGACGATCGCGCCGCCCAAGGCGACGCCCCACATCCGTGCCCGCACCCACGAGCCGCCATAGATGACGTCCTCGATCGCGCCGAGCGTACAGAACCGCCCGAGACGCGCCGCAAGGCCCAGCAGGAGTCCCCCCGCACATCCGACGAGCGCCATCGCGTGGCTCTCGTCGATCCAGTCGATCAACATGCCCCGATCCTCCCCATTGGGCCGCCGGTCAGGGTGTCCGCGCGGGCCCGCCCTCCGACCGGCAGAACAGGTCGTAGACGACATCCATGATCCGGATCGCGCGACCGTCGGTCAAGGAGTAGTAGATCGTCTTGCCCTCGCGTCGGGGCTGAACGAGCCCTTCGAGCCGCAAGCGCCCGAGCTGCTGCGAGACGGCGGCTTGTCGCGCCGAGAGCAGGGTTTCGAGCTCGGTGACGGATTTCTCGCCCGAGGCGAGATGGCAGAGGATCATCAGCCGTCCCTCGTGGCTGATCGCCTTGAGGAAGTTCGACGCGGCGGTCGCGTTCTCGAGCATGCGGTCGAGATCGTCCTCGCAGGTGTCGGGGCCGAAGACCGGAAGGGCCATGGTCGGATACTCGTCTGGCTCGCGTCGGGCGTCCCCCGGGCGGGGGGTGCGCATAGGGGCGCTGTTACCGTCCATCGCGCCACCCGTCCAGTTCGGGGATGTCTCGGGCGGCGGCGTCGAGCATCTGTCCCAGCACCGGCCAGAAGAAATCCTCGCCAGGATAGCCCTCGCGGCGGTCGATCTCGATCCCGTCATGCACGAGGATGAAGGTCGGCGTGAACCGCATCCGGCTTTCGAGTTGCAGGTCGTCCGGCAGGGGGTCGTGGATGTCGACCCGGCGCAGCGGGGCGGCGCGCCCCTCGGCGGTCAGCGGGTATTCCGGCGAGACCTCGGCGTCCCAGCGGGCGCACCAGATGCAGCCCGCCTCCTCGCCCATGATCAACTCGACCTGCGCCGCGGCAAGCGACGGCAGGGCGGCCCAGAGGCCGATCAGTGCGGCGCGGAACATCTGTTGCATTTCATAACACATAATTTGAATATGTCCGTGCGGCAAGAAGATCCCTTCGGGCCGCGCGGGGAGGCGCATCATGTTCGACGTGACCATCGCGGGCGCGGTCCTGGCAGGTCTTCTGTCCTTCCTGTCGCCCTGCATCCTGCCGATGGTGCCGTTCTACCTGTCCTATCTCGCGGGCGGCTCGGTGCAGGCGCTGGAGGCGGACGAGCTTCCGCCGGGGACGCGGCGCCGGGCCGTTCTCTCGGCCATCGCCTTCGCCGCGGGGGTCGCGACCATCTTCGTCGGGCTGGGGGCCACGGCCACCGCCTTCGGGCAGATCGTGCGCGATTGGTTCGACGTGCTGCGCTGGGTCGCGGCGGGGATCATCCTGCTGATGGGGCTGCACTTTCTCGGGGTGCTGAAGATCGGGCTTCTTTATCGCTCGTTCGGGCAAGGCGCGTCCGGGGGCGAATCGAAGGGCGGCGTTGTCGCGGGCTACGTGATCGGGCTGGCCTTCGCCTTCGGCTGGACGCCCTGCGTCGGGCCGGTCCTGGCGGCGATCCTGTTCATGGCGGGCGCGCAGGAGAGCGTGTCGCAGGGCATGGTCCTGCTTCTGGCCTACGCGGTGGGCATGACCGCTCCCTTTGTCGTGGCGGCCGCCTTCGTGGGGCCGTTCATGCGCTGGATGCGCGGGTTCCGGCGTCACCTGCCCAAGATCGAGAAGGCCATGGGCGCGTTCCTCGTGGTCTTCGCCATTCTGATCGCCACCAACATGATGAACGTGATCGCATTCTGGATGCTGCAGTTCTGGCCGGCCATCGGCTGAGAGGAGGACGACATGAGACACCTGATCGCAATTCTGGCCACCTGCCTGGCCTTCGCCGCGCCCGCGGCCGAGTTGGGCGATGACGGTCTGCACAAGGCGCCCTGGATGGTCGACACGTTCAAGGACCTGCGGGAGGACCTTGCCGAGGCCAACGACGCAGGCAAGCGCCTGATGGTCATCGTCGAGCAGCGGGGCTGCATCTATTGCACCAAGATGCACGAGGAGGTCTTCGTCGAGGAGGACATCGCGGCGATGCTGGCCGACGACTACTTCGTCGTTCAGGTCAACATGTTCGGCGATGTCGAGATCACCGATTTCGACGGCGAGGCGCTGGCCGAGAAGGATGCCGTGCGCAAATGGGGCCTGAACTTCACGCCGACGCTGGTCTTCTTTCCCGAGGAGGTGCCCGAGGGTGTCACCGCCGAGGATGCGGCGGTCGCGACGATTCCCGGCGCGTTCGGTCCGGGCACGACGCGCAACATGCTGACCTGGGTTCTGGAGCACGGCTATGACGGCGACGAGCCGTTCCAAGCCTATCACGCCCGCAAGCTGAGCGAAGGCTGACGCACAAGATATTCACATTTCTGCATTTGTCCTTGCCAGATCACGGCTCCGTGACTTAGCGTCGGGGCGGAGGACGACCAATGGGAGGTTTCATGAAACGCACTGCACTGGGCATCATCGCGTCCGCGATGTGCGCCACGACCGCGTTCGCCGCGGATGTCGTGGCACCGGGAGATGTCGAGTTCGACGAGTACGGCGCGATTGCCGCGTCGCTGACGGGCACGCCTGGCGATGTCGCCAATGGCGAATTGCTGATGAACAAGGGCGCGGGCAACTGCATCGCGTGCCATGCCGTCACCGAACTGGAGGCGCTGGGCTTCCACGGTGAGATCGGGCCGATGCTCGACGGTGTGGCGGATCGCTGGACCGAAGCCGACCTGCGCGGTATCGTGGCCAACGCCAAGATGATGTTCGACGGCACGATGATGCCGTCCTTCTACAAGACCACCGGCTACATCCGGCCCGGCGACGCCTATACCGGCAAGGCCGCGGAGGGCGAACTGGCCCCGCTGCTGACCGCGCAGGAGGTCGAGGACGTGGTGGCCTATCTGATGACATTGAAGGAGAGCTGAGATGCAACTCACACGACGCGACGCGTTGATGCTGGGCGTAGGTGCGGTCGCGCTGACGGCCCTGCCGATGCCCGCCCGCGCGGCCACCACCGAGGAGGCGATCGCCGCCTTCACCGGCGGCGCCGAGGTCGGCAGCGGCGGCATCACCCTGACCGCCCCCGAGATCGCCGAGAACGGCAACACGGTTCCGATCGAGGTGTCCGCCCCGGGTGCGGCCTCGATCATGCTGCTGGCGGCGGGCAATCCGAACCCCGATGTCGGCACGTTCAACTTCGGCCCGCTGGCGGCAAGCCAGGCGGCCTCGACCCGCATCCGCCTCGCGGGGACGCAAGACGTCATCGCGATCGCCAAGATGCAGGATGGCAGCTTCGTGCAGGCCTCCGCCGAGGTGAAGGTCACCATCGGCGGCTGCGGCGGCTGAACCAAAGGACAAGGAGAAGACACATGGCAGATGGCGTCAAACCCCGCGTCCGCGTCCCCAAAGAGGCGTCGGCCGGCGAGGCGATCCAGATCAAGACCCTGATTTCCCACACGATGGAATCCGGGCAGCGCAAGGATGACGACGGGAACACGATCCCGCGCTCGATCATCAACCGCTTCACGGTGGATTTCGAAGGCGAGAACGTCATCGACGTCACGCTGGAGCCCGCGATCTCGACCAATCCGTATTTCGAGTTCGAGGCCACCGTGCCCGCGTCGGGGACGTTCGTCTTCACGTGGTACGACGATGACGGCAGCGTCTACACCGAAGAGAAGGCCATCACGGTCTCCTGACCGCAGGGCACGACGCGCGGCCCTCGGGAAGGGCCGCGCCGATCATCCCGCGAGGGAAGGGAGGAACGACATGAAGAAACTGATGCTGACCGCGGCCATGGCCGCGCTGGCCGGGGGTGCCGCATGGGCCGAGCCGGACGAGGACAAGTTGGTCGTCAACGGCGAGATCGAGATGGTGACCGAGGCCGCCGCACCCGCGCATCTGGAAGGCGCGATGTCCACGATCTACTCGGGCTGGCGCTTCCGCTCGGACGAGACGCAGGCCGTGCAGATGGACGATTTCGACAACCCCGGCATGCTGGGCGTCGAGAACGCGATCGACGCCTGGGACGAGGTCGCGGGGACCGAGGGCGAAAGCTGTGCCTCGTGCCACGGCGACGTCGAGACGATGGCGGGTGTCAGCGCGACCTATCCCAAGTGGGACGAGGCCGCGGGCGAGGTGCAGACGTTGACCATGCAGGTCAACGAATGCCGCACCGAGCGCATGGGTGCCGAGGCGCTGGCCTACGACAAGGGGGCGGCGGTGGACATGACCGCGCTCCTGACCTCGCAGAGCCGCGGCATGCCGGTGAACGTCGCTATCGACGGCCCCGCGCAGTCGACCTGGGAGCAGGGCAAGGAGATCTACTACACCCGCTTCGGCCAGCTCGAGCTCTCCTGCGCGAATTGCCACGAGGACAACTACGGCAACATGATCCGCGCCGATCACCTGAGCCAGGGCCAGACCAACGGCTTCCCGGTCTACCGCCTGAAGAACACCAAGCTGAACGGCACGCATTCCCGCTTCCGGGGCTGCATCCGGGACACGCGGGCGGCGACGTTCGACGTGGGCTCGCCCGAGCTGATCGCGCTGGAACTCTATGTCGCGTCGCGCGGCAACGGCCTCTCGGTCGAAGGCCCCAGCGTCCGAAACTGAACCCTCGGGCCCGCCCGCCGGTATCGGCAGGCGGGCCCTTTTCTTTCCGCAAACATGCAAGTTTGCGAATGTGAATGGAGAGAGGCGATGATCTCACGCCGCGATTTCCTTCAGGTGGCCATGGCGACCTCCGCGATCTACGGCGCGGGCGCCTTCGGCAACTGGTCCCGCCTCGCCGCGCAGCAGGCGATGACCCAGGACGACCTTCTGTCCTTCGAGACGTCCGGGAACGTCACGCTGATCCATGTCACCGACATCCACGCCCAGCTCGTGCCGGTCTGGTTCCGCGAGCCCGAGATCAATCTCGGCGTCGGCGAGGCCGAGGGCCAGCCGCCGCACCTGACCGGCGCCGATTTCCTCGCGCGCTACGGCATCGCCGCCGACAGCCCGTCGCAATACGCGCTCTCCTACCCCGATTTCACGGCTCTGGCGCGCGGCTATGGCCGCATGGGCGGGGCCGACCGCATTGCCACGGTGGTCAACGCCATCCGCGCCGATCGGCCCGATGCGCTGCTGCTCGACGGCGGCGATACGTGGCAGGGCAGCCTGACCGCGCTCCGGACCGAAGGCCGCGACATGGTCGAGGTGTTCAACGCGCTGGGCACCGATGCGATGACCTCGCATTGGGAGTTCACGCTGGGCATCGACCGCGTCACCGAGATCGTCGAGAACGAGATCAACCATCCTTTCCTCGGCGCCAACATCTTCGATGCCGAATGGGACGAGCCTGCCTACGAACCCTATCAGATGTTCGAGCGGGGCGGCGTCCAGATCGCCGTCATCGGCCAGGCCTTCCCCTACATGCCCATCGCCAATCCCGGCTATCTCTTTCCCGGCCTCAGCTTCGGCGTCCGCGAGGAGCGGATGGCCGAGGTTGTGCAGGAGGCGCGCGACGCGGGCGCCGAGGCGGTCGTGGTCCTCAGCCACAACGGCTTCGACGTGGACCGCAAGATGGCCGCCAACGTGCCGGGCATCGACGTCATCCTGACGGGCCATACCCATGACGCGCTGCCCGAGCCGCTGCTGGTCGGCCGCACCCACCTGATCGCGAGCGGAAGCCACGGCAAGTTCGTCAGCCGCCTCGACCTCGACGTGCGGGACGGCGAGGTGAAGGGCGTCGCCCACAAGCTGATCCCGATCTTCTCGGACGTGATCGCACCCGACCCGGAGATGACGGCGCTGGTCGAGGCGCAGCGCGCGCCCTTCCAGTCCGAACTGACCGAAGTCCTGGGCAAGACGGACTCGCTCCTCTACCGGCGCGGCAATTTCAACGGCACCTGGGACGACCTGATCTGCAAGGCGCTTCTGGAGGAGCGGGAGGCGGATATCGCCCTCAGCCCGGGCTTCCGCTGGGGCGCCAGTGTCCTGCCCGAGCAGGACATTACCCGCGAGGATTTGATGAATGTCACGGCGATGTCCTATCCGGAGGCGTATCGCACCGAGATGACCGGCGAGATGCTCCACACCATCCTCGAGGACGTGGCCGACAACCTCTTCCATCCCGATCCCTACTACCAGCAGGGCGGCGACATGGTTCGGGTGGGTGGCATGGGCTACCGGATCGACATCCGCCAGCCGCAGGGGAGCCGCATCACCGAGATGACGGTCCTGAAGACCGGCGAGGCGGTCGACCCCGCGCGCAGCTATGCGGTCGCGGGCTGGGCCAGCGTGAACCCCGAGGTCGAGGGCCCGCCCATCTGGGACGTGGTCGAAAATTACATCAAGCGCGAAGGCACCGTGTCCGTCGCGCCCAACGACAGCGTGCAGGTCGTCACCGGATGACCCGAACGGACCGAAAGGAGACCCGCCCATGACCGACAAAACCGGACCGACCCGCCGCGCCCTGCTGGGTGCCATGGCCGCCGGTGGCGCTGCTGCCGCGACGGGCTTCGCCGCCCGCGCCGAGGGCGACCCCGCGATCACCGAATTGCAGCCGTGGATGCAGTTTAATGGCGACGGCGTGGACGCGCGGCCCTACGGGATGCCGTCGCCGTTCGAGGCCCATGTGAAGCGCCGCAACGTCGAATGGCTGACTGCCGACCCGGTAAGTTCGGTCAACTTCACGCCGCTCCACGAGATGGAGGGGATCATCACGCCCAACGGCCTCTGCTTCGAGCGGCATCACGCGGGCGTGGCCGAGGTCGATCCGGCCGAGCATCGCCTGATGATCAACGGCCTCGTGGATCGCGAGATGGTCTTCACGATGGCCGACCTTGCCCGGTTCCCGCGCCACAACCGGGTACATTTCCTCGAATGCGCGGCGAATTCGGGGATGGAATGGCGCGGCGCGCAGCTCAACGGCTGCCAGTTCACCCACGGCATGATCCACAACGTGATGTATACCGGCGTGATGCTGCGCGACGTGCTGGCGGCGGCGGGTGTGCAGCCGGCAGGCACGTGGCTTCTGCCCGAGGGGGCGGACGCGTCGGGCATGACCCGCTCGATCCCGATGGAGAAGGCGCTCGACGACTGCATGATCGCCACGCACATGAACGGCGAACGGCTTCGGCCCGAACAGGGTTATCCGGTCCGCCTCGTCGTGCCCGGCTGGGAAGGGAACATGTGGGTCAAGTGGCTGCGCCGGATCGAGGTCGGCGACCAGCCCTGGCACCACCGCGAAGAGACGTCGAAATACACGGACCTTCTGGCGGATGGCGACGCACGCCGCTTCACTTGGGCGATGGATGCGAAATCCGTCATCACCAACCCCAGCCCGCAGGCGCCGATCACCCACGGGCCGGGGCCGACCGTCCTGACCGGCGTGGCGTGGTCGGGGCATGGCACGATCCCGCGGGTCGATGTGACGCTCGATGGCGGCATCAACTGGCACGCGGCGCGGATGGACGGGCCGAGCTTGGACAAGTCCATGCACCGCTTCTACTACGAGTTCGACTGGGACGGCTCGCCGCTTCTGCTGCAAAGCCGCGCGCAGGACAGCACCGGCTATGTCCAGCCCACCAAGGACGAGCTTCGCTCGGTCCGCGGCAAGAACTCGATCTACCACAACAACGGCATCCAGACCTGGGCCGTCGACGCAAGCGGGGAGGCCGAGAATGTCGAAATCGGTTAAGCTGGCTGCCGCTCTGGCGCTGATCGCCGCGCCGGTTCTGGCGCAGGACTATTCCACCCTCGGCCGCGTGGCGACGCCGGACGAGGTCGCCGCCTGGGATATCGACGTCCGTCCCGACGGCGCGGGTCTGCCCGAGGGATCGGGAGACGTCTGGACGGGCGAGGAGATCTACATCGCCCAATGCGCAAGCTGCCACGGCGATTTCGGCGAGGCGATCGACCGCTGGCCCGTGCTGGCCGGCGGGCAGGGCAGCCTGACGCGCGACCGTCCCGTCAAGACGATCGGCAGCTATTGGCCCTATCTCTCGACGGTCTACGACTACGTCCACCGCGCGATGCCCTTCGGACAGGCGCAGACGCTGACCGATGACGAGGTCTATGCGGTGACGGCGTATCTCCTCTATCTCAACGACCTCGTGGACGACGATTTCGTCCTCGACCGCGAGACGCTGGCCGGGTTCGAGATGCCCAATCAGGACGCGTTCTACATGGATGATCGCGCCGAAACGGAATATGCCGATTTCACGCGCGAGCCTTGCATGGAGAATTGCCGCGACGCGGTCGAGATCACGGGCCGCGCGGCGGTGGTCGACGTCACTCCCGAGGACGAGGCGGCCCGGAAGGCCCGCGAGGCGGCGGCGACGGGCACCGATAGCGGCGTCACCGAAGCCGATGCGGCGGTGGAGGTCGCGGCAGCGTCCGACGCCGACGAGGCCGCGGCGGATACCACACCGCTGGCCGTGACGGCGACTGAACCCGACCCCGAACTGGTCGCCGCGGGCGAGCGCGCGTTTCGCCAGTGCCAGACCTGCCACCAAGTGGGCGCGGACGCGAAGAACCGCACCGGCCCGGTCCTCAACGGCATCGTCGGGCACCCGGCAGGCGCCATCGAAGGGTTCCGCTATTCCAAGGCCCTCACCGAGATGGCCGAGGGCGGGCTGGTCTGGGACGAGGCCGAACTGACCGCCTTCCTCGCGGCGCCTCGCGACTACATGCCGGGCACCAAGATGACCTATCGCGGCGTGCGCGACGAGGCCGATATCGCGGCCCTGATCGCCTATCTCGGGACCTTCCCCGAATGATCCGCGCGGTGCTCCTGTCGCTCGTCCTGACCGCGCCCGCGGTCAGTGCGCGCGCCGAGGGGGACCCGGCCTATGGCGAATACCTCGCGGGCGAATGCACGACCTGTCACCTCGTCGGTGCGACCGAGGCCACGGGCGGCGTGCCGCTGATCACCGGATGGGACGAGGTCGTATTCGTGGACGTGCTGACGGCGTATAAGACGGGTGAGCGTGAGCACGGCCCGATGCAGATGATCGTCGCCCGGCTGGGCGACGAGGAGATGGCGGCGCTCGCCGCTTATTTCGCGACGCAGGAGTAGGGAGACTCGGGCGGACGCGCGTAACCTTGGGAGGATTATTCATGAAGCGTAGATTCGTTCTCGGTGGCCTTGCGGCCACTGGCGGGCTGCTGGCCGCGCCCGCGCTTCACGCAGATGGCCACGGCAAGCCCCGCGTCGTCGTGATCGGCGGCGGATCGGGCGGCGCCACGGCGGCCCGCTACATCGCCAAAGACAGCGACGGCGCCATCGACGTCACCCTGGTCGAACCATCGCGGACCTATTTCACCTGCTATTTCTCGAACCTCTATCTCGGCGGCTTCCAGGAGATGGACGACCTCGGCCACACCTACGGCACGCTGGCGGGCACGCACGGGATCAACGTCATCCACGACTGGGCCGTGGACGTCGACCGCGACGCCAAGACCGTGGCACTCGCGGGCGGCGCGTCGCTGCCCTACGACAAGCTGATCCTCGCGCCCGGCATCGATTTCGTCGAGGACGCGGTGCCCGGCTGGGACGTCTCGGTCCAGAACCTGATGCCGCATGCCTACAAGGCCGGAAGCCAGACCGAGCTTCTGAAGTCGCAGATCGAGAACATGCGCGAGGGCGGCGTCTTCGCGATGGTCGCCCCGCCGAACCCCTATCGCTGCCCTCCGGGCCCCTATGAGCGGGTGTCGATGGTCGCGCATCTCCTCAAGGAGCGGAACCCGACGGCCAAGATCCTGATCGTCGACCCGAAGGAGAAGTTCTCCAAGCAGGCGCTCTTCGAGGAAGGGTGGAACACACACTACGCTGGCATGATCGACCGCCTCGGCCCCGATTTCGGCGGCGAGAACGTCTCGGTCGATCCGGCCGCGATGACGGTCGATATCGACGGCGCGACCGAGGATGTGGATGTCTGCAACGTCATCCCGGCCATGAAGGCGGGCCGCATCGCCGACATGGCGGGGGTCACCGATGGCAACTGGGCGCCGGTCAATGCGGCCGACATGTCCTCGAAGGCCGATGCGGATGTCTACGTTCTGGGTGACGCCGCCCAGCAGGGTGACATGCCCAAATCGGGGTTCTCGGCCAACAGCCAGGCCAAGGTCTGTGCCAACGCGGTGCGCGGCGCGCTGACCGGCAGCGCGGTGTTCCCGGCGCGGTATTCCAATACCTGCTGGTCGCTCATCTCGGCCGAGGACGGGGTCAAGGTCGGCGCCACCTACGAGGCCACGCCCGAGAAGATCGCGTCGATCGACAGCTTCATCAGCCAGACGGGCGAGGATTCCGCGACGCGCAAGGCCACCTACGAGGAGAGCCTCGGTTGGTATTCCGGGATCGTCGCCGACATGTTCGGCGCCTGATCGACAGCTCCGCGCGCCCCGATCCCCGGGGCGCGCCTCATACGAGGAGGGACGAGGATGAGACGCCAGTTCGCAATTGCCGGGGCCGCCGCCCTGATGACGATCGCCGCCCATGCGCAGGAGGCCGCGACGGTCGTCTTCGACGGCGACGTCGCGGACGCGGCCTTCGCCGTCGAGAACGCCATCGTCGGACAGGGCCTCGTGATCGATTTCGTCAGCCATGTGGGCGAGATGATGACCCGGACCGGCGCCGACCTCGATCTCGGTCCGTCGCCGGTGGGCGAGGACGCGCAGATCTTCGTCTTCTGCTCGGCCACCATCAGCCGCGAGGTGATGGAGGCGGACCCGATGAACGTCTCGCACTGTCCCTATGGCATCTTCGTCGCCGAGATCGGGGGCGAGACCCTGGTCGGCCGCCGCGTCTATGCCGAGGAGAGCATGGCGCCCGTGAATGCGCTTCTGGAAGGAATCGTGACCGAAGCCACCGAATGACGACCGCCCGGATGTCCGGGCCATGCTGGAGGAGAGAGAGAATGAGAACCATGCTTGTCGGCGCGCTCGCCGCCTTCGCGACCTTCGCGATCCCCGTGGTAATCCATGCGCAGGAGGCCGCGCAGCAGAGCTACGCGCCCCAGAAGATCGCCTACCACGTCAACGGAAATGGCGGCGAGGGCGACCGCGCCTATTTGGGCGCGATGCGCAACGCGCAGAACCACATCAACGCGGTCGGCGAGGAAAATGTCGAACTGGTCGTGGTGATGCATGGCAACGGGCTGGGCCTTCTGGCCGCGGCCAAGGAGAACGAGCGTCTGCAAGGCATGGTCGCCTCTCTCAAGGGCCAGGGTGTGAAGTTCCAGGTTTGCGCAAACACCCTGCGCGGGCGCGAGATCAGCTACGAGGACGACCTCTACGACGTCTGGGAGGAGGACATCGTGCCCTCGGGCGTCGCACAGCTCTCCTATCTGCAACAGCAGGGCTTCACCTACCTGAAGCCGTGACATCCCACTCCGGTCCCCGCCGCCATGGCCGGGGGGCCGGAGGTTCAGCCGCGCACGAAGCGGTAG
This sequence comes from uncultured Jannaschia sp., assembly GCF_947503795.1. NCBI lineage: Bacteria > Pseudomonadati > Pseudomonadota > Alphaproteobacteria > Rhodobacterales > Roseobacteraceae > Jannaschia > uncultured Jannaschia sp. The sequence goes on along the minus strand of NZ_CANNEZ010000002.1, from coordinate 52,100 downwards.
CCGTCGGCGGCCGTCTCGACCCGGCCCATTCCGCCGCCCGGAAGGTGGAAGCCCGCGATGGCCAGGTCGTCTGCCGTGATGCGGTCGAACAGCGCCAGCCGCGTGGCAGCGGCGGTTTCGGGATCCTGGTCGTTGCCCGCGGGCCAGTCCGGGCGGGCGAAGGCCACATGGTGATTGGCGATGGCGTCGCCGAGGATCAGCACGTCGCCGACCTGGAACGCCATGTGGCCGGGCGTATGGCCGGGCGAGGCGATGGCCTCGATCCCCGGCAACACCTCGGCGCCGTCGTCGAAGGTCACGAGCCGGTCCGCGATGGCGTCGAGCCGCCGGGCCGCGCCGACCGCGAAGGTCGCCCGCGCCTCGCCGATCGTGTCGACCGTCGCGGGGTCCGTCCAATAGGCACGCTCGGCGGCCCCGATGTGGTGGGCCGCCTCGTAGAAGAGCGGCTCGTCGAAATCGTCGAGCACGCCCCAGATGTGGTCGGGATGCGCATGGGTGAAGACGACGTCCGTGACGTCCTCGGGAGCCACACCGGCGGCGTCGAGCGCGTCGAGAAGCTGCCCGGCACTCGGCTGGAAATCGGGCCCGGCGCCCGCGTCGAAGAGCACGGTCCGATCGCCGTCCCGCAGAAGCGCGAGGTTGCATTCGGGCGTCAGCTGCTCTGTTCCCACATCGAACTCGGCGAGCACGGCGGCAAGCTCATCCTCGGGCATCGGCTCGAACACGAAGGACCCCGGCAGGACCAGCGACCCGTCGCTGACCGTCGTCAGCGTGGCGCCGCTCGCCAGCGTCGTCTCGGCGATGGCGAAGCGAGGCAGGGCGAGGGCCGTCGCCGTGGTCGCAAGGAAGGCGCGGCGCAACATCATCTGATCTCTCCCGATATTCACTAACATGAATATGACGGCAGGGCCGCGATGGCAATCGTCGTCGCTCAGGCTGGCGAAGGCGGGACGGTGGCCGGGCAGGTCTGGCAGATCCGGCCCAGACCGCGCGCCTCGGCGGCGAGGGCGGCGGGAAGCATCCGCCGCAGGATCGGCCCGAGCAGGGGATGGTCTGGGGCCTGCAGCTCGACATGCGACACGCAGCCCGTCGCCGACGGCTCCAGCCGGTGCAGGGCATCGAAGCCGAAGGGGCCATCCGTGGACCAGGTGAAGGCCCGCCCGGGTTCGAGATGGGTGACGCGCCAGATCCGTTCACGCTGAAGCGGCTGGCGGATGCGGAACCGGCGCCCGGTGGCCAGCGCGGCGCCGTCGAGGCCGTGCACATGCCGCATGGTCGGGGTCCAGTCGGGCCAGTCCTCGACGCGGGACAGCACCTGCCAGACCATCGGCAGAGGGCGGGCGATCGCGGTGCGATGGATCAGGCGCATACCGCCTCCGTCCCGCTTGCAGGCAGGGTCTCGGCGGATGTCGCCGGGCCGGGCCGCCGCATCAGGATCCAGTTGCCCGAAAGCCCCTTCGGACCGCCCGGTCCCATGGCCAGCGACGTGACCTCGTCGAAGCCGGAGCCGACGTAGAAGCCCCGCGCGGTGCGGTTCTCCGAGGCGACGATCAGCGACAGGTCGCGGCGCGTCCGGGCGGCCACATCCGCGACGATCGCGGCTGCGATGCCCCGGCGGCGGGCCTGCGGAAGGACGGCGAGGATGTTGATATACCGTGTGCCGCCCGACAGCGCCTCGAGCTCGAGAAGCGGCGCGAGAAGGGCAGGAACGTCGCGGCCTGCTTCGACGTCGTCGAGATCGTAGTCGACGATGCCGCCGACGGCCGCCCCGTGCCAGGTTGCGATCCGGGCGTTCGGCCACGAGAACGCGCCGCTGTCGCGGCGGGCGCGCGCCGTGCCGACCTCCAACGGGTCCTGGCCGGGCGCGGCGTCACGCGCCCAGAGATGGCGCGGCAGGCCCTCGCCCGCGAGATCGGCGAGACGCGCCAGAAGCGGTGCATCCGCGCGCGCGGCGGGGCGGACTTGGATGATGTGTTGGATGAAGGGCGAGCCCATCGGGTCGGTCTCCTGTAATCGAGGGGGAGGGCCGGGCGGCGCGGGGCGCACCGCCCGGTGAGGGTCAGAGCCCGGCCCGCTGGGGCAACGGGACGTAGAGCTGGACATGTGTGTCGGTCGAGAATTCGCCGGGCGTCGGCCCGTGGGTGCGGCCGTCCGAATGCCACGCGATGGCCAGCTCCGAGATGAGCTGCTCGCCCGAAAGCTGGAGGCAGGGCGTGATCGTCCGGACCACGTGGGCCGCACCCGAGGCATCCGCGGTGAACGCATTCTCGGACCCGTCGCGCGCGCCGAAGGGCGTGTCGTAGAAGCCGATGAACGGATCGGTCGGCGGCCAGATCGCGAAGTCGTGCCAGAGCGTGTAGAGCCCGTCCGGCACGAGATTCTCGAATCGGATATCGACATGGCCGGTGCCGTCCGTGCAGGAATAACGCCCCTGGCCCGAGGCGGCGAACCACTCGCCCAGCGTGATCCCCAGCGCCTTGCCGCGCGGCCACGGCCCGGTGTTCTCGGTCTGGAGCGGGGTATGCGGCACCGCCGTCGCGGGCGCATAGAGCGGCGCGTCCATCTCGCGGGTCGCACGGGTCGGCCGGAACACCTCGCCCGAACCGGGCACCCGCTCGAAGAAGACGTCCTGTTCGGTCAGGCCCTCGTCGATATGAAAGATGAAGGTCAGCGCCATGTCTTCCTTCGGATCGGTCTCGGCGGCGGCGGGATGCAGCCTCTCGATCGGGCCGACATCGTGGCCGGAATCGAAGTTCAGGTGATCGGATTCGTCATAGGGCGCGAGGCTGGAGGCGAGATGCAGCGTGGCGACGGGGTCGGCCGGGGCGGCGCATGGGACCAGGAGCGCCAGCGCGGCGACGGTGAGGTTCAGTCGTGTCATGATCGGTTTCCTTCGTTGCGTTGGGAATGCGGGCCGGATCGGTCCGCGATCGGGTCACCGCGCCCGGAGGCGCGGCGGCGCGGGTTGCGGGGCCAGCCCCGAGGGCAGGCGGCGCGGGATCAGCGCGGACCGGTCGCGCGCGGTCGGATCGGTCAGCGTGTCGAGAAACGCGAGGAGGTCGCCGAGCTCGGTCTCGGTCAGGTCGACGGGCACGATCTCGGCGGCCTCGGCGATGCGGCCGCGCAGATGCGGCGACGCCTGGACATGGTCGTCGCGCGCCGAAAATGCCGCATGCCGGGCCGGTGCGAGCGGACGGAAGAGCAATGTCGAGCCGTCGCCCCGCCGGGTGACGATGCGCTCGACCGGCGGCAGCTGCGGCGTCTCGTAGCCGTCGAGCGAGGCCACGGCGTCGAGATGGTGGCGCACCATCGCACCCAGGTCGTCGAAGGCGCCCGAATGGCCCCACGGCCCGGTCAGGGCCACGTTGCGCAGCGAGGGCGTGCGGAACCGGAACAGGTCCTCGGGATCGAAGGTGACACGGAACCGGCCCTCGTCCTCGAGGCGCTCGGAAAAGCCTGACGCGGCGAAATAGGTCGTATCCGCGCCATGGCCCTTGCCCGGTCCGATCTGCGGCACGGCGATCGCGTGGAACCCGTGGTCGGTCAGAAGCGGGCCCGCGTGGCAGTCGGCGCACCCGGCTTTGCCGTAGAAGAGCCGCCCGCCCCGTGCCGCATCGGGCCCGAGCCGCGCGAGATCGCCCGCCCGCAGCGCGCCGTCGAAGGGGCTGTGATCCGAACGGAAGGCGACCGTCTGAAACGCGGCAAGCGCATTGGCTGCGTGGACGAAGCGGATGTCGCCTGGCGCGTCGACATCGTCGAAGGCGGCCATGAAGGCGGCGGCATAGTCCGGGATCCCGCGCAGACGATCGGCGAGATGCGCCCAGGCGTCGGCGGCACGGTCCTCGGACACGGCGGTCGTGACCGGGTTGGTGCCCGTGACGCCCGCCATCTCGATCGGCGAGAGGACGGGAAACATGGCTTGCGCTGCGAGAAGGCTGTCGAGACCGACGGGAAGGTCCTCGCGCGCGGGGCTCCAGAAGCCTGAGGGGAAGGTCGCGTCCGGATTGGGCTCCAGCCGGCCATCATGGAACATCGCGCGGTATTCGCGCGCCCCGATATTGTAGAGCGGCTGGGCATTGCGCGGCACGCGTCCAGTGACACCGGTGCCGGAGTTGCGCGCCGGTCCGATGCCCGTCCCCCCTTCGCCGAAGCCAAGCGCCATGCCGTCCCCGGTTCCGCGCGACGGATCGTGACAGGTGCCGCAGGCGATGTTGCGGTTGCCTGAGAGGATGGGGTCGAAGAAGAGATGCCGCCCCAGCTCGACCAGCACCCGGTCAGGCGCACCGTCATGGAGGTAATCGGCATCCACGAGGGGGCGCGGCAGGCCGGATGCCAGCCCCGTCCCCGCCGCGAGGGCGAGGGCGAGCGCTGTCGCGGCGAGGGTGGGGCGGGACGGCATGATCCGGTCTCCTTCGACGTGGGGTCAGTCCGAGGCGCGGTGCAGGCAGCAATCGGCCATCGCCTCGACATGGCGGTGGTCGGTGCCGCAGCAGCCGCCGAGTACGGTGAGGTTCGGGAGAAGCCGCCGCAGCCGCGCGTAGTCGCGACCGAGTTCGGCGGGGTTGCCGTCATCGAGCTCCGCCGCTTCGTCGAGTTCGGCATGGCTCATCCGCGAGGCGTTCGCCCGCACGCCGCCGATCCGGGCGAGCCAGCCCTGGCCCGCCTCCAGCGCGGGGCGGAAATGGTCGGGATGGGCGCAGTTGACCATGAAATAGGCCGCCGCCCCGTCCGTTCGGGCATCCGTCTCCTCGATGGCGCGGCCCAGCGGCGTGCCATCGGGAAGCCGACCGTCGGTCTCGGTCGTGTAGGAGACGACGACGGGCATCCCGGTGGCATGGGCCGCGCGGATCACGCCGACCCCTTCGGCCACGGTCCCCAGCGTCACGGCGGTCACCATGTCGGCATCGGTCTGCGCAAGCCAGCCGATCTGCTCGGCGTGGTAGGCCTGCGACTCGTCCTCCGTCATCGTGGTGTCGGGGGCGTACCCGTCGCCGCGTGGGCCGATATTGCCCGAGATCACGACGGGCCGAACAGCCGGCGTCTCGGTGCGAAGATCCGCCAGCAGGGCGATGGCGTCCCGGTTGAACCGCGCGACGCGATCCGGGGCATGACCGAGGCGTTCGCCCCAGTCGCGGCTGGCCCGCCATGTCGGCGCTTCGAGGAGGAACCCCACCCCGTGGTCGGCCGCGATCGCCAGGTGGCGGCGGAAGTAGGCGCGGAGCGCGCGGCGCCCCTCGGTCGTCTCGAGGAGCGTGTAGGCCGCGAATTGCGGCAGGTCGAAGCCATCGTGGAAGATGAGCGTCGTCTCGAGCCCGGAATCGGTAAGCAGGGTCTCGCCACGGGTCTGGGGCAGGTCGTTGCGGGTCGTGGTCATCTCGGTCACCATGCCTGCGAACGGGCGCGGCGGCCGGTCCGGAGCCGGGGGCCGATGGACGTGGAACCGGCTGGGTCGGGGGTCGGGGCCAGAAGCAGAAAACGGGCGATCTGGAGGGGCATCTCGGTGGTCCTTCATTCGGGAATGATCCTGTCCGACGTCCTACGGGGACGGGTGTGAACGCGGGCGGCGGGCCCGCGTGAAAGGGGCGTGAAAGCGATGTCCGTCTGGATCGAGTGCCTCGGGGGATTCGCGCTGACGTCGGGCGGCGCGCCGGTGACGCTGACCGCGCGGAAGGCCCAGATCATGCTCGGGCTTCTGGTGGCCGCCCGGCGGCACCGACTGCCACGCGCGCGGCTCGCGGCGCTGCTTTGGGAGCATGCCGACGACGCCTCGGCGCGGTCGAGCTTGCGGCAGGCGGTGGCGCAGCTGCGCCGTGCCGCGGGCGAGGGGATCATCGTCGCCGACGGAGATGCGCTGCGGCTGGGGCCGGATTGCGGCTCGGATCTCGGGGCATTCTCAGAGGCGTTGGCGCGGGGCGACGATGCCGAGGCGGGGCGGCTCTATGCGGGGCCGTTCCTCGACGGCACGCTGCCCGACGGCGCGGATCTGGCCGCGGCGGTCGAGGCCGAGCGTGCGCGCCTTTCGGGTCTGGCGGAAGATGCGCTCCGCCGCGAGATCGCGCGGGCGGGCGACGGGCCGGAGGGGGTGCAGGCGGCGCACCGTCTTCTGGCGCTCGATCCGCTGGACGAGGCCGCGCATCGCCGCCTCATGATCGCCGAGGCCGCGCGGGGCGGGCGGGGTGCTGCCCGCGCCCGGTTCAACACGCTGCGCGACGCGCTCCGCCGCGACCTCGGGGCCGAGCCGGAGGCGGAAACCTCGGCGCTCATGGCGCGGCTTCACGGCGCCCGCGAGACGGCGGCAGATGGCGCCGCACCGTCGCCCCCCGCAGTCGCGGCCCCCGTCGAGCCCTCGCTCCTTCTATCGGCCCTCGAGGCGGCCGAGGGCGCCGACTGGGACCGCTTTGCCGCCGCCGTGACCGACGCGGGCGGGCGGATGCTCGATTGCGGCGCGGGCGAGGGCGCGGCGATCTGGAGCGATGCGCCTCTGCGCGCGGTTGCCAGTGCTGCGCGCGAGATGGCGAAGGACGCAAGCGACACGCTGTCATTCGGGCTGGTCGAGGCGGCGGACGGGACGGCCCGCGACCTTGCGCGGGCCCGCCGGGTCGCCGCGCGCGCCGAGCCGGGCGAGGTGCATGTCGACCCCGATCTCGCGCCGCGGCTGGGGCTTGTCGCGAAGGACGGCACGCCGGTGCCGCTCCGACTTGGGGGATCGCAGGCGCGGCCCGGTCTGCCGCTCGTCGGCCGGTCGCTCGAGGTCGCGCAGGTGGAGTCCGCGCTGGGCGCGGCACGGACCGGGTCCACCGGCCTCGCGATCCACATCTGCGGCGAGGCCGGGATCGGAAAGAGCCGTCTCCTCCAGGAGATCGCGCAGCGCGAGGCCGATCGCGGCGCGCGGGTGATCGAGGTCGGGTTCGAGCCGCTCGCCCGGTCGGGACAGCATATCGCGCAGGACCTCGCGTCCCGCCTGCCGCCCTTGCCGGAGGCCGAGATCGCCGACGACACCACACGGGCGCTCCTGTCGTGGCTGCGTGGCGAGGCGCTTCGCCCGGACGCGGATCTGCGGCTGACGGCGCTGGGCGGCACCGCGCGGCATGGGCGGATGGTCGATCTCGTGGCGCGCGCGATGATCCACGCGGGGGGAACGGCCCCGCTTCTCGTGGCCATTGAGGATGCGCATTGGGCACCGCCGGGCATCGGGGATTTCCTGCTGGACCTGGCCGACCGGCTGGGTGCGGCGAATGTCGCGCTCGTGCTGACCGAGCGGCCGCACGGCGCGGATCTCGGGCGGCGGCTGGCCGCACGGGCGCGGATCGGCCTGGTCCGCCTCGCGCTGGGTCCGCTCGCCCCGCCCGAGGCCGCGCGACTCGCCGAACTCGCGGCCCCGGCGCAGGCGCGGGATCCGGCGGTGCTGGACCGCGCGGCCGGGCACCCGTTGTTCCTGCTGCGGCTTCTGGAAGCGGGCTGGCGGTCCGGCGCGTTGCCCAACAGCGTCACGGGCCTCGTGATGGAGCAGATCGAGGGCCTGCCGCCCGCCGACCGGGCGGCGCTGCGCTTCGCGTCGATCCTCGGGCCGGTCTTCGATCCGGCGGAGGCGCGGGCCGTGTTCCCCGACATGCCCGCGCCGCGCCCCGTGGGCGACCTGCTGCATGCGGCGGATGCGGGGCTGGCCTTCGGGCACGATCTCGTGCGGCAGGCGATCTATCACTCGATCCCGCCCGAAACCCGGCTTGACTGGCATGGGCGCGCCGCGGCGCATCATCGGGGCGGGGACGCCGTTCGCTGGGCGCATCATGCGCTTCTCGCGGGCGACGACGCCGAGGCCTGCCGCGCCGCGACTGCCGCCGCCAACGAGATGATCGGCCAGATGCGCATGGGTGTCGCGGGCACTTATATCGAGGCGGGACTGGAGCGGGGCGGCGACCCCGAGGCGGTGGCCGAGCTCCATTCCTGCCGCGCGGGCATCCGGCGAATGCGCGGCGACCTGCACGGCGCGCTCGAGGATTACCGCGCCGCCCATGCGGCGGCCATCGTGGACACGACCCGCGTCGCCATGCTCGTCCGCCGCGCCCTGATCCTGCACCGGCTGGGCGAGGGGGACGCGGCGGACCGCGCACTCGACGATGCCGAGGCGATCGCCGCCCGGATCGGCCTGGCCGGGATCGGGCGCGCCGAGATCCACGAGCAGCGCGGCAATCGGGCCTTCGTCGCGGGCGATGCCGAAGCCTGTCTGGCCGAGCATGTGGCCGGGCTGGCTGCCGCCGAGATGTCGGGAAATCCGCGCGGCATCGCACGGGCCCATGGGGGCTTGGGCGACGCGCATGTCCTGTCGGGACGATTACGCACCGCCTTCGGGCATTTCGAGCGGGCGGTCGATCTGGCGCGGGATGGCGGCATGGGGCTGACGCATCAGGAATATGCGTTCATGCGCGGCTACACCCTGCATTTCGCGGAGCCCGGTCCGAAGGCGCATCTTCTGGCCGATCTCGCGGTCGAGAGCGCGGTCGAATCCGGCGCGGCGCGGACCGAGATGATGGCGCGCGACGTGCGGGCCGAGATCCGGCTGATGGCGTCGGACCTCGACGCGGCGCGTGAGGATATCGCGCGGGTCGCCGCCCTGACCGAAGCGGACCCCGAGTCGCGCGTCGTGGCGGATGTGGCGATGATGAATGGCTGGCTGGCGCTCCGCGAGGGGGATCCGGACCGCGCGTTCCTGACACTGGAGCCGCTGTTCTCCGCCGCCCGGCAGAGCCCCTATAACGGGCCGACGATCCTCGCGCTCGGAGCCTTGGCCGCGCCGGATGCGGCGACCCGGCACGACCTTCTGGACGCGGCCGGCGCGCGGGTGCGGACTGGGGCTATGGGGCCGGTCGCGATCGAGTTTCACTGCTTCGCGCTGGAGGTGGCCGCGCGCGAAGACGACGCCGAGGCCGCGCGGCGCCACGTCGCGGCACTCCATGCCTTCGCTTCGCAGGAGCCGCTTGGCCTTGTGGACCTCGCGATCCGCGTGGCAGCGCTTCGCTTCGGGCCCGAGGCGTCCGCCGAGGCCGAAGCCGACTTGCGCGCCGAGCTCGACCGCGCACGTCTGGCGGGGCTGGCGTTGATCCTGTCGCGAGAGGCGCGCTGAGCGCCCTCAGGCGCGCGGGCCCTCCGCCAGAACGATGTCCAGCACCTTGTCGATATGCGAAAAGCAGAGCTGCCCGCCCCCGTCCTCGGGTACGAGCGCCATGCAGTGGCCGTTGTCGCGCGCGAACTCCGCGACGCTGGCGAAGGGCACGTTCGGGTCGTCCCGGCCGTGATAGAGCGTGATGGGAACGTCGAGCGCGCCGAGATCGGTCATCCACGCGGCGAAGCCCGACACGATGTCGTTCACGCCCGCATCGAGGCCCTGCCGCACCACATCCGACACGCCGTTCAGGATCGAGGCAGCCACGTCGGGGTCGCCCAGCGCGGCCCGATCGCTGTCGGAATGGTCATACATCTTTTGCAGAAAGCTGACCGTATCCGAGCGGCGCAGCAGCTTCTCGCCGGCCGCGAGGATCATGCGCGCGACGGGGTAGGACACGAAGGACGCGCTCATCAGCGTGGTCGTCCAGCGCGATGCGGCCCGCTTGCCCGCGATGTACCGGCGCGGCACGAGTCCGTTGACGACCGTGCCGGACGCGATCCGGTCGGGCAGGCGGAGGGCCAGTTCGTAGAAGCTCTGCGAGGCCGACGCGCGGGCCAACACGGCGCAGCGCTTGATTTCGAGACTGTCGAGGAGCGTGCGAACATCGCTTGCGAAACACGCGTTCCAATCCTCGGACGCGCGGGGTCGGTCGGTGCCGCCGAAGCCGGGTCGCCACGGGCTCACAAGACAGATGTTCCGTGCGCGAAGCTTGCCGGCGATCGCGGGTGTCACCCCCGGCCCGAACAGGCTGAAGAGGTTGAGGACGGGTCGCCCGCCCGGATCGCCGTCGATCCGGACCTCAAGCCGCCGCCCGCCGGGGCGGGGCAGGCATAGGGGGGTGTCCGCCGCGTCGATGCGCGCCGGGGCGGCGGCGCGCCCCTCGAAGGACCGGACCGCGCCTTGCATCAGCGAGAGGCTGGTGGCGAGCTGAACGAGATCCACCTGCGTCGCGCAATCGGTCTTCTCCAGCACGGCTTGGAACTGGTTGCGGATCGTGGCGTAGGACCGGCCGCGCTGATCGGCAATCTGGCGCAGGCTCTGGCCCCGCACGAAGGCACCCGCGATGGCGGTTTCGGTCTCGCTCAGGCCGAAGGCGTCGGTGATCAGGGCGAAGGCCTCGATGGGCACCGGCGGCGGTGACAGGATCATCAGCCAGCGGGGATCGGTCCCGGGCGCCACGGGTTGCGGCGACAGGAAAACGGTTCGTACGCCCCCGTCGCTGCCCGTGTGGATCTGCGCGATCTGGTGGCGGCGGGGTGCGTCGGCCTCTGGGCTCTGCGAGAGCGCCTTGAACACGCGCGTGCCGACCGGCTCGATCCCGCAATCCGCGAGGGTTCGGCCGACGGTCAGCCCGTCATGGGTCTCAGCCGCGGCATTCGCCTCGCAGATCAGGCCCGAGGCGGTGATGATCGCGGCCCCGATGCGCGAGCTGTCGAGCATGTCGGACGCGCCATCCGCGCGGCGATGCAACTCGCCCGGCGACAGGAAGGCCCAGAGCATCTCCTGCGCCCGGTCCGCGAGATCGGGGCTGCCGCCGGGTTTCGGGTCGACCTCCTCGAAGTCCCGGATGGTCCGCTCCAGACGCGACAGGCTCTCGTCGTAGGATGCGAGGGCCCCGCTCGGATCTCGTGGCGCTTGGGGCATGGGGGCGTAGGGCTCCGGACGGGCATGTTGCCGTTAGGGCATACTCCGATGGGAACGGGCGCCGATAGGGGCACTTTGGTACAATTGCATCACAACTTCGCCTCGCTTCGCCGATACATAGCGGCCCTGAAGGAAACCCGTTTGTTGCGAGTGATTTGGGGAAGTCGCGTCGCAGGTGTCGGACGGTGGTACGGAGAAACAGCGACGTGCGACGGCTCAATCGGCTGCGTGTCCGGGCCCGTTCGGCCCGCCTGGCGATCACGTTTGCGTGGGGCGTCGGGCTGTTGCTGGTCCTCCATCCCGCGCTGGCCGTGGCGCAGACGTTCCAGCTCTCCGGCGTGGTGTTCCCGCCCTCGGACTACCTCGCGGAGGACGAGTTGCAGGCCGCCGTCGCGCCCTATCTCGACCGCGATATCGTCTTCGCCGATGTCGAGAAGATGCTCGACGCGGTGCAGGCGCTTTACCTCAAGCGCGGCATCGTCACGGCCCGGGCCATCATCGAGCCGCAGGACGTGGTCGACGGCCGACTGCGCCTGACACTGGTCGAAGCGTCCATCGACGCGGTCAGGGTCGAGGGCGCGGTGCAGACCCGGCCGGACTTCGTGCTCGACCGGCTGTCCACCGAGGTGGGGGCCAAACCCGATTTCGACACGCTCGCGCGCGACCTGCGCCTGTTCGACATCGCCTATGACATCCGGCCGCGTCTGACCTTTGCACCGGGCCTGACCACCGGCACGGCATCGGCGGTCGTCACCATCGAGGAGCCCGCGCGCTGGAGCTGGATCGCGTCCTACGACAACTTCGCGGTCGAGGATCTGGGGCGGAACCAGCTGTCGCTCACCGGCACCGTCCGCAGCCTGACCGGGATGCGCGATACCCTGACCGCGCGGGTGGCCGCGACGGCCGGAAGCGAGGCGCTGTCGGTCTTCTACAAGCGGCCCGTCGGCCTGCGCGGCGGGAGCGTGAATGTTGCCGCATCAGTCTCGCATACGGAAGTCGTGCGCGGCGAGTTCAGCATTCTCGACGTCCAGACCGACGAGGCGAGCCTGTCGATCGGTTATGCCCAACCGTTCCGCATCGGGCGCGACCGCTACTGGACGTGGCAGGCGGCCGTGAACGTCGAAACCTCGGAATCCGCTCTGGCGGGGACACCCCTGCAGGCGGGTGAACTGGTCGAGTTGGATCTCGGCATCGGATATCAGCGTCAGGGCGCGGCCTCGGCCTGGTCGCTGTCGGTCGGCGCGAAGCTGGGCGAGGTCGATACCGGCAGCGCCAGCCTGACCGACGGACCCTTCGCACTTCTCTACGGTGACCTGAGTTATGCTCGCCGGGTTTCCTCACGCTACGTGTTCGACGCGGATGTCGACTGGCAGGTCGCCGAGGGACAGAACCTCTCGGTCAAGCGGCGTATCGCGGCGGGCGGTTCGGCCTCGCTTCGCGGCTACCCCAAGGACATCCGCAGCGGCGACAGCGGCGCGGTCGCGCGCCTGCAACTGGCCTGTCCCGCCCCGTGCTTCGCGGAAGCCGACGACGCGCCGTCGATCCTCGACACGGCCAACCTCTCGCCCTTCGCCTTCGTCGACATGGCCCTGATCCGGCCCTTCGCGGCGCCGGGAGGCACGGCGGATCGCAACGACTTCCTCGCCTCCGCCGGGGTCGGCGCGCGGCTCGGGTCGGGCAAGGTTGGCCTCCTGGGGTATGTGGGCGTCCCGCTGGTCCAGGCGACCGGCCTCACCGATATGAACCCGCGCCTCTATCTGGGCGCGGATTATGCCTTCTGAACATGCAATGGACGGAGTTCCCATGACACAGCGGACAAGCCGGATCGCGGCGCTTGCACTCGCCACGACCCTTCTCGCCACCCCGCTCGCCGCGCAGGATGCGACGGCCGAGGACGCGGCCCCCGAAGGCCCGGCCGAGGTGGCCAACAACACGCTGTTTGGCGACTGGCTCGTGACCTGCGAGGCGGTGACCGTGGCGCGCAATGTCTGCCGCCTCGTGCAGGAACAGAAGCTGCGGCAGGGCGACGCTCTGGTCGCCCGGTTGATCGCCTTCCCGGTCGAGGATGGGGGCGCCGTCCTCCTTGCGCAGGTGCCGATCGGCGTCTACCTGCCCGGCGGCGCGGTCTTCCGCCCCGAGGACGATGCCGAGGCGGATCAGATCGAAATGGTCTGGCAGCGCTGCCTCGGCGATGTCTGTGAAGCAGCCCAGGCGCTGGATGCAGCGGCACTGGAGGCGCTGGACGCGTCGGGTGCGATCCTCTTCGGGTACCGCGCGGACGTGAATTCGAACCCCATCGTCACGCGGGTCGACATGACCTACTTCAAGACCGGCCTCGATGCCTTGCGCGTCCCGGAGTAGATGACGGCCCGCCCGACATATCGCATCCGGATCGCGCCGCTGGCGCGCGGGCTGACAGGTCTCCTGTCCAGCTCGGCGATTGTCGTGTCCTCCGTCCTGCCCGCCTGGTCGCAGGTCGAACTGACCGAAGGGGCGGGCGGTGCCGGCACGAGCCTGACCGACACCACCATATCGGTCGATGCCACCGATCCCACCATCAGCACGATCACGACGGGGTCCATCTCGAACAACGTCGCCCTGAACGCCTTCCGGCGCTTCGACATCGGGGCGGGCGAGACGGTCAACCTCGTGCAGCCGGACGGAACCGTGGCGCTGGTCAACGTCGTCAACGACGCCTCCGGCGCGGCCAGCCGGATCGACGGCACGCTCAATACGCTGAAGGCAGGCGACGCGGCTGGCGCGAACACCAGCCGGGTCTTCCTTCTCGACCACAATGGCTTCGTCGTCGGCGGCACGGGCCGGATCAACGCCAACACGCTGATCATGTCGACGGCGACAGCGGCGTTCGGGGCGGATGTGCTCTCGGGCAGCAGCGATGCGATGGACACGCTGATGGCTGGGGAGGAGCCATTGGCCGATGCCGACGTCACGTTCGCGCCGGGCTCGATCGTCAACGTCACGGCGCTGGAGCTGAATATCGGCGCGGCGCTGGTCCTGAACGGTTCGGTCACGGTCGATGCCCCGGACCAAGAGGGCAGTTCGGTCCCCGTCGCCGTGAACACCAGTGGCATCCCGCAGGCCACCGGCGCGCGGGTCGAGGGCGGGGTTATCCGCTTCGGTGCCGGCAGCGCGTCGGTCGGTGGCAACATCCGGGCCGCGCGGGGCGGGCGCGGCGGGCAGATCAACGGCGCGGTCGCCTCGTCGCTGACGATCCGCTCGGGCGCGGTCCTCGACGTGTCGGGCATGGCACTGGACGGCGGCACGATCCTCTTCGGCGGCGCCGAAGACGGCGATTTCGTGGGCGCGCCCGACAGCGTGCTGACATTCGAGGCGGGCAGCACGGTCGATGCGGCCTCGGCGGGCGGTTCGGGCGGGTTCCTCTATGTCAGCGGCGCATCGGTCCGCTTCGGCGCGACGATGGATCTCGGCCCCGAGGGGGGCGCGCTTCTCGACGGGCGCGACATCGCCTTCGCGGGGACGACGACAACCGGCGGCGGCGACCTGGCCGCCTTGGCGCGCCGCGCGATCGCGGTCGAGGCCAACGCCCGGATCGACACGACCTCCGGCGCGGTGGGCGGTGACCTTTCGCTGATTGCACCCTCCATCGACGTGGCGGCCGGTGCGGCTCTCGACGCGGATGTGGCGGGACCGGATGCGGGCGGCCTGATCGCCCTTCTGGCCGACCAGACGATGGCCGAGATCGGCCTGCCCGTCGCGGAGATCGGTGCCACCGCCACCATCGCCGTGACCGGCGCCACGCTGACCGGCGGAGCGATCGTGGTCTCCGCGCTGGCCGCAAGCAGCAACAGCATCGACGACGCGACCGCCGCCGCGGTGCAGGGGCAGATCGACCAGTCCGAGGAGGATGACGGCGCCATCACAGCGGCATTCGCCCTGCTCTCGGACGGGTTCGACGCGCTTGCCCGCACGGGCGCGGATGCGTTCGGTCAACTGGCGCCGCTCCAGATCCGCGATCTCGACGCGACCGCGACCATCGCGATCACCAACTCGACCCTCACCGCGCGCGGCAACTGGTCCGGGGCCGGGCTTGCGGCGATGGCGCCCGATGCGGTCGAGGGCGATATCGCCGACAATGGCGTTCTGCGCGCCGATGGCATGCAGACACGCGGCTACACCGCGCTTGCCGGCGATCCGCTATCGGCGCTGACGCGGCTGCCCAACGGGTTCAATCCGCGGACCCAGTCGCTCTATGTGCATGCCAATGCCGGGGTGGACGTCGCGATCGATCCGCTCGCCCTCGTCCTGAGTGCGGCGACGTCGGTCACGGATGTCACCGCCACCGTCCGGATCGACGACAGCGCGCTGACCGCGATCGCGGGCGACATCGCGTTGACCAGCAGCGTGAGCGAGGCGGTCGATATCGAGCTGGTGACCGCCGGTCTGGGCGGCTTCGCGGCTTCGACGGTCGTGAATACGCAGAACAGCCACAACCAGCTTCTGGTGCGCGGCGGCTCGATCACGGCACGCGACGGCAATCTGCGCGCGGCGGCCCTGACGGGAAAATCGCGCGAGATCACCAATCGCGTCGGCGCGGGCAATGGCGGCCAGGGCGCGGTCGCGGTCACCGTTTCGCTGGGGTCGAGCTTTACCGAGGCCGCCATCGGCGGCCAGATCACCGCGCGCGACATGTCCCTGAAGGCAGAGACGATCCGCTTCGAGACTGCCAGCGAGACGGTCAGCACGCTCGGCGGCCCCGACACGGCGGGATCGCTGGCGACGACATCGCCCGCGGCCGCCGCCGGACAGGTCGCGGCCATCGCCGTGCGGTCGCGCCTGCAGGGCGAGGGCAGCGACGAGGACGCGACGAAGAACAAGCTCGCGACAAGCCTCGCTTTCGACATCCAGATCGACACCGCCCAGACCTTCGCCACGCTGGGCGGCAGCTATCGCGACCCGTCGGGCAGCGGCGCGGACCTGACGCTGG
The DNA here is from genome assembly GCF_947503795.1 of uncultured Jannaschia sp. Taxonomy (NCBI): domain Bacteria; kingdom Pseudomonadati; phylum Pseudomonadota; class Alphaproteobacteria; order Rhodobacterales; family Roseobacteraceae; genus Jannaschia; species uncultured Jannaschia sp. Next base: position 36,327 of record NZ_CANNEZ010000002.1, on the reverse strand, counting down.
CCGCGCCGACGGTCGACCTGAGCGGTGCGCTGACGCTCGCCGCGACCGAGCGGTTCGGTCGCTTCGACGAGGGCGGCGCAGCACTCAACCGGACCGTCCGCGCGCAGACGCAGGACGTCAACAGCTTCATCTCCCGCCTGCCGGGGCTCGGGCGCGGGCCGGAGCAGGGGACGGACACGGTGCTCGTGAGCGCCTTCTCGATGTCGCAGATGGCGGGCCAGGTGCGGGCCGAGATCGGCACCGGCGCGACGGTCACGGCCGCCGACGTGACGGTCGACGCGGTGACGCAATACCAGACGACCGAGCAGCTGACCAACTTCCGGCAGCGCTGGGCCGTCTTCATGGACGAGCTTTCGACCATCGATCCGGGCTTCGTGACCGGCGGGGCCGGCGACCTGCCCGATCTCGACGACGCGACGGACGGCCTCGTGTTCGCGACGACGTCGACCGGTTCGAAATCGGTGCAGGCGGCGTCGGCGCGCAACGACCAAAGCTACGCCATGGGCGCGAATATCAACGTCTTCGAGACGGACAATTCCGCCGTCGCCCGGATCGCCGACGGCGCTCGCGTCACGACCGCCGGTGACGTCACCGTCCGCGCGCGGCAGGAGGCCGTGTTCACCCACATGTCCGCCGCCTCCGAAGGCGGCTCGAGGCTGGCGCCCTCGGGCACCGCGTCGAACCTGATCGGGGCGTCGGTTTCGGTGCCGCGAATGCTCAGCTCGGTTCTGGCCGAGGTCGGCTCGGGCACGGTCATCACGGCGCGCGACCTCAACATCCTCGCCGAGACGGACGTGATCCAGATCGGTGTCGCGCGCGCGGGCGGATCGGCGGCGAAGGCCTCGATCAACGGCTCGGTCGCGGCGAACCTCTTTGAGACGACGACCGTCGCGCGTCTGGGCGAGACGGCCCGCGTCGCGGCGCGCGAGGATATCCGCATCGAAGCCATCGACCGCAGCATGCTGCTCTCGCTTGCGGGCACCAAGAGCGGCAGCGGCAGCATCGCGTTCGGGGCGTCGGGCGTCGTCAACCTCGTGCGGCGCGACACGCGGGCCGAGATCGGCCGCGCCGACAACGCCGCGTTGCAGGCAGCCACCGTCGACAGCGTGATTTCGGCCCGCTCGCTCAGCCTGCGGGCGGGCAATACGGGCCTCGTCTTCGGCAGCGCACTGGCCGGATCGAAGGTCGCAGGGTCGGCGGCCGGATCGGCGGCCGAGGGGGCCGAGGACAACGATCAGGAACTGGCGGTGCCGACCGCCTTCCTCGATGCTGACGACGCGGCGGCGGTCGAGGCGCAGGCCGAGAACCAGACCGCGCCCGATGCGGGCGGCGCCACGGGATCGGCGGGCTGGGCCGTGTCGGGCGCGGTCGTGCTCAATCTCTTCCGCACGAATGACGCGCAGACGAATATCACCACGGCCTCGCGCATCGACCTGACCGAGGATCTAGCGCTTCTGGCCGACAACACGGCGCTTGATATCGGCCTCGCGGGCGGCGTGGCCTACGGGCTGGGACTGGATCTCGGTGCCAACGCGCTTGCGGGGGCCGTCGCCGTCAAGACCGATGACCGCGACACGCGCGTGGCGCTTCGCGGCGTGACCATCGACGGCCGCCGCGTCGATGCCGAGGCCCGCGACGCGGCCCGCAGCGTCAATGTCGCGGTGGGTGGCGCGGGCGGAAAGAACGCGCTCGTGACGCTGGCCGGGTCGGTCACGACGAATATCGAGGGCGGCGAGACGGGCGTGAGCCTGACCGACGCGGTCGTGACCACGCGGACAGTGACGTCGGTGCTCGCGGCGAACACGGGCCAGCAGTTCGGGATCGCCGGGGCGGTGTCCTACGGTGCGGGCGGCATGACCAGCGCGGGTCTGGGCGTGGCGGTGAACGTGTCGAACCGCGATGCCCTCCTGGACGCGACGCGGGCGCGGCTGACGGGCGGTGCGCTCTCGCTCCGGTCGCTGACCGAACTCGAGGTCTACGGCGCCGCGGCGGCAGCGGGTCTGGGCAAGCTGTCGCTGGCGGGCGCGGCGGTGGTCAACACGGTGAACGGCCGCGCGGAGACGCGCCTGAGCGAAACGGAGGCGGACGGCCCCGCCATCGCCATCGCGTCCGAGGCCGGCAATGCGCTCTGGGCCTATGGCGGCGCGCTCTCGGTCGGGTCGACCAAGGCCCTCGGCATGGCGATCACCACGAATATCCAGAACGGCGGCGCGCAGACGATCCTGCGCCGGTCGCAGGTCACGGGCGGCGGCGTGGAGATCGGGTCGCTGGGCGCGGCCACGCTGACCGCGCGCGCGCTGGGTGTCAGAAAGTCGGGCACCGGCGCGGCGGGCCTCGCCATCGCGGTGAACCGGACGGGCATGGACGTGCTGACCGATCTCGACGGCAGCCGCATCGTCACGAGCGGCAACCTCGCCGCGCGGTCGGCGGCCCGCGTCACGGCGTCGGGCCTCGCGCTTTCGGCGGCGATCGGGGGCACGGCGGGCATCAACGGCACGGCGACCTATAACGACGTCGCCAACACGGTCGCCACGCGGGTGCGCGACAGCACCGGCAGCGGCGCGCCCCTGCTGATGGCGCGCGGCAGCCTCGCCCTTCTCTCCGAGGCCGAGACGCGGATCACGCTTCTGGGCGGCGGCGATGCTATCCCGAATGCGAACGGCAACCTCAGCGGTGGCGGCACCGCCGGGATCGGCGCGTCCATCACCGTCAACAGGACCGACAACAGCGTCACGACCGAAATCACGGATGCCGCGGTGGTACAGGCGTTCGGCCAGGCGGCGCACGACCTCGGGGCGCGGCTGGGCGTGCGCCGGGGCGCCACCGTCGACGCTTTCGCCGACACGGAGGTCGAGGCGCTGGCGGTCAGTGCGGCGGCGGCGGGCAACGCCGCGCTGACGGGGATCTTCGTCTACAACACCCTTTCGGACGATGCGCTGGTCGCGCTGGGCGACGGGCGGGACGTCCAGCTGAACCTGCTCGCCACGCTCGATGCCGCCGGGGCCTCGGAGCTGGGCGGCACGCTCGACATTCTCGGCGCACTGGGCGTTGCGGCAGGCGGCACGCTGGTCACCGACGCGGCGCAGGCGACGCGGGTGGCCGCACGCGTGTCCAACGCCGCCGACACCTTCGCCGTCGCGGCCGCCGTGTCCGGGGGGGCATCGGTCGGGGCATCGGGCACGGGCACGCTGATCGACAGCACCGCGACCGTGCGCGTGAACACCGCGCGCATCGGCGCTTCGTCGGCCGTGGACGTGAATGCCGACGTGTCGTCGCGGCTTTCGGTGATGTCCTTCGGGGCCGCCGGGGGCAAGGCCGCGGGCGCGGCCAGCGTGGCCTACAGCGCCATCCGCAGCGCCGCGCTGGTCGACCTGGCGGGCGCCCGGATCACGTCGCGCGGCACGGCGGCGGTGACGGCGACGACCGCCTCGGACATCACGGGGCTGGCGGGCAATGTCGCGGGCGGCGGCGGGGCCGGCGCGGGGAGCGTGCTGGTCAACGTGCTCGCCGCGTCCGCCGAGGTCCGCAGCCGGGGCGCCACGGAGCTGCGCTACAACCTGCGCGACGTCGTCGGGCCGGACGGCATCCTCGGTGACATCCGACCGACCTACATCCCCGGCGTCATCGCCGCCGAGGGAGATGTCGAGATCGCCGCAACGGTCGAGAACGTCGTCACCAACACCGCGATCTCGGGTGCCGCAGGCGGCGGCTTCGTCGCGTTCAGCAGCGCCATCGACCTGGTGGAGAGCCGCGCGCTGGTCGATCTGGGCGACGCGCAGACCGTGACCGGCGCCGACGTGGCCATCGCCGCGACCGAACAGACGCGGCTGACGAATGATGTGGGTGTCCTGGCCGCGGGCGGGGCGGGCGCGGGCGGATCGCTGGAATACGTGGATTTCGCGGGGAATGCGTCTGTCCTGATCGGGGACGAGGCCCGGCTGACCGCCCGCGGCAGCCTCGATATAAACTCCACCGCCGACCGCCAGGTGACGGGACAGGTCGGAATGGCCAGCGTCGGCGGCGGCACCCTGACGGCGGCGATCTCGATCCTGAATCTCGGCGGCCTCGCGACCGAGGCAAGCGGCGAGGGCGCGGCACTGGTCGGGGCGGCCACGGGTGCGCTGGCGGGCGACCCGACGTCGGATGGCGGCGCCGGATCGCTGGGCGGGATGTCCACGCGCGCAGGCGCCGACGGTGCGGCCTCCGGTGTCGAGGCCGATCAGGCCACGCTCGCCATCGGGACGAGCGGGCGGACCGACAATGTCGGCGTGACCATCGGCGCGAACGCGATACTCACAGCCACCGACCGGATCGATATCGACGCGAGCATCGCAAACGGCCTGTCGCAGCGGGTCGGCGTGGTCTCGGCCTCCGCGGCCAGCCTTTCGGCGGCCGTCGGGGTCACGCAGCTGTCATCGACGGCGACGGTCGCGATCGGCAGAGGCGCAGCCATCCTGTCAGACGGGGCGATCGCGATCGCCAGCACCAGTGGATCGCGGCCCGGCGGGAACTCGGTCGACGCGACGGTCTTCGCTGCCGCCGCATCGGCGTTCGGCAATGTGGGCGCGGGGCTCGTGGTCGTCGACGTCGCGACCCGGACCAGCGTCGATATCGCCGACGGGGTCCGCATCGGGAATACGGCTGCCACCGATTACGGCGCGGCGGTGACGACAGGCGACCCCGCCGCGGCCCTTCAATCTTCGGTCGCGATCACCAGCCGCCGGGCCGACACCGTCGCCGCCGAAGTCACCAGCATCGGCCTCTCGGCGACCGCATCGATCGGCGCGGCCATCGCCACCGCGACGAACCGGGGCACCTCCGACATCGATATTGGCCGAGGCACCGGCCCTGAGGCGATCATCAACAGCGGCGCGGTCACCCTTGCCGCGAGCGACGACGGCCGGGTGTCGGCCACGACGCAAAGCGCGCAGGGCGGGACGCTGGCGGGTATGAGCGGCGCGATCTCGACCACCGAGGCGCGGGGCGCCACGCGGATCGCCCTGACGCGGGCCACCATCGACGCCCGGACGCTCGATCTGCGCAACACCAGTGCGGCGCGTAGCATCGCCACGGCGCGGGGCCTGTCGCTCGGGGCGCTGGCCGTCGGGGTGACGACTGCCGAGGCTCGTGGCGACGCGGTTCTGACCACGACACTGAGCGGCGTCCGGATCGACGCCGTCGATGTCGAGATCCTGACGGAACTGTCGAATGCGCGCGGCACCAACGTCGTGGCGGATGCGACGGCGGGCGCGGGCGGGATCGTCGCGGGCGGCGGCGCGGTGGCGCGGGCGCTGTCGAACTACACCGCGCGCACGCGGGTCGAGGACGGGGACGATCCGGATCGCCGGACCACGATCCTCGGGGTGGACCGCGTGCTGATCGAGACGCGGGCCGCGGGCTATGGCAGCCAGGCCACCGCGTCGGGCATCACGGCCGGTGCGCTGGCCATCGGCGTCGTCATCGCCGAAGCGGGCCAGAAGGGCGACGGGCGCCGGGGCCGCGTCCTGACCGAGATCGACAGCGGCGCCATCAGCACGTTCGGCACGCTCTACGTCGCCAGCGACAACCGCCAGGCCGTGACGGTCGACGTGACCTCCGGGTCGGGCGGCCTGGCCGCGGGGGCGGGGGCCGAAGCACGCAGCCATGTCGACACCGAGACGCGCACGACCGTCGGCGCGACCCGCGCGGGCGCCGCGGGCCGCGTGGTCCTTACGGCGGGCAACCCGCTCGACCCCGAGTCCACGCGGCTCAACGGCGGCCTGAGCGTCCGTGCCTCCGAGGATGTCACGCTCCAGAGCCAGCTTGATAACACCAGTGCCGCCCTGCTGGGCGTGTCGGGCGCGGTCGCGACCAGCAGCATCGCGAGCGATGTCGACGTGCTGATCGGCGGGCGCACCGACGCCTATGCCAACGCCTTCATCGTCGCCGCGACCTCCAAGCTGACGCGGCCCACGGGCCCCTACAACATCAAGTCGGCTTCGGGCGGCGGGGTCGCGCTGGCGGCCATCTCGTCGGATATCGAAGCCGGTTTCGCGACCGACGTGACCGTCGAGGACGCCGCGCTGATGGTGCAGATCGGCGACCCGAACCGCGCGCGGTCCTTCTTCATCGGGTCCGAGACGACACTATCGATCAAGGACAAGCTGATCCTCGACGCGGGCGGCGCGCTAGCCTCGCCGATCGGGCGCAGCGATGTCGATGTCACGCAGGTCGGGCGCGTCGAGATCGGGGCCGTCCGGCTGATCGCGGCGGGCGATCTGGAAATCTATGCCGGCGGCTCCTCGGATATTCGCGCCGAAGCGCATTCGACCTCCTACGGTCTCGCGGGCACGGCGTCCGCTTCGACCTACGCCACGCTCAACGCCATCAACCAGGTGAACATCCGGCCCGGTGCGGATCTCCTGTCCTACAGCGACATCGTACTGCGCGCGGGCTATGGGCGCAGCGGCGCGCAGGAGATCGACGTCAACGCCGAGGCGCGGTCCTTCAACCGGACCGCCATCCCGATCAATATCGACCCGATCGCGGACGCGACGGCCAACCTCACCTCCGAGGTGAATATCGGGGCCGCGACCCGCGTCATCGCCTACCAGGACATCACGATCGACGCGACAGCGGGCGAGCGGAACGTCGTCGGCTACGGCCTCGGCAAGGATTTCTACCGCGAGCTCATCTCGGATGCGGCGTCGCTGGCGGGCGTCTCGCTCGTCCTCGATATCAAGCGCGGGACGAGCACCGATACCGGCCGCGGCACCGTGACGGTCGATGGCGAGGTCCGCGCCGGAGCCTTCGCCCGCCGCATCCTCGCGCTGAACGAGGCGGACGTGCTCGACAACAGCCAGGTCGAGACGAGCCTCGACAGCGGCGTCTTCGAACGCGACGCCGACGCGCCGGACCCGAGCCTCTACCGGGTCGAGCGGGATGTCGATCTGGGTGCCCTCTATACAAGACGGATCGCCGAGCTTCAGGACCTGATCGACGACCCCGCGACCTCCGGCGCCGACGCCGCGCGCTATACCGCGAGCCAGGCCGTATTGGTCACCCGTCGTGCCGAGCTGGCGGGCCAGACGTCCAGCGTCATCACGGTCGACTACCTGCGCGCCTCCGAAGGCAGCGTCCGGATCACCGGCGACGCCCTGACCGGAGGCGCGACGGGATCGCTCTATGCGGCGGGCGAGGCCGATATTCTCGTCCAGTCCACCTCGGGCGCGCAGCTCAACGTCAGCGGGCTCGAGATCACGGATGTCGAAGGCGGAGAGATCACCTTCAACCAGGCCAATATCGCAGCAGGCTCGCCGCTCTACGATTTCGACGTCGGCTATGGCCGCCTCGTGGACGGGGCCAATACCATCACGATCCTGACCTACGAGCCGTCGACCGGGTCGCCGGGGCCGGCGGCGGTGGGCAATGTGGACGTGTTGGGACAGCTCGCCAATTACGCGGGCGACGTCATCATCAATACCGAGCTCGGGTCGATCAACCAAGGCGCCCCGATCACCGCCGAGGACGTGACCATGACCGCGCCCTTCGGCTCGATCAATGTCGACCCGATCCCCGGCGTGGACAACAAGGGCGGCGCGCCGACGGTCACCTACCGCAACCTCGTGAACGGGGCCGAGAACTATTCCGACTTTCTCTACGACACCTTCGTCGTGGGCTTCGGACGCAACGTGTCGCGCTACGATCGCACGGGAACCATCCCGGTCGCGAGTTTCTACACGCTGCCGCCCAGCGGGTTCATCTCGGCGGGGCGCGACCTGACGTTGCTGGCTGAATACACCAATATCAACACCCTGATCCGGGCGGGCACGGGCGCCTATGTCGTCGATATCGGCGCCGGGATCGACACGGTCGTGGCCAACCTGCGCACGCAGGGCGGCACCGGGCGCGTCCGTCTCGACAGCGCCACCTCCGAGTTCCGGCCGGGGGTCGTGCGGACGGACCAGATCTCGTCGAACACCAACGCGCGGATCTTCTACAACTACGAGACCGACCAGATCGAGATCGAGGACATGCGCGTCCGGGGCGGTGCCATCTACATCACGTCGAGCGTCGTCTCGACCGGCTCGGGCGTGCTCGAGGCGGTGGACGGCTACGGCTCGCTCACGCTGACCTCGGAGGCGATGACGGATGTCGTGCTGCATTCCGTCGATCTTGGCGGATCGGCCAATGGCACGGCGCTGGCCGGGCTCGTGCGGATCACCGACCTCTCGAAGCTGTCGAACCTGACGGTCGACGGCCGCCGCCAGTTCCTGACGACCGATTACCGCAGCGTCGGCGGCGTCGTCAGCGTCTACGACAACAATCTCGCGGCTGATGGCAGCGGCGGTCTGGAGGAATACACCGACCCCGCGACGCAGAACAAATTGCTGCGCCCGGCGCGCGAGATCACGGCGTCGAAGACCGGCGCGGGCGGCACGCTCTTCTACGATCCGACGCGAGGGCAGGACTACGTCGCGATCACCGAGGAGACCTATCTCGTCCGCATGGACCAGTACGACGTCGCCATCGTGACCGGCAGTTGGACCCCGTCGCGCCAACTGGCGTTGAGCGCGTGGTATCGCAAGGCGCTCGTGCCGAACTCCACTGCGGGGATCGTCGCCGGCACCTCGCGGGATCTCGCATCGGCGCAGTTCGACGCGCCGCGGATCGCCCCTTCCGTCGGGAACTACGCCTACCGCTACGCCTACACGCGCCAGAACACCCGGATCGCACCCGACACGAGATCCTATCAGGTGACGCTCGCGAACGGCCGGCGCGAGACCATCCAGATCGACCCGAGCCTCTATGCCGAGATCGACGCCAGCCGCGACCTTCCTGTTACGCCGGTCAACAAGTCGGGGCCGTCGGCCGGCTTCACGCGCGACCTCAATATCTATCCCGGCGACCAGAGCTACTATTCGCTGATCTATGACATCGACCCGACCCTCCGGGCGGTCGAGGATGAACTCAACGGTCGCCACAAGATCATCGACCGCCGCTCGGCGTTGTTCTTCGAGACCGAGCGCCACGAGCATCGCTTCAAGGCGGATTACGACATCGCGGTGCGGTTCTCCGGGTCGCAGGTCGCCGACACGTCGATCATGACGCGCGGCAACGTCATCCTGTCCGAAGACCTCAGCAACCGGTTCTCGGATACCGCGATCACGTCGCGGGCCGGGTCCATCCTGACGGCGCAGCCGGGCGTGGACCTGAAGGTCGGGAACCTGTCGCTCAGCGCGGAGGCCGGTCGGATCGGCGGCGTGCGCGGGGCCATGCGGCTCGACCTGACCGACGGCGCGACGCTGAACGCGTCGGCGGCGAACGGCATCGACCTCTTCCAGACGACGGGCGACCTGCGGATCGGCACCATCTCGACGACGGCGCGCGGCGCCACACCCTTCGGGGCGCAGGTCGGGGCCATCACGCTCGAGGCGCAGGGGAGCATCCTGCAGGCCGACACCGCCGCCGCGCGCATCTCGGGCTCCGACGTCAGTCTGACCGCGCGCTCCGGCATGATCGCCCGCGCCGGAGCGGCAGGTCCGGAGGCCCTGCGCCTCGACACCGAGGAGGGACGCCTCGACGCCACGGCGCAGGGCGACGTGTCGATCCGCGACGTGGCGGGCGATCTGGGGCTGGGCGAGGTCGCGTCGATCACAGGGTCGGTCACGCTGGACGCCGCGGCCGGCCGCATCCTCGACCGCAATAATGTCGAGCAGCGCGACACGCGCACGCTGGCACAGCTCAACGATCTCTGGGCGCAGGAGCTGGGCCTGACCGTCGGAACGGCGGCGTTCGACGCCCGCCGCACGACCCAGATCGACGCGCTGGAGCTGGCCAACACCGCGGCCTACCGCGCCTATTGGGCCCGTCGCACCGCCGCCGGCGGGACGGGCGACCTGACCTTCGCGCTCGACGCCTCGGTCGAGGCGCAGATGCGCGCGGGCACCCAGGGCGATGCCGCCGTCGATGCCTATATCGCGGGCCAGCAGGACCTCTACGATCAGTGGAACGCGGACGGCGCGTTCGATGCGTCCTACCGTTACGCGGCCAGCGCGTCCGAGATCGCGGGCATCACCGAGGGCAACGCGTGGACGATCGCCGATCTGACCAGCAGCATCCGCCGTGGCCTCGTCCTAGAGACGGGCGACACCAAGGTCCGGATCGAGACGCCCAACGTGACCGCACCGGGCGACATCTTGCTGACCGCGCGGGACGGCGTGGGCGAGATCCGCGATCCTTACGTGATCGTGAAGCCCGTCGCGGGCGCGTCGCTGACCGAGGCCGATATCGCCGCGCTGGCCGTGGCCGACAAGGAAGACCTGGGCGAGGATGCCGCAGGGAACACGACCATCCGCCAGGAAGAGGACGTGAATTTCGCCTTCGTCGCGGACCCGACCGGCGCGATCACCGGCACGCTGTCGGCCGGGAGCGCGGCCAACGAGATCTACCTCGCCGCCGAGACCGCCGCCCGCATCGCGTCGATCGAGGGCGAGGCCGCGGTCGAGTTGCGGATCAGCGGGGCCATGACGCAGACCGGCGCGGTTCCAGTCTCGGTGATCGGGCGGGACATCGTCCTCGAATCCGGGCTCGATGCCGGGATCGGCAGCGCCGCCGATCCCCTGAGCGTCGGCGTCCTTGCGGGGGGCGGGCTGACGGTTCGGGCAGGCACCGACATCTTCATGCGCGCGCCCGCCACGGGCGGGCATTCGGGCGATATCCCCATCGCCTCGGCCTTCGCGGGCGGTGTGCTGGACCTTCGGGCCGACGGCGCGGTCACGTCCAGCGGGACGGGCGCGGACGACCGGATCATCGCCTCGGATATCGTGATCGCCGCAGCCGCCATCGGCACAGCTTCTTCGCCGCTGGGCCTGCGCCTCGCCGACGGGGCGAGCGGACAGGTCGACCTGCTGTCGCGGACGGGCGGGATCGACGTGTTCTCGACCGCCGATCTCGTGCTCGGGCGCTTCGAGAGTGCCGCGGGTGGTGGGCTGGCGCTGCGGCGCGGGGCCGATCTCGTGCTGCGTGGAGCGGATGTGATCCGGTTCGCGGCGACCGATGACCTCGTGCTGGAGGTCGATGGCGACCTCGACGTCACGGCGTCCACCGGCGTCGCGGTCGCAGGCGGCGGGCTGACGCTGCGGAGCGGTGGCACGATCGGCGGCGCGGACCTGCCGCTGACGACCGGGGTCGCGCGCCTGTCCTACGGCCCGACCGCGACGGCCCTCGCGGATCGCGCGCTGGGGCTCTACCTCGCGAATGCCGGCGATCTCGCCGTCGGCGACCTCGTCTCCACCGACGTGGCGGCCTCCGAGGCTGTTCTCTCCACCACCGGCACCCTATCTGCCGCGCGGATCGAGAGCGGCGGGCGCGTCGCACTGTCGAGCGGCGGGGCGATGACCCTGAACCGCGCCCGTGTCGCGCGGATCGACTTGCGGACGACGGGCGGGGGTGCCGACGTCACGCTGGCCGACCGGGATGTCACGATCGAGCGGATCGCGCTGGGGGGCGCTGGTTCGGCGCTGAACCTGGCCGTCACAGGCGGCGACGCCCATGTCGCGGCAGGCGGGATCGTGGCGGACGGCGCCATCGCCCTCGTCGCCGACCGGGACGTCACGATGGCGGAGGGCGCGTCGATCTCCGCGACCTCCGGCCCGGTCTCGGCGCAGGTGACCGGCGACCTGACGGTCGGGCGGATCGCCACGGGCAACGCGTCGGCCGACGCGCTGCGCCTTACGGTCGGCGGCACGCTGCATCCCGCCGGGACGGGAGCTACAGCCCCAGCACTCGTCGCCAACGCGGCGGGCGCGGTGACGACGCTGCGGCTCGGGGCCAGTGCCGCGACCGGTGCTTCGGGGCTGGCCGTCGCGCTCGACACGCTCGACGCGGAGGTCACGGCGGGCGACCTGCATCTCTACGAGACCGACGCCATCACCCTGCGCAACCTGCGGACACCGGGCGGCCAGGTCGATCTCTTCGCGGATGGGGCCGTGACGGTCGAGGCGGTCACCGCCGCCAACGGCATCACGCTTGCCGCGGGCGGCGACCTGATTGGCGACACCGCCCTGATGGACGCGCCGCGCGTCGCGCTTTTCGCCTTCGGGGGCTCGTTCACCGACGGGGTCGGCGGTGCGTTCCGGGGCGATGTCACCAACGGCAGCGATCTGACCCTCTATGCCCGCGATCACGTCCGTTACACCGAGGCGGCCGGACCGCTCGACGCGCGCTACGCGGTGGCCCAGACCGGCGATCTGGAACTGACGACCTCTGACGCCAACGCACCGCTGTCGGTCGGCCTGCCGGGCGCGGGCGGGACGCTGACCCTCTCGACCACGGGCGACATGACCATCGATATCCTCGGGACCGGGACGCTGGACCTGATCGACGAGGGCGCGCTTGCCCTCGTCTACCGTGGGCCGAACCCCTATGGCACCATCGAGATCCCGGCGCCCGAACGGCTGCGCCTGATGGCGCGCGGGCCGGGGGCGACGCTGACGCTGGGCCGCGCGCATATCAAGGGCGAGGCCGATCTGCAGGCCGATGTGATCCGCGCGCGGATCGTGGACGAGACGCCCGAGGACGGCGTCGACCTGCGCCTGTCTGGCGTCGGAGGCGTGGCCGCCACCCGCGTCGATCTCGACGTCATCGCGGCCGGTCCGGGCGCGCGGCAGGGTGCGGCCACGGTGTCCTTCGGGCGCTTCGGCACCGGAACGATCACCACGACGGGCCCGTCCATCGCGACCGAGGATGTCGTCATCGGCACCGAGGCGTGGTTCCGCCAGAACGGGTTCGACCTCTTCGCCAAGACGAGCTTCGACGGGATCGTCCCCGATGCCGATGCGCAGCTTCTGGCGCTCGAGGAGGTGGGCGGGATCCGCGTGCCGGGCCGCGTGACCTTCACGCTGGCGGAGGGACGGCGCCTTGAAAGCGAGACGCTCGTGGTCAATCGCAGGCTGGAGGATGTCGCCGTCGACACCGCGCGCTCCTATCGCGGCAACGTGCTCTCCGAACTCGTGCAGACGACCGGTGCCGACAACCGCGCATCGACCGCGCGGGACGGGACGAGCACCCGGATGCTGCCCCTGAACTTCGATCTGCGGTTCCTTGGCCAGCCGCAGGGCACGGCGCGCGACGACGCGGTCCTGCGCCTGCCGCTGGTCATCGCGCGGAACTGAGCAGCGCGTCAGTCGTCCGGCTGCGACGGCCCCCGCGCGCCGAGCCGTTGCGACAGGGTCTCGGCGGCGGCGGTGACGAGTGCCGCGAATTCGGCGATCCGGTCCGTCGCAACCCGGCTGGTCGGACCGGAGACGGAGATCCCCGCGATCACGTCGCCATGCAGGTTGCGCACCGGGGCCGCGATGCAGCGCATGCCTTCGTTCCGCTCCTCGTCATCGACGGCATGCCCCTGCCCGGCGATCCGCGCCAGCTCGGCCCCGAGCGCCTCCGCATCCGAAATGGTCTGCGCGGTATAGCGGGGCAGGGGATCGGGCAGGACCGCATCGCGCCGCGCCTCGGGCATCGCGGCCAGCAGGACCTTTCCGATCCCGGACGCGTGCAGGTCCGCGCGGGTGCCCGGCGGAAAGAACGCCCGGATCGGGGCATGGGTCTCGATCTGGCTGACGAAGAGGACGCTGTCATTCGAGCGGATGCCGAGATTGGCCGTCTCGCCCGTGGCCTCCATCAACTCGCGCAGCGGGGCCTGCGCGCGCTCGATGAGCGAGGTGCGCCGCAGGAAGGTCGAGCCGATCTGGAACGCGCCCGGCCCGACATGCCAGGTCTGGTCTGACGCATCGAGCTCGACGATCTCGTGAGCCTGCAGGGTTACCAGCACGCGGTAGGCGCTGGCCGTGGGGTCGCCCGTCGACTGCGCGATATTCGAGAGCGTGGCGTCCTGCATCGTGGACAGGGTGCGCAGCAGACGCATCGCACGGTCGACGGCCTTGATCGTGTTCTGGTCAGTGCGGTCGTTGAAGGCCCGCGGCCGCCCGCGTGGCCGGGGGCTGCGATCTTCGCCGTCGGGAGAGGTCATATTTCTGCTCGTTCCTTGCGCATGGCGCGATCTGAAAAATATAACGCACTGATACGAAATGAATATATCTCCTGTGTCGAAAATGAAAACGTTTTTTAAAAAACTTTGAGATACGAGGGGCTTGGTCTAGGGAAGCCGGACGTCGCTTATCGGAGATCCTCATGAACCCCCAGAATCCCGTCTTCATTCCCGGTCCGACGAACATGCCCGAGGCGGTCCGGCTGGCCTGCCACATGCCGACGATGGACCACCGGTCCCCTGCCTTCGCGGATATCCTGCATCCCTGTCTGGACGGCGTCCGCCAGGTGCTGAAATCCGAGAGCGCCGAAATCTTTATCTTCCCGTCCACCGGCACCGGCGGTTGGGAGGCGGCGCTGTCGAACACGCTGTCGCCCGGCGACACGGTGCTCGCGGCGCGCAACGGCGTCTTCAGCCATCGCTGGATCGACATGTGCCAGCGGCACGGGCTGGACGTGCAGGTGGTCGAGGTGCCCTGGGGCAGTGGGATCGACCTTGCCGCCTACGAGGAGGCGCTGCGGGCCGATACCGGCCACAGCATCAAGGCCGTCCTCGCCACGCATAACGAGACGGCGACCGGCGTGAAGTCGGATATCGCGGGGGTGCGGCGCGCGCTGGATGCGGCGGCTCACCCGGCACTGCTGCTGGTGGACGGGGTCAGCTCGATCGGGTCGATGGACTTCCGCTTCGACGCGTGGGGCGTGGACGTCGCGGTCACCGGCTCGCAGAAGGGCTTCATGCTGCCCGCCGGTCTCGCCATCGTCGGGTTCAGCGAGAAGGCGATCCGTGCAGGGGCGAACGCGACGCTGCCGCGCACCTATTTCGACACGGCCGACATGACGAAGGGCTACGCCGCGAACGCGTTCCCCTACACGCCGCCCGTGGGCCTGATGAACGGGCTGAAGATGTCCTGCGGCCTTCTGCTGGACGAAGGGTTGGAGAACGTCTTCGCGCGCCATCACCGGATGGCCGAGGGCGTGCGCCGCGCCGTCGGCGCCTGGGGCCTCGAGCTCTGTGCCGAAATGCCCGAGGTCTATTCCGACAGCGTCTCGGCCATCCGGACGCCCGCGGGCTTCGATGCCACCGATATCGTGACCGTCGCTGCGCGGGACTATGACATGGCGTTCGGCGTTGGGCTGGGCGAGGTCGCGGGCAAGGTCTTCCGCATCGGCCATCTCGGGGCGCTGACGGACGCGATGATGCTGTCGGGCCTCGGCGTGGCCGAGATGGTGATGGTCGATCTCGGGCTCGACGTGACGCTCGGGTCGGGGGTCGCGGCGGCCCAGGACTACTACCGGCATGGCAATGCCCAGCAGAAGGCGGCAGCGGAATGAAGGACGTCAACGGACTGGATATCCCGACCTTCGACGATGTCGTCGAAGCCCATGCGCGCATCGCGCCCCACATCCACCGGACCCCGGTGCTGACCTCGTCGTTCCTCAACGACATGGCCGGCTGCGAGATGTTCTTCAAATGCGAGAACTTCCAGAAGGCCGGGGCCTTCAAGGTGCGCGGCGCGTCGAACGCGGTGTTCGGCCTGAGCGACGAGATGGCGGCCAGGGGCGTGGCGACCCATTCGTCGGGCAACCACGCGCTCTCGCTGAGCTATGCGGCCGGGCGGCGGGGCATTCCGTGCCACGTCGTGATGCCGCGCACCGCGCCGCAGGCCAAGAAGGATGCCGTGCGCGGCTATGGCGGGATCATCACCGAATGCGAGCCCTCGACCACCTCGCGCGAGGAGGTGTTCGCCCAGGTGCAGGCGGAGACGGGCGCCGATTTCGTGCATCCCTACAACGACCCGCGCGTTATCGCCGGACAGGGAACCTGCAGCCGCGAGTTCATGGAGCAGATGGAAGACCAAGGCGATCCCGTCGACATGATGGTCGCGCCGATCGGCGGCGGCGGCATGATTTCGGGCACCTGCCTGACGCTCAGCCACCTCGCGCCCGGCGTCGAGATCATCGCGGCCGAGCCCGAGCAGGCCGATGACGCCGCCCGCAGCTTCAAGGCCGGTCATATCATCGCCGATGACGCCCCCGTCACGGTCGCCGACGGCCTGAAGGTGCCCCTGAAGGAGCGGACGTGGCACTTCGTGTCGAACCACGTCACCGACATCCTGACCGCGTCCGAGCAGGAGATCATCGACGCGATGCGTCTGACCTGGGCGCGGATGAAGATCGTGATCGAGCCCAGCTGCGCCGTGCCGCTGGCGGTCATCCTGAAGAATCCCGGCGTCTTCGCGAACAAGCGCGTCGGCGTCGTCATCACCGGCGGAAACGTCGATCTGGACAAACTGCCCTGGATGCAGGGCTGAGGAGGACATCATGAAGGACCTGAATTTCGACGAGCTCGAGGTCGGCTACGACGTGCCGGCGATCCCCGGCATGGACGAGGCCGACATCCAGACCCCCGCGCTGGTGCTGGACCTCGACGCGCTGGAGCGCAACATCAAGAAAATGGGCGATTTCGCCAAGTCCAAGGGCATGCGCCACCGCAGCCACGGCAAGATGCACAAGTCGGTCGATGTCCAGCACATGCAGCAGGACCTTGGCGGGGCGTGCGGCGTCTGCTGCCAGAAGGTGTCCGAGGCCGAGGTCTTCGCGCGCGGCGGCATCACCGACATCCTCGTCTCGAACCAGGTGACCCAGCCCGCCAAGATCAAGCGGCTCGCCAACCTGCCGAAGCTCGGCGCGCGGACGATTTGCTGCGTCGACGATCTGGACAACGTCGCCGATCTCTCGGCGGGCGCGGTCGAGGCGGGCACCGAGATCGAATGCCTGGTCGAGATCGATTGCGGGGCGGGGCGCTGCGGCGTCACCACCACGCCCCAGGTCGTCGAGATCGCCAAGGCCATCGACGCGGCCGAGGGTCTGCGCTTCGCGGGGCTGCAAGCCTACCAAGGCGCGATGCAGCATCTCGATAGCTATGACGAACGGCGCGCCAAGACCCAGATCGCCATCGACATGGTCCGCGAGGCCGTGGACGCGCTGAAGGCCGAGGGGCTGGATTGCGATATCGTCGGCGGCGGCGGCACGGGATCGTATTATTTCGAGAGCGGATCGGGCGTCTTCAACGAGCTGCAATGCGGCTCCTACGCGTTCATGGATGCCGATTACGGCCGTATCCTCGACGAGAACGGGAACCGGATCGACGAGGGCGAGTGGGAGAACGCGCTCTTCATCCTGACCTCCGTGATGAGCCACGCGAAAGCCGACAAGGCGATCGTGGATGCCGGCCTGAAGGCCCAGTCGGTCGATAGCGGCCTGCCCACCATCTTCGGACGGACCGATGTCGAATACGTCAAATGCTCCGACGAGCACGGCGTCGTTATGGACCCCGACGGTGTCCTTAAGGTGAACGACAAGCTCAAGCTCGTGCCCGGCCACTGCGACCCGACCTGCAACGTCCATGACTGGTATGTCGGCGTCCGCGGCGGAAAGGTCGAAACGCTCTGGCCCGTCTCGGCCCGCGGCAAGGCCTACTGAACCAAGCCCCGACGGGCGGCGGAGCCTTTCGCCGCCCGTTCCATGTCCGGAGATTGCCCATGCTCATCGTTCCCGAATCCGCCATCGCGGACCTCATGACCGCCGACGAGTCCTTCACGGCCGTCGAAGCGGTCTTCGCCGCGATGTCGCGCGGCGACGCCTACAACTTCCCCGTCATCCGCGAGGCGATCGGCCATGCAGACGCGCTCTACGGGTTCAAGTCCGGGTTCGACCGCGCGGGCCTGAACCTCGGGCTGAAATCGGGCGGCTACTGGCCGGGGAACGAGGCCAGGGGCCTGACGAACCACCAATCGACGGTGTTCCTCTTCGACGCGGATACCGGCCAGTGTCGCGCGGTGGTGGGCGGCAACCTGCTGACGGCCCTCCGGACGGCGGCGGCCTCCGCCGTCTCGATCGCGCATCTCGCGCGGCCGGACGCCAAGGTCCTCGGCATGATCGGCGCAGGGCATCAATCGGTGTTCCAGATGCGCGCCGCCGTGCGCCAGCGGTCCTTCGAGAAGGTCGTCGGCTGGAACTACCACCCCGAGATGCTCTCCCGCCTCGCCGACTGCGCCGCCGAGCTGGGCCTGCCCTTCGAGGCCGCATCGCTGGAGGAGCTCGGCGCCCAGTCGGACGTCATCATCTCCATCACGTCGTCGCAGGCCCCGTCGCTGATGGATGCCCATGTCGCGCCGGGCACGCATATCGCCTGCATGGGCACCGATACCAAAGGCAAGCAGGAGGTCGAGGCCGCGATCCTCGCGCGCGCGACCGTCTTCACCGACGAGGTTGCGCAGTCGATCACCATCGGCGAGGCGCAGCACGCGGTGGGGCAGGGCCTCATCGCCGAAACGGATGTGAACGAGATCGGCGCCGTCATCAACGGCACCCATCCGGGGCGCACCTCCGACGAGGAGATCACGCTTTTCGACGGCACCGGCGTTGGCCTTCAGGACCTCGCCGTCGCAAGCGCGGTGGTCGAGCGCGCGGTCGCCGCGGGGGTGGCGATCGAGGTCGCGTTCTGAGGCGGCGCGGCCCGTATATCGATACATTTGAATAGAATGCGCGGCAGATTCCGGCGCGGTAGTGTGACGGGCCGATGCGGCCTTAAGGTCGCGTAAAGGCGGGACGCCTATCCGAGGGGCCATAGACCCGAAGGTACGGATGGGGGCCTTGGACAACGTAGTCGAAATACTTGAGTGTGCGTCGCTGCTTCTGCTTTGCGGGGTCACGCTGATCGTCGTGCGCGATATCGAGACGATGTCTCCCTTGGCGCGCAAACTCCTCCTCGGGCTCGTATTTTCGGTCATCGGCATCCTCGTGATGCACAACCCGGTCGAGCCGTTGGAGGGGGTGCGGATCGATCCGCGCGCCGCGGTCATCGTGCTCGCCGCGACCTTCGGGGGGCCGGTCCCCGCGATCATCACCACGGTGGCCCTCCTGATCACGCGGTACTCGGCCGGCGGGGTCGGGGCGACCGTCGGTCTCATCTACATCGCGGCGACCGGATCCGTCGCGATCGTCGCGTGGCTCGGATGGCATAAACTCCTTCGCCTGCCCCTCGACCGTATCTACGTCATGGTCCAGGCGCTGGTCGCCGGCGGCGTGCCGGTCGCCGTGATCCTGATCTTCACGACGACCCCGCCCGAGATCTACTGGCGCAGCATCGCGCTCACCTGGCCCGTCAACCTGCTCGCGGTCTGGTTCGTCGGCGACTTCGTTCTCAAGAACGCGGACCGGCGGGCGATCATCCGCGCCCGGCGCGAGGCCGAGGCCAAGACGCGCATGATGGCCGCCTCGGCATCGGTCATCCTCTTCGAGATCACGCGGTCGCCCGGCGCCGATGCCCGGTTTTCCTTCGTGACCGGCGCCACGCGCCAGATCCTGGGCCAGCACGATGCCAGCCTTCTGAACCAGACGACCCTTTTGGACGGGGCGATCGCCGACGCCGATCGAGCGGCCCTGGTGGAACGGCTCGAGGAGGCGCGGGTGCGCGGTCACGCCGTCTCGATGGAATTGCCGTGCGAGGTCGACGACGGTCCCCGGATCTGGCTGCGCGTGTCCGCGGACTACCGCGAGAAACGCGGCCCCGACCACGTCTGGGAGGGTATGATCGCCGACGTCACCGAAGAGCGCCGCACCGCCGAGATGAAGAACAATTTCATCTCGGTCGTCAGCCACGAGCTGCGAACACCGCTGACGGCCATCCAGGGCGCGCTCGGCATGGTCGAGGCGGGGGCCGGCGGTGAACTGCCCCCCAAGGCCGCGCGGATGGTCGAGATGGCACGCCAGAACGGCGCCCGTCTCGCGCGGCTGGTCAACGACATCCTCGATATCGAACAACTCCAGGAAGGGCGGATGCGCTTCCTCCTCCGGCGCGAAAGCGGGCGAACGATGGTCGAGACGGTGATGTCTTCGCTCCAGAATTATGCCCCCCAACGAGGGCTGACCTTCGCCCTCCGGGACGAAAGCGAGGGCGCCCATATCCTCGTCGACCGGCAGCGCTTCGAGCAGATCCTCAGCAATCTGATGTCGAATGCGCT
This sequence comes from uncultured Jannaschia sp., assembly GCF_947503795.1. Classification (NCBI taxonomy): domain Bacteria; kingdom Pseudomonadati; phylum Pseudomonadota; class Alphaproteobacteria; order Rhodobacterales; family Roseobacteraceae; genus Jannaschia; species uncultured Jannaschia sp. The sequence goes on along the minus strand of NZ_CANNEZ010000002.1, from coordinate 16,273 downwards.
CAAGTTCTCGCCCGACGGGGGGCGCGTCACGCTGGGCATCGATCTCGACGGAACAGACGTCCTGATTTCCGTGACCGACCAGGGGGCCGGCATCCCGAAGGAGTTCGCGCCGCGCATCTTCGAGCGGTTCGAACAGGCCGAGGCCCCCGACACCCGACGGATGAATGGCACCGGTCTTGGCCTCAACATCGCCCGCGCGCTCACCCTAGGCATGGGTGGCGAGATAGATTTCGAGAGTTCCTCCCACGGCACGACCTTCGTCCTGCGCTTCCCGCTCGCGGATGCCGTCCAGAAAGACGGCTCCGACGCCTCCACGACACTCCCAAAGGCGGGCTTTGCCGAAAAGGACCCAATCCACCCCGCAGCAACCCCGGCTCTCGCCGCGATGGCCCGCCCGGTGGGCTGATGCCGAAGTAGCGGTGGTCACTTACGAGGGTGGGGAGGCGTGGCACACGATCCGAAAGCCCGTCGCGCCATGGGGCCGGACGCGCGGTATGGAAGCTCGCTTCAAAGCGCACGCCGCGATCGACCCGCTGTGTCTTGCACAGTTGCCCAGCGACATATGCTACGGTCGATGGAGACGAGTGGTCGCGCCGGGCTTTGGTGCCACCGCGCAGGAAGGGCCGTCGGTCCGCGCGGCCTCTCCGACCATGTTCCGAACACGCTCGGGGTGAAATGGCATCCGAATAGCCAATTTCGGCACCGCAAGAGGTGCTCCGGGTTCCGCGCGTCGTTCAAGCCGATCTTCGACCCCGCGTCATGGCACCACGGTCACGACCGATGTCGGGCAGCATCGGCATTTCGTTATCCCTTTCGAGCTGGGCGAGCGCCTGGGCAAAGGCCAGCGTGTCGGCACAGATCTCGCGCAGACCGTAACGCGGCGCAAAGCCCAGCACGTCCCGGATCCGCCGGGCGTCGGCGACGATTTCCGCGATGTCGCCGTCACGACGGGGGCGGCGGACGGTCGGGATGGGGCGGCCCAGCAGCGCCTCCATCGCAGCGACGGCTTCTAGCACCGATACGCCACGCTCGCTGCCGCAATTGAGGGTGACCGAGGGCCCGCCCCGCTGCAGATGGTCGAGCGCGCAGAGATGCGCGCGCGCGATATCGCTGACATGGATGAAATCGCGGATCGCACTGCCATCGCGCGTGTCGAAATCCGTGCCGAAGACGTGGAGTTCGGCTCGCCGCCCTGTCGCGACCGCGCAGAGCCGCGCGATCAGGTGCGCCGCATCCGCGTTCCGTTGGCCAATCCGGCCCATCGGATCAGCGCCCGCGACGTTGAAGTAGCGCAGGATGACGTGGCGCAGGCCCTGCGTGTCCCGCACAGCCCGTTCGGCGGCGAGCTTGCTCGCACCATAGGGGCTCAGGGGGATGGTCGCGCTAGTCTCCGAGGCGCGGGGGGTGTCGGCGCCATAGACCGCTGCGGTCGAGGACAGGATGACGTCGGGGATCCCATGGGCCCGGCAGAGCGCCGCCAATCGCGCCGTCTTCATCTCGTTTTCCAGAACGTAGAGGTCGGGATCCGTCATCGACTCGGTGACCGAGATCCGGGCCGCGAAATGAACCACCGCCGTGACGCGATGTTCGCCCGTGATCCGCGCCAGCAGCGCGGGATCCGCGACATCGCCCCCGTAGAACGGGACCGAAGGGTCGATCGCGTCACGATGGCCCGACGACAGGTCGTCGAGCACGATGACGGGGCGCCCCGCATCGCGGCAGGCCAGCACGAAATGTGCGCCGATATACCCGCATCCGCCGGTGACGAGGATCATGGCCTACCCGAACTTTCCGACGAGGCTGGAATCCCGGACGCCCGTTGCGTCACGGGCCCGCAGAAGGTCGATCGCGCTGGCGACGATCACGGCCAGATCGCCCCGGTCGGGCGCGGGGCCGCCCGTTGTCAGCGCGGCCTCTAGCCGCTCCGCTGCGGCAAAGATCGCGCCATAGCCCATCGTCCCGCTGCTGCCCTTCAGGGTGTGGACCCGGCGGATCAGATCGGCACCGGGGCCGCAGCGGGATCGGGCGAGATGCTTGACCTCGCCGAGAATCGCGTCGACCTCGACGCTGGTGCGGGCATGGTGCCGATCGAGCAGGGCGGAGATTCGGTCGTCCATGGGGCCGGTCTAGCGGCAGGTGATTAACAGCCTGCAAACGCAGGGATAATAACTGTCCGGGCTGCATTCTGACGGCGGTTAGGGAAGTAGAAACCCTCGGCGTCCTAGCGTGCCCCGCAATGGACCTTTCGGCGACAGACGACTTCGAGGACGGCCGCCCCGTGCGTCCGGTCGACGTCCTCCTGGTGGAGGACAGCTCGGCGATTCAGGACCTGATCGAGCTGATGCTCGGGGCCGCCGGCCATCAGGTTACGATCGCGGGCAGCGGGGCGGCCGCGCTCGAGGCGCTGGCTACGGCCGAGTTCGACGTCGTCCTGTGCGATTTTCATCTGCCCGACATCACCGGCCTCGACGTCGTTCGCCGCTTCAAGGAGAGCGCGGGCACGCGCCCGCAGCCGAGCTTCGTGGCGATCACCGGCGATGTCCGGGGCCTGCTCGCGGATCGCGCCAATTGCGAGATGTTCGACCGCGTGGTCGCCAAGCCGCTTGATATCGATCTGATCTGCGAATTGGTCGAGCAACCGCGCGGCGCCCCCGGCCCGGCCGCGCCGCCGATGCCCGCCCCGGCCCGAACCGCGATCGATACGCTGGGCTTGGCTCTCGCGGAATGGCCCCATGCGGCGGGCCCGGCCTGGGCACCTGGCCTCGATGGCTATGACGCGATCCTCATACGCGAGGCGGTCGATCTTCCGCGTCTGTGGTCCATTCCGGGCGTGAACCTGATGCCCGTGCTCGACGCGACCGGCCAGCTGGAAGAGAGCGCCGATCTCGACGTTTCGACCATCGCGGGGCTCGATGCCGGGCGCATTTCCGCGCTGGTCGACGTCTTTCACGACCGCCGCCGCGAAATCCATCCCGACATCCTGCGCAGCCGCGACGCGGCCGATCGCCTGCTCTGTCGCCTGCATCTGGCCGGGGGCACGCTGACGCCGCGGTTGTCGAACGCGCATGACGGGCTGGCGGCGTGGAATACGATCGCCGATCCACGCGATATCGACGCGCTCCTAACGCGGCTCAGCTCCGACGAGCTCATCTCGACGACCTTCTACGAGCGGCTGCATGCCTGCCCCAACTGTCGCTCCGGGCATGTCGTCGTGCGTGAGGAATGCCCGACCTGCGCCTCCTCCCATCTCGATGATGACAGCTATCTGCACCACTTCCGCTGCGCCTTTCAGGCCCCCGAGGGCGACTTCCGGCAGGGCGACGACCTCATCTGCCCGAAATGCCGCCGCGAGCTGTCGCATTTCGGACGCGACTACGATCGACCCGGCACGATGATCCGCTGCCACGCCTGCGGGAACGTCACTTCCGACGCGGTGGTCGCCTTCATCTGCACGGAATGCACCAGTCGGACCGACGCCGACCGCATGCCCGTCCGCGATATCATGGCGGCCGAGACGACCGAGGCCGGGCGCGCCTATCTGCGCGCGGGTTCGTCCTATCTGGGGCCGGGGCGGACCGCCCTTCGCTTCGGGGATTTCCCGTTGGAGCTGACAATCGCGCTCAACCGCGCGGCCCGGGACTACAACGACGCGAAGACGCCCTTCGCGCTGGGATATATCCGCTATGACCGGCTGCCGGATATCGAGAGCGCGCGCGCCGCGCGCGACACGCGACGTCTGTGGCTCGAGACGTTTCAGCGCGCACTGGGCGACCGGGCCTTCGTCGCGAAGGGGCGGGCCAACGACTTCTTCCTTCTTTACGAGGCCGACAGGTCCGCCGTCGATGACGTGGTCGAGCGGGCGCGCGTTCAGGCCAACGGCGTCGTCCGCCACGATCTCGGCTGTCAGTTCGAGCTCTTCGGCCCCGAGGATCTCGGCAATTGATCGAGCTTGCGTCCGCCATCGCCTATCTCCGGGCCCAGAGCTTCGACAGCCTGCTTGCGCTCTTCTGGTTCGTCGCGATCTTCGAGCTGCCGCGCTACGGGATCCCGTTCCTGCTGACGGCGCTGACGCCGGGCCGCACCCGTCCGTCGGCCGAGTTCGAGGGCCGGGTCAGCGTCATCATCGCGGGCCACAGCGAGGAGCGCGCGATCGCGGCCTGTGTCCACGGTCTCGTCGAGCAATCTCGTCGCCCCGACGAGATCGTCGTCGTCAGCGACGGATCATCGGACGCGATGCGGCGTCGGATCGCCGAGCTTCGCGCCGAGGGTCTGATCGACGCGGTTCATGCGACCGACCTGCGGTCCGGCAAGTCGGCGGGCACGAACATGGCGGCCCGCCTGAGCAGCGGTCAGATCGTCATCAATGTCGATTGCGACTGCTCGTTCGATCGTCACGCGATCCGCAATGTGCTGCGCCCCTTCGCCGACCCGGCCGTTGGGGCCGTCTGCGGCAACATCCTGCCGCGCAATACCGATCGGAGCCTGATCGCGCGGTTCCAGGCGATCGAATACGCAATCTCGATCTCGCTGGGCAAACAGGCCGGCGACCGGCTCGACCAGATCACCTGCGTGTCCGGCGCGTTCGGGGCCTTCCGGCGCGATGCCTACGACGGGGTGGGCGGGCTCGATGCCGGCGGGGGCGAGGATCTGGACCTCACGCTCTCGCTGCGCCAGGCCGGATGGGGCATTCGCTTCGCCGCCGATGCGATGTGCTATACCGATGTGCCCGCGACCCGTGCGGCCCTCACCGGCCAACGTCTCCGATGGGAGCGTGATGCCGTACGGCTGCGATATCGCAAGCACGCGCGCATGCTGAACCCCTTCGCGTCCAGCTTCCGCGTGTCAGAACTGGTCCACGAACTGGAATTCCTCGTCTTCAACGTCGTCGCCGCGGCGGCGCTGCCCGTCTATGTGCTCTGGCTCTTCGCGATGTACGGCGCCTCGGCGTGGATCGTGATGGGCGCGGCCCAACTGGGCCTGATGGCGCTCGACCTGCTGGTCTTCATCTTGGCCGCATCGCGCACGCCGAAGCTCGACGGGCTGTCCCTCCTGCCGGACGTGCCGGGGTACAGCCTCTTCTCGATCTACATGCGCATGGTGCGGCTGGCCGCATATCTGCAGGAATGGATCTTCCGTAGCTCCTACGCGGACAATTACGTGCCCGAGAAGGTGCACCGGGTTCGGGGCTAGGATGCTGCGTCGCCTGAAAACCCGACCGCGCGCAGATGCGATGGTCAACGCCCCGCCGCCGAAGCGGCGCAACCTCGATCGCACGATCTACCTGATCCTGCTTGCCGTGTTCTTCGCGGCCTTGGGCAACTACCTTCTGGGCGAGCGGCTGTTCCTGCGCGCCGACGGGATCGTCCTCAAGAATCGCAGTGTGATCGCCGCGACCGCGCTGGTTCGCGTGACCGAGGTCGCCGTGGCGCCGGGGCAGACGGTCGCGGCCGGCGATGTCCTTTTGCGCGCGGAATCGCTCGACGTTCTGGGTCGGCTCGCGGAATTGTCGATGCAGGACGCGGCCTTGGCCGAGCGTCAGGCCACGCTCCGGTCCGAACGCGGCGTCGTCGAAAGCCGCCTTCCCGAAGCGATCGACCGGCTGGACACCTATCGCGATCGCCTGGCGCAGATCCTCGCCTATCGGCGCGGCGTGCCGACCTTGCGCCGCGAGGCCGTCGAGACGGAGGTCTATGCCTCGCAGGCCGAGGTCACGACGCTCCGCGCCAGCCTCGACGGCCTCAGCCAGGAGATCGAGGCGGTGGAGTCTGCTCGCCGCCATGCCGAGGGCGCCATCTCGAAGCTTCGCACGCATTATGCCGAGGGGCGCCATCTCGCCGGGGTCGACGGCATCGTCGGCGGGGAGGTTCCCGCGCCCGGCGAGGTCTATCTGCCCGGCGAGCCGATCCTCGTCCTGCTCTGGGGCGACCCCTATGTCCTCGCCTACCTCCCGAAGACCTATCTCTTCGCGATCGAGAACGGCGACCGGGTGCGTATCTCCAGCGGACAACTGACGCATTTGGGTCGGATCGAGGCCATCCTTCCGGTGTCGCAATCCATCCCCGACGAGTTCCGGACGGCCTTCCGCCTCGACGAAAGCAAGCAGCTCGCGCGTGTCCGCCTCGACCCCGCGGCCCCGTTCCCGGTGCAGTCGACAGTGCGGATCTCCAGCGTATCGGGCGTCGGCGCCACGCTGCGGCGCGGGCTCGCGCGGCTTTTCGGGCGACTGGGTTTCGATAGCGCACCAATTGAACGCGCCGCGGCGCGCGGCGAACCTCAGGACGGGGCGGTCGCGGCGCGCCACAGCTCCGTGACCTGATCGGCCAGCGTCACCGGATCATAGGGCTTCGAGATGATGCCGACGGCCCCGAGCGCGCGCAACTCCTCGCATTCCGCCGGAAGCGCCTTGGCCGTCATGAAGACCACGGGGACCTCCGCCAGAGCCTCCGTCCGCGTGATGTGCCCGAAGAGGGTCTTGCCATCCATTGCGGGCATCATCACGTCAAGCAGGATCAGGTCCGGGGCAAACGCCTCCAGAGCCGCGAGGGCCTCTGCCCCCGAAGCATAGGTCTGGACGGTGAAGTCCGCGAAGCTGGTCAGCGCGATTTCCGTCAGCTCGCGGATATCGTTCTCGTCTTCGACATAGGCGACGCGAAGGGCGGTCATGAGATCATTCTCGTGCTGCGGGGCGGCTTGGGCCCATGCCAGGTCGTCGCGCGGACGGCTCGGCCCCATCGCACCGCCGCCATCGTCAGACACGCGGTCGAACCAAAGAACCTCGGGCCCATCCGAAGATCGGCGCCATCCTGGCGGGGCCGATGCTCGGGAGAAGCCGAAGGGACCGGCCCATAGCGGTCTCGGACGGCGCTACTGTGCGGCATGGGAGGCGTCCGGCGTCGCGATAGACGCGTCGTGTCGGGCCAGCTCGGTCGCGAGGGCCGCACCGAGGTCGTCGAGGCTGTAGGGTTTCACCATGATCGTGACGTCGGGATACCCGTCGAGCGCGCTTTGATCCGTGCCGTACCCCGTGGCCAGAATGAACGGAATGCCCGCGGCGTGAAGGCGCTGCGCTACGCCGATGGACACCTCGTCGCCGAGATTGACGTCGAGCACCGCGCATTGGATCGACGCCTCGTCCATGACCTTCAGCGCGACGCGGACCGAACTTGCGATCTGCACGCAACGCGCGCCCAGCTTGGTGAGCTTCGCCTTCGTGTCCATCGCGATCACGATATTGTCCTCGACGAGCAGGAGTTCGAGCCCGTCGAGCGGCGCCGGCGCGGATGGCGGCGCCTCCGGCGCGGGCGCGGGGGGCTGCGGTTGGGCACGACCCGGCGAAGGGGCGGCCTCGCGGCATTCCGCGTGTGGAGCCACCGTCTCGAAATGGGACGCGGGCACCGCGAATTCCGCGACAAGGCCCGAGACGTTGAAGCGGACGTCCGACAGGCCCTGCAGGTCGAACGGGATCGAATGGTTCAAGATGGTCGAACCGAAGCCCTCGCGGGTGGGGGCCTGCACCGCCGGGCCGCCCTGCTCGACCCAGTGGATGACGTAGGCGCCGGTGCGGTCGATCCGGCAGGAGAGATGGATCCGCCCGTTTCGCGACGAGAGCGCGCCGTATTTCATCGCGTTGGTCACCAGTTCGTGGACCACGAGCGCCAGCGTTGTGAATGCCTGCGGCTCTAGCCGGACATCGGTCCCATCGAGGAGGACGGCATCGCCGTCGTTCTGGGTGTATGCGGCGATTTCCGCCTTCACGAGCTGGAAGAACGACGCCGCGGCCCAGTCCTGTTGCGTCAGTTGATCATGGGCGCGGGCCAGCGCCTGGATGCGGGATTCAAGGTTCGCGACATAGGTTTCGAGCGACGGGTCGGCGCGGTTCGCCTGCGAAACGATGCCGCTGATGAGGCTGAGGATGTTGCGGACCCGGTGGTTGAGCTCGGCGATCAGAAGCTCCTGCTTCTGGCGCAGATGCCGGGCGGTGCGACCCGCCTCGTCCGTGACCTTCAGCACGACTTCGAGGAGCGAGTGGCGCAGCGTGTCCGCGATGCTCAGGTGTCTGTCGGTCCAGGGCGCGCATCGGCCCCGGATGTCCTCCTGCCAGGCCGCGAAACTGGTGCGCGGGCTCAGGCACGGTTGCCCGTCGATATGGGTCACCGCCTTCTCGGGGCGTCCCGCCCAGGTCACCGAGCGCCGCACCTCCGCACGAAAGAGCACGATGTAGTCTCGTGGACTTCGAGAGATCGGCAGGACGAGAACTCCGGCGACGCGATCCGAAAGTGCGGCCGCGCCGGCATAGCGCTCGGCCAGGTGGTCGGTCGCGAACACGTTCCCCATTGTCGTCGTGTTCAGGAAACGGACCAGCCGCATGAACTCGTCTTCGCTGGGCGCGGCCCCGAGAGAGATGTAGCGGTCGTCGGAGAAGATGGCGATGCCGTCGAACTCGATCAGCTCGTGGATCTCGTCCGCCAAGTCGGCGAAGCCGTCGAAGAGGCCGAGACCGTTCGAGACACGCAGCATGATGCGGTCGTGGAGGGCCTTGGTATCAGACACCTCTTCGCGGAGTTCGGCATTCAGGCGGTCGGCGAGTTCGTAGGCAACCAGCTGCGTGAAGAGTTCGATCGCGGTCCGCCGCTCGTAATCCACGTATCGCGGGGTGTCATGATGGCAGGCGAAGAGACCCCAGAGCGCGCCGTTCTGGATGATCGAAGACGACATGGACGCCCGCACGCCCATGTTGCGCAGGTATTGCAGATGCACCGGAGACACGGCCCGCGTGACCGCACCCGAAAGGTCGATCGTGTCGCCGTTCGGGCATCGGGCCGGAACGATGTCGAGCACCTCGGCATCGACATCGGCGATCAGCCGGAGATGGTTCTTGCGGTAGAGCGCGCGCGCCTGTTTGGGAATGTCGCTGGCCGGATAGCGCAGGCCGAGAAAGCTCTCGACGCCGGGCGCCGCCGCCTCGGCGATGACGTGACCGCTGCCATCCGGGCCGAACCGGTAGACCATCACCCGGTCGAAGCCGCAAAGGCCGCGCATGGCACTGGCTGCCGCGCGCAGCAGATCGTCGGGATGGTCCTGCAGGCGGACGGTCGCAAGCAATGTCTGGACGAGTTCCATGTCGTTGCGCGGCGCAAGATCGGCCTTCTCTTCGAACTCATAGATGAAGCCGCGATTCGTCGGATGGATCGAGATGTCGAAGAGGCGCCCATCCTCGAAGAGATCGGCTCCGAACACGCGGCAGGCCTGGTTGCTGGCGTTGAGGACCTGCGTGCGGCCGCGCAGCGTATGGGCGACGGAGTCGGTGAACAGCGCGGCAAAGGGCGTGCCGATGATGTCGTCGGCGGGGACGCCAAGAATGTCGGCGACGTTGCTGGAGACGTGCAGGATCAGCCAGTCGGCCGAGATCGCGATGAGGCATCCGAACGGCTGCACCCGCGCCAGGAGATGGATCGGCTCGCGGTCGCATGAGGTCAGTTCGAGGTCGCGCGCGCTATCCGGCATGGCTGAGATCCGATGGGCTGCGCCGGGCAGCATGGGCGTAGATATCGAAGATGCGCCCGGCATCGGCGACGACGCGGTCGGACATGTCCCCGGTGGCGGGGGTCGCGGCGAGACGCCGGCAGAGCGCCTTCCAGAGCGGGGGCGCGAAGGGCGTGGTCAGGAACCGGCTGCTGGTGCGGACGGGGGTCCGGGGCAGGGCGGCCCATCGCCGATGCAGAAAGGACATGCCGATCTGCGAGCCCCAGACCGCGTAGCGCAGCGCATCGGGATGGAGAGGCCCGCCCGCGGTCGACGGCGGCGCGACAGGCGGGTCCGCGCGACCGAGGCGTCGCAAATCCTGGCGGATGCGTCCCCGCATCTCCGCAATATCGCGGCGCACGTCTTCGCCGGACCGATGGTCCGCGCGCGCGTCGAGCGAGGTCAGCGCGTCGAGATGCGCGGTCAGGAAATCCTCGTACCGCCCCGGCTGGACGATATCGTAGGCGCCGAAGCGTGCGTCCACGTCCGCATGGGCAGTGCGGGTCTCGTGGCGGAGGCGGTCTCGCAATGACATCGTATCGGCACCCGTTCGACAGCGTGCCGGTCTTCTAGCGGGCCATCGCCTAAGGCTCCGTTAAGGGCAGGCCGTTTCGTAGCACATTCGTTGCGGCTTCAGATCTAGGCGTCAGGCAAGCCCAGTTCGGCCAGAACTTCGGCCGTGTCCGCCCCGAGCGAGCGGGGACCGGTTGCGGGGACGGGGGTCTGGCCGCCGATGCGGAACGGCAGGGTGGGAACGGCCGCATCGCCCATGGTCGCGAGAAAGCGGCGCGCCGCGATCTGCGGCATGGCCAGTGCGGCGTCGAGCGTCTGCAGGCACGCGGCAGGGACGCCCGCCGCCCGGAAGCTTCGCTCCCAATCCGGCGCGTCGCGAGGGGCAAGCGCGTCGATCAGGGCCGCGTCCATCGCTTCGGCATGGGTCGCGCGCGCGGCCCGATCGGCGAAGTGCGGATGGTCGAGCCACGCCTCGCGGCCGAGCGCGACTGGCCGCGTTGCCGTGTGCCGATTATGCCGGGATCGCGCCCGAACTGACCGCGCGGCTGCACGACGTCGTGGTCGATCTCGGCGGTGCGATCAGCGCCGAACACGGGATCGAACGCTTCAAGGCCGCCGAACTGGCGCGTCTTGCGCAACCGTCCGAACTTGCGGCCATGCGGGCGATCAAGGCAGCGCTCGACCCGGGCGGGCTGATGAACCGCGGCGTGATCTTCGCGGCGGGCGCGGAGGCCTCCGAGCCGGGGCCGGCATAGATCAGAAGGTCGCACCGGGTGGCCGCCCGGTGGTTCCCTGCGCGAGGATCGCGCGCGGGCCGATCCGTCAGGGGGCGGCATCGAGGCGGCACGGGTCCGGTGGCATCCCTGCCCAATCAGAGCGCCGAGGCTGCGATCAGCTCCTTGGTGTAAGGATGCGAAGGCGTCATCGTTCGCAGGCGATCGACATCCATGACCTCGACGATCTCGCCGCCGCGCATCACGGCCAGCTCGTCGCACATATGCCCGATCACCGGCAGGTCGTGGGAGACCATCAGGTAGGTCAGGCCGCGCTCGGCCCGGAGATCCGTCAGCAGGTTCAGGATCTCGGCCTGCACCGAGACGTCGAGCGCCGATGTCGGCTCGTCGAGGAGGAGAACGTCCGGTTCGCCGGCCAGGGCCCGCGCGATGGCCACCCTCTGACGCTGGCCGCCGGACAGTTGATGCGGGTAGCGGAACCGGAAGCGCGGCCCGAGCCCCACATCCGACAGCAGCTTCGGCACCCGCCGGTCGATATCGGGGATGCCGTGGAGTTGCAGCGTCTCGGACAGGACCTGATCGACGGAATGGCGCGGGTGCAGCGACGCATAAGGGTCTTGGAACACCATCTGGACCCGCTTGAAGAAGCTGCGCTGCCGCTTGGCGCCGACGAGTTCGTTGCCTTCGATCGCGATCCGTCCCGTCCAGTTCGGCGCAAGCCCGGTGATGGCGCGCAGGATGGTGGACTTGCCCGACCCGCTCTCGCCGACGAGGCCGAAGCTCCGCCCCTCGGGCACCGTGAAGGTCGCGCCGCGGACGGCTTCGACCCGGTCGGCCCCTTCGCCGAACCAGACATCCAGCCCCTCGATCTCGATCGCGTTCATGAGGGCGCCGATGGCGCGTCGGCCCAGGCCGCGTCGCGTTGGAGAACCGCGAGCTTCTCGACCGGGCGGTCGAGGCGGGGCAGCGCGTCGAGCAGGCCGCGCGTGTAGGGATGGGTCGCCTCGTGCAGGCGCTTGGCATCGCAGGTCTCGACTACGCGGCCCGCATACATGATCAGCACCCGGTCGCAGAAATCGGCGACGAGGTTGAGGTCGTGGCTGATGAAGATCAGACCCATGCCGCGATCGCGCACGAGATCGTCCATGATGGTCAGCACCTGCCGCTGGACCGACACGTCGAGCGCGCTGGTCGGCTCGTCGGCGATCAGGATCTGGGGGTCGGGGATCAGCATCATCGCGATCATGATCCGCTGACCCATGCCGCCCGAGACCTCGTGCGGGTAGGCGCGCATCACCCGTTCGGGGTCGTTGATCGACACGGCATCCAGCATCTCGACCGCCTTGGCATGGGCGGCGCGGCGGCTGCCTTTGGCGTGCAGGCGGTAGGCCTCGATCAGCTGGTCGCCGACGCGCATGACCGGGTTCAGGCTGAACTTGGGATCCTGCATGACCATGCTGATACGCTGGCCGCGGATCTTGCGCATCGCCGCCTCGTCCAGATCCGGCAGATTCACGCCGTCGAGCGCGATGCGGTCGGCCTCGACCTGACCGGGCGGGCGGATCAGGCGCAGGATCGCGCGGCCGGTCATGGACTTGCCCGACCCGCTTTCGCCGACGATCCCGAGGCGTTCGCGGCCGAGCGTGAAGGACACGCCGCGCACCGCTTCGAAGAGGCCTTGGCGGGTCGGAAAGCGGACGTGGAGGTTCTGTACGTCGAGCAGGGGATCGGCGCTCATGAATGGCCCCCGCTCTTGGGGTCGAGCACATCGCGCAGCCCGTCGCCCAGAAGGTTGAACGCCAGTGAGACGGTGAAGATCGCGAGGCCGGGGACGGTGGCGACCCACCAGTGGTCGAGGATGAAGCGACGCCCCTCGGCGATCATGGCGCCCCATTCGGGGCTGGGCGGTTGCGCGCCGAGGCCGAGAAAGCCCAGGCCCGCGGCGGCGAGGATGATGCCCGCCATGTCGAGCGTGACGCGGATGATGAGCGACGAGATGCAGAGCGGCCAGATATGCTTGGTGATGATCCGGAGCGGGCCCGCGCCCTGCAGGCGGATCGCGCTGATGTAGTCCGAGGAGCGGATCGTCAGCGTCTCGGCCCGCGCGATCCGGGCATAGGGCGGCCACGCGGTCAGCGAGATGGCGATGACGGCGTTCTCGATCCCCGCGCCGAGGGCTGCGACGAAGGCCAGCGCCAGCACGAGGCGGGGAAAGGCGAGGAAGATGTCGGTGATCCGCATCAGGACGGCGTCGACCCAGCCGCCCGTATAGCCCGCGACCGTCCCCACGAGGAGGCCCGCGACAGGTGCGATGAGGGCCACCAGCGCCACGATGTAGAGGGTGATCCGGCTGCCGTAGATCAGGCGGCTGAGGATGTCGCGCCCAAGGCTGTCGGTGCCGAGGAGGTGGCCGGGCGTGCCCAGCGGTTGCAGCCGGTTGCCGAGATCCTGCGCCATCCAGTCATGGGGCGCCAGGAGCGGCGCGAAGGCCGCGATGGCCAGCAGAAGCACGAGGATGCCCAGCCCCACCATCGCCAGCGTGTTCGACCGGAAGTTCAGCCAGCCCTGATAGATCGCCGCCGCCTTGGCCTGCCGGCGCGAGGCAGGCGTGTCGGAGGTCAGCCAGGCGCGCCCGCCCGCGTCCGTCGGGGTGGCATCGCTCATTTCGACCTCGGATCGAAGACCCGGTAGAGCAGGTCGGAGAAGATGTTGAGGCAGATGAAGATCAGGCCGACGACGACGGTGCCGCCCAGCACCGCGTTCATGTCCGCCGCGAGAAGCGCCGTGGTGATGTAGCTGCCGATGCCGGGCCAGGCGAAGATGATCTCGGTCAGGACCGACCCCTCCAGAAGGTTCGCGTAGCTGAGCGCGATGACGGTAATGAGCTGGACGCGAATGTTGCGAAACGCGTGGCCCCAGATGACCGACCATTCCGACATGCCCTTCACACGGGCGGTGGTGATGTATTCGGCGCTGAGCTGTTCGAGCATGAACGAGCGCGTCATGCGGCTGATATAGGCCAGCGAGTAATATCCCAGAAGCGAGGCGGGCAGCACGATATGGCTGAACGCGTTGCGAAAGACGTCCCAGTTTCCAGCGATCGCGCTGTCGACGAGGATCATGCCGGTGCGGTCGGGCACAATGTCCTGGTAGAAGATGCCCAGCCGTCCGGGCCCTCCCACCCAGCCGAGGATGCCGTAGAAGATCAAAAGCCCGATCAGGCCCAGCCAGAAGATCGGCATCGAGTAGCCGACGAGTGCGACGACCCGGGCGATCTGGTCGATCCAGCTGCCCTGCCGGACGGCCGAGGCGACGCCCAGCGGGATGCCGATGACGATGCCGATGATGACGCCGATGGTCGCCAGCTCCAGCGTGGCGGGAAAGACGCGGGCGATATCCTCGGCCACGGGGCGGGCGTTGAGGATCGACATGCCGAAATCGCCGCGGACCACGTCCCAGACATAGATGCCGAACTGTACGATGAGGGGCCGGTCGAGCCCGAGCTGCTGGTAGACGGCGTCGTATGTCGATTGCGACGCGCGCTCGCCGACGATGGCCAGCACGGGATCGATGGGCATGACGCGCCCGATGATGAACGTCACGAAGAGAAGGCCCAGCATCGTGGCCGCGATGGAGCCCACGGTCTTGAGCGTGCCCGTGAACCACGGCGCAAGCGGCGCGCGGCGGCGGGGTTCTGGGTCGGAAACGGCCATGGCTGGTCCTCGGACGGATGGGGAGGCGCGAGGCGCGCGCCTCCCCGGTCTGGTGGAACGATGGGCGCTTATTCGCCCTTCGTTACGTTCCAATACGCGGCATTGGTGATCGGCCCGCCAAGCGACAGGTTGTCGACATTGTCCCGAAGCCCGATCTGCTCGGTCAGCTGGAACATCACCGCGAAGGGCGAGGTCTCGCGGAACTGGGCCTGGATGTCGCGATACATCTGGGCGCGCATGTCCCGGTCGGGCTCGATCACGGCGGCGTCGACCATCTCGGTCAGCCCGCCGGTGTCCCAGCTGTTGCGCCAGGCCAGAAGGCCGGTGGCGTTCGCCTCGTCGGAATTGTCCGGGTTGTAGGCGAAGGTGCCCGCGTTGGTGTGCGGATCGGGGTAATCCGGACCCCAGGCCCCGACATAGAGGTCGAGTTCGCGGGCGCGGTAGCGGGCCAGGATCTGGGCCGAGGTGCCGACGGTGATGTTGATCGTGATCCCCACCTGCGCGGCCGCGTTCTGCAGCGCCTGCGCGATCTCGATCCGCTCCTGCGCCTCGCGGACACCCAGCTCGATCTCGAGGCCTTCGGGCACGCCCGCCTCTTCGATCAGGGCGCGTGCCGCCTCGACGTCGTAGGTGAACGGGTTTTCGTCCACGGCCCCGAGATAGGTCCGGGGCAGGAAGTTCTGATGCGTCGTGTAGGCGCCCTTGAGGAACGAGTTCTCCATGCCCTCATAGTCGATCAGCATCTTGAACGCCTGCCGCACCTGCGGCTTCGACAGCTCGGGATGCTTCTGGTTGAGCGCGACATACATCAGCCGACCCCGCAGCTCCTCGGCGATCTCGACGCCCTCGGCCCCGGACGCACCCTGGATGTCCTCGGGGTTGAGGTTCCGGGCCACGTCGATATCGCCCCGCTCCAGCAGCAGCCGCTGGCTGGCGCTCTCGGTGACGTGGCGCACGATCACGCGCTCCATCTCGGGGGCGCCGAGATAGAAGTCGGGATTAGACTCGAGCGTCAGGCTCTCGTTGGGCTTCCACGAGACGAGCTTGTAGGCGCCCGAGCCCGCGGAGTTGGTCTTGAGCCAGGTGTTGCCGAAATCGCCGTCGACCTCGTTGGCCATCACCAGTTCCTTGTCGACGACGCCGCCGATCGTGGCCGTGAGGCAGTTCAGCACGAAGGATGTCGCGTAGGTCTGGTCGGTGGTGATCGAGATGGTGTTGCCGTCGGCCACGATGGTCTGCTCGACGTTTTCGGGGGTGAAGCCGAATTGCTTGAGGATGAAGGCCGGGGTCTTGTCCATCAGCACCGCGCGGCGCAGCGAGAATTCGACATCCTCGGCCCGGATCGGATTGCCCGAATGGAAGGTCAGCCCCTCGCGGATGGTGAAGGTGATGGTGCGCCCGTCCTCGGACACCTCCCAGCTCTCGGCGATCTCGGGCTGGTAGCCGGCCTCGAGATCGTCGGGGAACAGGTTCACCAGCTTCATGTAGATATTGCGGCTGGCGTCGGAGCCCTGGATCTCAAAGCTCTCGGCCGGATCCAGCGATGTCAGGTCGTCGATGCGGTGCGCGATGACGAGCATGTTGTCGGGGGTCTCGGCTATCGCGATCGTGGCCGTCCCGGTCAGGAGCGTCGCCGCGAGGCCCACCCCCGCGAGGGTGCGTGTGAACAGGTTCATTCTTTCTCTCCTTGTCGTTGATCGCGGCCGGGGTCTTCGCCGCCCCAATTCCGCTCCAGAAGCCGCAGCCAGTTGCCGTGGCAGATCTTCTCGATAAGCGCCTCGCCGTAGTGGT